>PLGF01000022.1 GCA_003138485.1 Verrucomicrobiales bacterium | reverse complement strand
CCAGCAAATCAACACCGAAACATATAATATTACATTAGTACGGTTTGACCCCTGTACCTTGGCCGCGGTTAAAGAGAATTCAAAAGGCTCCGTTCTCCCCTCCAAGAAAAAGCGGCATTGGTTCGCCAAGCGGGCCGCAAATTGACCGGGATAAACTTCGACGGCTGCATCAAGTCTGATTTGAGGGACATGGGGTGAACCACCCTTACGCGCACAAAGCATGGGCGGTTTTTGTCCGGCATGAGCCGCGACTGCTTGGCCGTGTTGGGCGGTTATTGGCAGAAGGCGTTGGCTGTGAACGGCCCAAGGGGACGGCGCCGCCGCCCAGCTTCAATGAGGCCGATGAAGCTTCGAGAATTCTGACCACTTCCAGCCCCCGGGCGCCGCAGGACAAGGGGCTTTTGGATTCCCGGATGCATTCAAGAAAGTGCAGGCATTCCGCTTTGAGGGGTTCTTCCTGGTTCAAATATGGCGAGGAAATGTCGCCATAATGGTAGGCATATTGAAACTCGGCGAAAGTGTCGTAATGCGGCGGACGTTTCACGCAGGCGTCGAATATCCGGATTTTCTCCAGCGGGGCCACATCGTCGTAAACCAGCATTCGCTTGCTTCCGACTACTGTCATCTCCCGAACCTTGCGGGGATCCAGCCAACTGCTGTGAATGATGGCTGAACGATCCTTGCCGAATATCAATGTCATCAAAGTGACATCCTCAATCTGCGGGGTGATGTGGGCGCTGCCGGAGCAGTTGACGCTTTCGGGAAGTTGCCCCACTAGATGAAGGATGATCGAAATGTCATGCGGCGCCAGGTCCCAGGCCACGTTGATGTCCTTCTGATATAGGCCGAGGTTCAGACGCCGCGCGGAGATGTAGCGGATTTGCCCCAGATCCCCCCGGTCAATGATCTCTTTGATTTTCCTGACGGCCGGAGAATAAAGAAAGGTGTGGCCGACCATCAGCACGAGGCCCTTTTGGCGGGCAATCTCAATCAACTCCTCGCATTGGGCGGCGGATGCCGCCATCGGCTTTTCGATCAAGACATGTTTGCCGGCCAGCAACGCGGCCTTGGCCATGGGAAAGTGTAATTTGACAGAAGTCGCCACCGTTACCGCATCCAATCCGACTCCGTTGAGCATGTGCCCGAAGCTCCTCTCCGCCATGACCCCGGGATACAGGGCTTTGAGGCTATGAAGCCGCGCTGCGCTGACATCACACATCATTTTCAGATTGCATCCGGGTAATGAGCGGAAATTGCGGACAAGATTTGGCCCCCAGTACCCGCAACCGACGACTCCGACATTAATCAGTTTACTCATCTGGCTTCCATGTTAGGGCAGTTTACATAGCCAATCGCCGATTCAGGAGCAGGCCGCAAAGCGGTTAGGTTCCTTGCCGCCAACGCCGGGGCTTTTCCCGCAATTTTAAGGTCCCACACTTGAAGGAGGATCGCTGGGACCGTGCAAACCATGATCTTGAGATCCAGGAAAAAGGATTTCTTTTCAACGTAGGCCAGATCCAGTTCGATCATCTTCTCGAAGGTGGTTCTGTTCTTGCCGTTGACCTGCCACAGACCTGTCAGGCCGGGCAGCGTCTCGCATCGCTGGCGATGACGCGGCTGAAACATCTCATACTCGTAAGGGACGCAGGGACGCGGTCCGACCAGACTCATCTCCCCACGGAGGACGTTGATAAGTTGGGGCAACTCATCAATTCCCAAGCACCGGAGCCACAAACCGCCGGAAATAAGCCGACTGTCACCGACCCCGTCGAGTTTTCTCATCAGCTGGTTGGAACTCATCAATTGCTGAAAATGCCTCTGATGAACGCCTGAATCGGCATTGACGGCCATGGTGCGGAATTTCAGGCAGCGGAATTGTTTGCCCATGTGGCCAATGCGTTCCTGCTTGAAAAGGACGGGGCCGGGAGAAACGATTTTAATGAATAACCCGATCATCAACCACGCCGGCGCCCACAAAATTGACGCGATCAGGACACAAATTATATCAAGCGCGCGCTTCCACGATGGAACCCGGCTTCGCGCTGCAGCAACCCTGGAAAGACCCTCGAAGCTTTCGCAAGGCGAACCGCTAATATAGGAATAGTTCATAGAGAAATTATAGAGTCTGGTGACGGCGCACGATTCAAACTGTATCGTGCCTGGGGGCACCATTTGCATTTCAGGTTCTTCGAGGTTTTTAACGGGTAAGCAGCAGGGTAAAGCGAGCAGCGGGGCGGCTTTTCGAGCCGACAGCTCGCGCCCCGCTGCGGTCGAATATCGGAGGCAATCGAGTACAACCTGCTTTGTTTGAACAGCTTACGCCATGAAAACGCGATTCCAGCCGGCCATTGAAGCGTTCTGAACGACCCTCCGAAGGCTGTCTGTTAGCCACTATAAACCTCGAATATCCGCATTTCATTTGACCAGAATAGTGTGGCCAACGGGCGTTTGCTATGGGGTGTTATCCCCATGAGAAACTTCATAAGCCCAAAAAGCAGCCAAGCCCGGCCAAAGCAGGACTACGAATCAGATGAATCGCACACTCGATACGCGCTGATGCGGTTCATGTTAGGGTTACACCCCATAGCAACCAGCCAACTCCAGACGTATAAGTGTGCGAGAAAATCGGATGAAACCGTGGTGAGACATGATTTCAACATATCCGAAATTGAACATCGAGAATGATAGAAGACATAAAGAATATGAAACGCATTATCAGAATAATACCCACAACTATATGTGGGGCGGCCATTTGCGCCGTTTGCCTGGCTGCCTCCAGCGCCCAGGCCAATTCGAGTCCCTACGTCACAGGTTCCATCGGCTTCGGCGCCGCGGGAGTTACCATTAACAGCAGCCAACTGGCGACCGCTACATCCTTTAGCGTGATCACCCCGTTGGTGAACGATCCTTACGGAACCTACGCCCCGGTGCCCCTTGGCACGCTCATTGACTTTAACGGCTTCGTATTTCAGCCGCCAACCCAGTCCATCACTCCGTTGTGGACATTCAACTACGGCTCGAAGGTTTACAGCTTCGATGCCACCAGCGACTCGGCGTTTTTTAATTCCACCCTGGATGAATGGGATATCGGCGGCAAAGGCATGGCGATGGTCACGGGCTACGCGCCGACCGAAGGAACTTGGAACGTCAACCTGAGCCAAAGCGGAGCGACCTTCGTTTTTGACTCATCAGCAGCGGCGCAGGAACCCGTTCCAGATGGCGGTTCGACCCTGGCTTGTCTGGGCGGAGCTTTCCTTGGCTTGGGCTTGTTTTCTCGCAAGCTTCGCCGCTAGGAACACCGTTTCGACTCACAACTCTCAAGGCAGGGCGGCATCGCCCTGCCTTTTTATGAACAGAAAGACATTGCTTGATATCATCGTAAAACCCAAAAAAAGTTATGAAGACCATTAAAACACTGCTGCTCACCGGATGCTTGCTGGCCACAGGGCTGATCGGGCCGTCTCTCCATGCTCAATACTACACTTTCACCACCATCGCCGGCGGACCGCAAGGATCGGCCAACGCCTTCAACTTAAACGCGCAGTCTGAATACCTGACCGGAGTGGGCGCGGACGGCGCCGGCAACGTCTATGTCGCCGATCAAAACAACAATCTCATACTTAGAATCAACCCGCTCGGCGCCAACTGGATCGTGACCGCCATCGCCGGCGGCGGGCCGGGAAGCCTGGATGGCACAAACAGCAGCGCCCAGTTTTCCGGCCCGACTGGAATTGCAGTTGATAGCTCCGGCAATCTCTATGTGGCCGACCTGTACAATGACATCATCCGCAAGATCACGCCGGCGGGGACGAACTGGGTCGTGTCCACCATCGCCGGAAAGGCTGGCCTTCCCGGCTACCAAAACGGCACCAACGGCGGCGCCCGCTTTTCCGATCCGACCGGGATCGCGGTGGATGGCGGCGGCAACATCATCGTGGCTGATGAGGGGAACAATGCCATTCGGAAAATAACGCCGGCCGGGACCAACTGGATCGTGACCACCATCGCTGGCGGCGTTTGGGGTGATAACGACGGCACCAACACGGCGGCGCAATTTCGCGGCCCCTACGGTGTCGCGGTGGACACCGGCGGGCGCGTCTTTGTGGCGGACCAATTCAACGACGCGATCCGTTTAATCACCCCGATGGGGACCAACTGGGTGGTGACGACCATCGCCGGCCAGCCCATGTCCGGCCTCTCCAACGGGTTGGGCACAAACGCTGAGTTTGACGTGCCGGTGAGTGTGGCGGTGGACACCAACGGCAACGTTTATGTGGCCGATTTGTTCAACGACGCCATTCGGGAACTGACGCCTTCTGGATCAAACTGGATGGTTTCCACCATCGGCGGCGGATCACAGGGCAGCGCCGATGGGACCGGCGCCAATGCCAGCTTCAACCTGCCTTACGGCGTGGCGGTGGACGCCTACGGTGATGTTTATGTGGCGGATGCTCAAAACAACGCCATCCGCATGGGCCTTTCCACCAACAGTCCCCTCCCAACGGGCGGCTTGGAAGTGATGATCGCTCCGTCCAACGCGATTTCCGGGGGGGCAGCCTGGCAGTTTGATGGCGGGACGCCCCAGACGAACGGGGCGCTCCTATCCGGCCTTGTGCCGGGGAACCATGCCATTAGCTTCAACAACATTGCCGGATTCACCACGCCCGCGGTGCAAACGGTTCCCGTGACCGCCCACCAAACGACACTGCTGACGGGCAATTACGCGGTCGCCATTGCGAACGCCGGCTCGCTGCAAGTGATGATTTCGCCTGCTGGCGCCATGAATGCCGGCGCGCAATGGCAGGCAGGCGGCAGCGTCTGGCAGACCAACGGAGCGATTGTCACAGGCTTGCCTGTAGGCCCGCAGTCTGTCTCCTTCCTGCCCATCTCCGGCTGGACGGCCCCGTCCAGCCAGATGGTAAACATCACCAACGGTCAAACAACCCTGGCGGCTGGAACCTACGTGTTGCAAACCGGTTCTCTGCAAGTGACTATTCTTCCCGCCGCCGTTGTCACGTCCGGAGCGAAATGGCAGGTGGATGGCGGAATGTTTCAGGCCAGCGGCGCCACCTTCTCCGGCCTTTTGCCCGGCACGCATACCATTGGATTCAACACGGTTCTTGGCGGCACGCTTCTTGCCTGGCAAACCCCGTCCAGTCAAGTTGTCACCATCAGCAACGCCCTGACGAACTCCGTCACCGCGATCTACACCCAGCCCCCGCAGTTGGCCGGCATGGCGGCGGCTGGCGGCGGATTCCAACTTGTTTTGAAAGGCCTGGTCGGAAGCAACTATGTTATCCAAGCTTCATCGAATCTTCTCGCGTGGACGTCCATATCCATCAAGACAATCCCGACGAATGGTTCCGTGACCATCGTTGATCCGAACGTGGCCAACTATAGTCGGCGATTCTATCGGGCGGCATCCATTTTGCTCACTCCGCTTCAATTAACTGGAATGACTTTGAGCAACGGGACGGCCCAGTTTGTCGTGAACGGCCAGTCGGGAAGCGGGTGTGTGATCCAGGCCTCTTCAAACCTGGTCAGTTGGTCGCCCATTTTATCCAACACAATCCCGGAGGCTGGCATAATGCTGACCACCGACACGGGCGCCGCTAATCAGAACCGACGATTCTATCGTGCCGTAAGGCAGTGAACGGACCAGCTTGCTCAATTCCGTGAAGGGATCGCTTTGGCTTTGATTTGCCAAGCGGGCGGCCCTTTGACCGGAAATACTTGGGACGGATTACGCAAGTCTGATTTGAGGGACATGGGGATACAGGTGTCATACAGGTGT
>PLGF01000011.1 GCA_003138485.1 Verrucomicrobiales bacterium | reverse complement strand
CAGCCAATAATTTGTTCACACCGCTTTGCGCGAGCGGAGTTTGATCTGTATTAACTTGCCGGCCGGGGGAGGGGTATTTGCCTTGATTTACCTGGATTTTCGCCGTGCTTGGAGAAGCCACAACTGGTATCCATACTGGCACAATGCGCCAGGTGGCGGGCCGGAAACGGGGCCGGCNNGGGTTCACCGCTCAAACGCCCCAATCCGCAGCCTTTCAAAGAACAAACCGCCCTCAACCACCGGCGCCACTATGCCACACAACTTGCATTGTGCAAGTAATCTTTTAATCCTAATCCGGGAGCGGCCGGCGGTATCCGCAAGCGGTGCAGCCCAATGATTTGTTCCGTCTCCCGCGGGACCGTGACCCGCGTTCACGCCTTCGCGCCGCTCCGGCGCGACAAGGATGGACACGGATTATCAGGACAGGCTCAATTGTCCGGCGGGATGAGGGTGCATGAAAAGATTCTTCGTTTGCTTGGTGTAAAAAGAATCCCATGCACGGTCTTTACAAGCCGATAGCGGGCACCGTGACCCGCACCGAATTTCGACCCGACCTGGCGGGCATCGACCTCGCCCCCGCAAGCCCCACCTTCGGCGAAAAACTCAAAAAGTAAACCCATTACGGTGAAGCCGTGCAAGAAGCCGTGGAGGTTCGGGCAGAAGGGCTGGTGGCCGCCAGGCTCAAGGTGATGGGATGAACGGAAAAGGAGTTGGCGGCCCGGCTCAAAGGAGACCCGCTTTCGAACATCGTGGCGGCATCGGGCGGGTTTGGCAGGCCATTACCGCGAGGCGGAAATGGATGTTGACAATTTGTTCCCGTCACTGGATGTTACCACAACGCGGAAACATGAGATAATTATGGCAACCACAAAGGCACAAGCTAAAGAGCCGAAGCGTAAAACGGCTGGCACCGTCATGGCTGAAAAGCTCAGAGCGGAGGCAAATGGCATTTCTGATTCAGAACGTGATGAACTTTTGAAAGAGGGATTGGCGATGGTTTATGGGGGATGTATAAATGCCAAGGCTCACGTCAATCGCCGTTGACACGAACGTTCTTTTTGATCTGGTGCGGAAGCTTGAGGTTGTCATTGATTGCCTCGAAACAATTGCAAAACGCATTCCAAATTCCAGTATCGTTGTTCTTCCAACTGTTATCATTGAGTTGCGGAAGATGACTAAATCGGGTGATCTGAAGGAACAGATGATTGCGGAAAAGGCCCTTTCCAACATATTGAATCCCTGGGGATTTGTTCCTGTGAATTGCATCCCTGTCGGCCACGGCATTGTAGCAGAAATCGGGCGCAAAATTCGGGCCAGTGGATTGATTCCCGATGAAGAAATCCACGATTCTTTCATCGTGGCTGAGGCTGCTTTATCCGGTGCCACAATGCTCGTTTCGAGCGACGGTCACATTAAAGACATTGACCAAAAAAGACTCAAAATAGAATTGGATTCCTGCGATGTGCCTTGCCCGTTGATTGCTTCTCCCTGGAGAATCGTCAACACTTTCTTCATCTGAAATTGTCGAAGCGGTAGTCTCGCTTGGTCCTGCCATCAGCACGCCAGCCACCCACCACTCCTGCTCCGGTCATCAAGGAAAGGAAGCGCCGTTACCCGGATGGCTTTCCAGACGGGTACAAGCCGATAGCGGGCGCCGTGACCCGCACCGAATTTCGCCCCGACCTGGCAGGCATCGACCTCGACCCCGCAAGCCCCACCTTCGGCGAAAAACTCCCAAAGTAAACCCGTATCCAAGAGCCGGTGCCAGAGAAAAGGTGAGGGTGATCGTGGGGGGGCGTTGGACAACCGGCGTCCCTGCGGCGATCACAAGCGCGCGCTCAGTAATGCGTCAGGCACGAATGGTAGAAACGGCTCGCCGAGCCGTCCGCAAGAGGTTCTTTCCGGGCGGTCGTCTCGGCGAGGCGACCCCAACATTCCCTGTCCCGCGTCGCTCAAGCTTCAAGCAATGTCGCTTGACTTCATCAGGCGTTTATGGGATAATCAAATTTCAGAACGGCGATGATCGGTTTTCGCCAGGCTAATTGACAAGCTGGGCCGGGGCGGGATGTTCCGCGCCACGCCCACGGTGAGATTATGAAATGAAGACAATAAGATGGTTTGCGATTCTTATTTTGATACTGGGGTTGGCTATGAATGGCCGCGCCCAAATCTTCCAATTATCGACTCCTTGGGGCGGCGTCATGAGCCTGAGTGTTCAAGATGTGAACGGCCCAGCGGGTAGTTCCGGAGGTGTTAACCTGGAGTTTAACCACCTGTCTGAGACGATTTATCTCGACCCCGTGGGCAAAACAATTCGCCAGGTTGGAACAATTTCCTGTACTCCAACGGCTGCAAGCATACAGTTTCAAGAAACCCAAACAGTCCCGGGGCGGTTTCCAAGTCCGCCAACGCAAGTGTCGGGAAATGTCACGGTCAATCTGGCTCCCAGCGGCGGCGGCTTGTCGTTTGATACAGGCATACTACCTGCAACTTGGAACGCGGCCTCATCGACGTATTCCGTTAATGCGCTCCTTTTAAACGGTTTTCCCATGACCGGTTCCTACACCGTCGTTACAGGTGGCCAGACATATACCGGATCATTTTCCTATACTATAAGATGTAGTGATAATCAAGGTGAAGCTTCCATCTTCAGCACGATCTGGGCGGCAGCTTATCCATCCACCATCGGACTGAGCCTGGACGGCCTCGGATTTTCCGGTTTTAATACTTCGGCGTGGTTTCCATCCCCTGGAATTGTTGCTGACTTTAAAGCGCCTAACGGATTCGAGATACAATTGAGCCCGGGCACAATCGATTTCCCCAACGGCGACAACTACGAAGAGGCAATCGTTGGGCAAGGAGAAGCCTTCGAGTGGGGTGGTTCTATTGAGCCGGTAAACGCAAACAATGTGGGGTATGGAGGGATGACTATACTTTACCAGCCTCAGTCCGTGGTGGTTAATGCCAACGGCACCGCCGTGTTTGCTGTAACCGCCTTGAGCAGTTCGCCTTTGACCTACCAATGGCAATTAAACGGAAGCAACATATCGGGAGCAACTTCTTCCATTTTGATGATTTCCAATGTGACGCCAACAAACTTGGGAACGTATTCCGTTCTTATCATCAATGATCTTGCTGCGGCCACAATCGGCAATGCCGTTCTTTCGATGCCTCCGCATATAGAAACCCCGTTCACAGGCGCGGTCACGTATATGGGGCAAAGCCCCACTTTAACTGTCGGTGCATGGGGAACCCCGCCCTTGTATTATCAATGGTTCGAAGGTGGCAGCCCCATTTCCGATGGGACCAATCAGACATTGACATTGACGGACATCCAATTTACAAACGCCGGCTTTTACTCGGTGGTCGTCAGCAGTGCTTTGGGCAGCGCCACAAATGCGCCCGCGCAAGTTGTGGTCGAGCCTGTCGGGGTTTCCCTTGGCCTATTCCCGGGCATAATGATCCAGGGTATGATTGGAGATAACTACATCATCCAGAGCACAACGAACCTGGGCGGTGGCAACCCTTGGGCCACGGTGGCGCACCTCACATTAACCCAGCCGGTCCAGATTTGGATTGACAGCAATACCGACACCGCTTTGCCGGGAGCCGGATCCCCATTCTATCAGGTGCTGGCGGGTCACTAGCTGGACTGCGGTGCGAAAGAGGCCCATGAGCGCACGGTGTTTAACGGTGTTTAACAGTCTCCAGAGAAAACTGTATGAATGCTAAAATATTATTCGGAATACTGACCG
Organism: Verrucomicrobiales bacterium; assembly: GCA_003138485.1. Taxonomy (GTDB): domain Bacteria; phylum Verrucomicrobiota; class Verrucomicrobiia; order Limisphaerales; family Palsa-1400; genus PLGF01. The sequence continues at coordinate 6,396 of PLGF01000011.1, read as the reverse complement.
GAATCGTTGTGCTGGCAATGAACGCCTTTTCTCAAATACAAGTCTATGAATTGTCAGCTCCCCTCAACGGCGCCATGTCAATGACAGCCCAGGATGTGAATGCCCCGACGACGAGCTCAAGCAGCGGATTTTTTTCCGGTGGTTTTGAACTGGAGTTTAACAGCCTGTCTGAAACGATTTATCTCGACCCTGTAGGCGGCACACTTCGCCAGGTTGGAACAATTCTTTATATTCCCACCGCGACCAACATTCAATTTGAGGATATCCAAATAGTTCCGGGCGAGTCCACAAATCCGCCAACGGAAGTGTCGGGAATTGTCACGGTCACTCTGGCTCCCAGCGGCGGCAGCTTGTCGTTTGACACCGGCCCGCAGCCTGTGACGTGGGACCCTGCTGAAGGGGTGTACACCCTTGACGGATACATTTGGACATCTGGATTGCCTATGTCTGGCTCCTACTCGCTTGTCACGGGCGGTCAAACGCTTACGGGAACATTTTCGTATATACTTGCAGCTCCTTGGTATGGTGTTCCGCCTTATATGTTTTCCACGTTAACATTCACAGATTATCCTTCCACGATTCAGCTCGGCGGCCTTGCTGACTTCAATTTCATGATTCTTCAGCAACCTGATATAGTTGCTGAAGTCGCCGCAACGAATGGATTTATAATGAAGCTTGACCCAGGCATAGTAACAATGCCCCACACCGGGGGTTGGCCAGGGGAATCCTTTGATTGGAATGTGCCTGGCGCGCCAACAGCAACCAATCTGACGAGCGAAGTGCCGACGATAATTGACCAACCTCAGTCCGTGGTGGTGAATGCTTACGGCACCGCGACGTTTAGTGTAGCCGCCGCCGGCGCGATTCCATTGGCCTACCAATGGTCAAGCAATGGAACGGAGATTGCGCAAGCCACCTCCACCACATTGACGATTACCAACGTTACCCAAAACGCATTGGGAACGTATTCTGTTGTCGTGACCAACGCCTTTGGCGTGAGCATCAGTTCAAATGCAGTCCTGTGCCTGTATCCCTACATTGCGTCCCCTTTTACCGGGGCGGTTGCGTATTTGGGCACAGATGCCACGCTCGGTGTGGATGCATGGGGAACCGGTCCATTGGATTACCAGTGGATTGACGACGACAACGTCATTGCCGGCGCGACCAACCAAACTTTGACCCTCACGAACATCCAAGCCACGAACGCCGGGCTTTATTCGGTGGTCGTGTCAAGCCCGTTCGGGAGTGCAACCAACGCGCCCGCGCAATTGATAGTCGAACCTGCCGGAATTTCCCTGGGACGATTTCCGGGAGTCATCATTCAAGGGGCGGTTGGCCGCAATTACATCATCCAAAGCACCACGAATCTGAGCGATTCCAACTCATGGGTCACGCTGACAAACCTAACCTTGACCCAGCCCGTGCAGATTTGGATGGACGCCAATACCGACACCTCGCTGCCCGGCAATCCGCTGAAGTTTTATCAGGTGTCGCTTGGACAATAGATTTTTGGGACCCGTACAAAAGGGGACCACGGCTTTGTTCGCTTTTGGGCTTGCGCGGCTGCGGGGGCCGGGGCTGGCTGGGATCATGCCGCGCCAGATGCGCGTTGAATTTCCGGGGGCGATCCATCACGTCATTTGCAGGGGAGACCAGCGGGAGCCGATCCTCCTGGACGGACGCCCGTGAATGAACACGAATGGACAAAGTTTTTGCCCGCAGAACACGGAAAGAATGGAGGAAACGCCAGACTCCTCTTTCTGCGTCATCCTGCGTGTTCCGCGGGCTAAACCCTTGCAATTTCTTTCCGCCTGTTCAAACGCAGCGCTCCAGTTTAAATGTCCCACCGCAACATGCGCCGCATCGCGACCAAACTGACCGCCTGGTTCGCCCGGAACGCCCGCGACCTTCCCTGGCGCCGCACCCGGGACCCCTACGCGGTCTGGATTTCTGAAATCATGCTCCAGCAAACGCAGGTCAAGACCGTCATCCCGTATTTTGAACGATGGATGCGCGCGCTGCCCACGGTGGAAGCCTTCGCCCGCGCCCCGCTGGCGGGAATCCTTAAACTGTGGGAGGGACTGGGCTATTACCGGCGCGTTCGCAACGCCCAAGCCGCCGCCCGCCACATCGTCAACGGCCGCGCCGGCCGTTTTCCCGAAGCTTTCGAGGACCTCCTGGCCCTGCCCGGCGTGGGCCGTTATACCGCCGGGGCCATCGCCAGCATCGCCTTCAACCAACCCGCGCCCATTCTGGACGGCAACGTGATGCGCGTGTTAAGCCGTCTCTTCGGCGTCGCCGGCAACCCGCGAGGCAAAGCAGTCAACACCAAACTCTGGGCGCTGGCGCGGGAGCTGGTCTCCGTGCGCGGCATCGAGCCGTCGCAACTGAACCAGGCCCTGATGGAATTGGGCGCGCTGGTCTGCCTGCCGCGCCAGCCCAAATGCGCCGCGTGCCCCGTGCGCCGCGATTGTTTTGCCCGGCGCGAGAAGCGCGTGGGCGAGTTCCCTGCCCCAGCCCCGCGGACTCCCGTGCGCCGGCGCCGTTTCATTGCGTTCGTCGTGCGCCGCGGCGTCCGCTGTCTCGTGCGGCGGCGTCCGCATGGAGAGGTGAATGGCGGCTTGTGGGAATTCCCCAACATTGAAATCCCGGTCAACACCAAAAATCCCGCCGCGAAGACCGCGCCCTATTCGATCGCGCCGGGCGGCCCGTTTTGCCGGGTCCGCCACACGATCACGAACAATAGGATTCTGCTTGAGGCCTTCCGCGCCACTCTCATACATCAGCGCGGCCTCCGCGGCGCCTGGAAAACAATCGAGGAGGCCGGGAGGCTCCCCTTCACCAGCGCGCATCGGAAGGTCCTGGAGGCCGTCAGCGTGATGTTGAAATCCCCGATCAATTCCCCGGCGACCCCCGCCAAATCGCCGCGGTGCTCAGGTTGCCGAACCGATTGACGGCGGAGAGGGCGATGACTTCGGGCATGTTTGCCGGACCGGCTTGAATTGTTAGGGACGTTGTCTGCGCGGGGAGGATTTCGGTTGTCCACAGGCCGGCAGCCTTCTTCTGCAAGACCCATTGCCAGACCGGGCCGTTGGTGGATTGCCAGTTCAAGTTCAGTTCGCCCCGGTCCTGAGCGGCCCGCAAGAGCGGCTGGACGGGCCGGTCGCCGCTCAACCAGGGACAAGCCGGAACCAGCGCCGGCGCCGCGTAAACCCCGCGTTGCAGCGCGCCCGCCACTCCATGCTCGTCGCGCAGCAGCGGCCTGGCGTGCCAGAGGAGGTTCCCCGACGCCCCCGCCTGGCCGCGAGTCAATCCTATTTCTCTCACGGTCTCCGTGACGTCGTCCCCCGGCTCCTTCCAGCCTGTGACCTGCATGCCGGGCCAGAGATTCCTGTGCCGGGTGTTTTGCGCCGCCCACCACCGCAAGAGCACCGGGAAGCTATGCGGCTTGTCGTCAATTCTCCAGTAAAGTTGCGGCGCAAGGTAATCGACCCATCCCTCGGCGAACCATTTGCGCGAATCGGCAAAGAGTTTGTCGCAGGCGTCCAGGCCGGTGATTTGCGGCGGATTGCCCGGACGCCAGATGCCGAAGGGGCTGATGCCGAATTTGACCCACGGCTTCTCTTTCTTGATCGCCTGGTAAACCGCCTGCACAAACCGGTCCACGTTCTCCCGCCGCCAATCCGCCCGCGAGAGCTTTCCCCCTCCCGCCTGATAACGTCCCCAGGAAACGCTGTCTGGAAAGTCCAGTTCCCTGCCCGTCTGGGTCTTGTCCGGGTAGGGATAAAAATAATCGTCAAAGTGAACTCCGTCGATGTCGTAGCGGCGCACGACGTCCAGGATGACGTTCAACGAATACTGGCGGGTTCCCTCCTCGGCCGGGTCGAGCCAGTCGGAATTGCCGTAGGCGCGGACCCATTCAGGGTGGGGAAAGGCGGACTGCTGGCTGGAGGCCGGCGTGTTCGTGCCGTGCTTGCTGACACGATAAGGATTAAACCAGGCGTGAAGCTCCAGTCCGCGCTTGTGCGCTTCGGATACGGCAAAGGCGAGCGGGTCGTAGAAAGGAGAGGGCGCCCTGCCCCGCTGGCCGGTGAGGTACTCCGACCAAGGCTCAATCTTCGACTCGTAGAAGGTATCGCAACTGGGGCGCACCTGAAGGATAATGGCATTAAGACGCAGCGCGGCGGCATGGTCGAGCAGGGCGATCAATTCGGTTTGCTGCTGGCCGGTGGGCAAGCCCCGTTGGGAAGGCCAATCAATGTTATCGACCGTGGCAACCCAAAGTCCGCGAAATTCCCGGCGCACCTCCGGCGGAGTCTGCGCGGAGGATCCCGCAGCCGCAAAGCCGGCCAAGATGGCGCCAACCCAGAGCCAGACGAACAGCCACCTGGCGGTTGGCGGATTAAAAGTCGGCTTCAACATGTCGGTAAACCACACCAATACCCGGCCTGCCGGCGCTTTGAAAGGAAGAACTCAAGTAATCAAAAAGAGCGGGCGTATCTCAGCTCTTGTAGCGATGCCAGGCATACGGCTCTTCGGGAGCCTCGCCATCTGCCAGCAACGCCTCGGCAGGGCGAGGCTTCTGCCAAGCCGGGCGTATTCAGAAACTGATCATATATTTATGATCTTTACGGAAGCCAGCAGGGAGAGAATGACAATGGCGGCACTCGCCAGAGTGCCGCTACATCCGCGTAGCGGCGAACTGGCGTTCACCGCATTTTTTACCAGTGACCTGGTTATAGGGAGCCCCTCTCGTTCGCGGTTCGCTTGGCTATTGAAGTTCATATTCCCATCTTTCATATCGGCGGCGGACGCCAGTCCGCCGCTACGCAAATTGAGGCTCGCGTTGTTGCTCGTAAAACTTCCAGAAGTCGGTAGCAGTAGCATAGCAGTAGCAGGAACCCATAGTCTGGTTCATTTTGCTCGAAGTTCGTTGAGGGTTCCGTAGGGTTGCTGTTGTGCCGTGTAAGTGGGCGCGGGCGGCGAGGAATGATCTAAAAACAAGGCCAACGGGTCAGTCCTAGAATTGTGACCGTTTCCATGTCTCATTCAACCTCACCGATCCAACTGCATCAGCTTCTCTTTCAATTTCCCCAGCTTCCGGCCGGGACTTCGAGCCATCCGGCTGACGACTTTGCTCACCCGGCTGTAATGCCCCATCTCCAATCGCCGGCTTACCCACCGCAGCAGCACCGTCGTGCGTTCCCTCAGCCACCAGGCCAACGCCACCTTCTCCCCGGCCCACGCGGCCCTTCTTTCGCCTCATTGATACCCAGCATCCTCAAGCCTCTTTGCAATTTCCTTTGACAGCTGCTTTGTCCAGTCCGCAACGGCTTCGTGGCATTGTCATATTCTGAGAATCGTGCTGCTCAACTGGGTTTTAAAGCGGGTGCTCGGAATCACGTAAAACGTCTTGAACCTGCGGGCGGCTGGGCGCGGTTCTGGTGCGGATAATTGAATCGACACCCGGAGCGGCGCGGTTCATTGCCCTGGAGCCGTGGTTGACATCCGCGTCATTCCGCGCTTGTCCCGCCATAGCCACGCGACGGCGGATGTTCCACGGCCAAAAAGCACCCCGTTTATCCCGGCTGGCCGTCATGGCGCCCATTCGGCCGTCCCCACGGGACTTGGGCGACGCGGATGCGGAGCCCCAATGCTGAAGCGTTGGGCTATTGTCGGCGTGTCCCTTCGGGACCAGGGTTGGCCGGAGCGGCGCGGTCCATTGGCCCGGAGGCGTGTTTGTTCCGACAAGATTTTCAAGGATGCCTTTTCCTCTTCGTGCTCTTCGTTCCCTTTTGTTCAAGTCAGAGCCTGTCCTGATTATCCGTGTCCATCCGTGTCCATCCGTGGTAAAAAATATACTTACATAATGCAATTTATGTCGTATTGTGGTTGGAGTGGCTGAGGGCGGTTTGTTCTTTGAAAGGCTGCGGGCCGGGGCGTTTGGGCGGTGAACCCGTTTGAACCACGCCATGCCCCGGTTGTCGCGGCTGTTTATCCGCCCTTGCGCGGAGCGCTGGCCCCGTTTCCGGCCCGCCATGGATGGACAAAAGCCTTTAACCACAGATAAACACGGATGGATGGACACGGATTGGGAGTTCTTAATTCGTGAAATCAGTGACATCCGAGGTTAAATGTCCTCCTCTGCGCCTCCGCGACTCTGCGCGAGGAAAGTCGGCTTCCCTTGATGGGATTGGTTTCCGGAGTTTCACCCTCTGGCAAGCTCTGGCAAGTTATCAAACCGGGGCTTTGGCCGGCTATTTGCACCTTAAATTGACGGCTGTGAGGTTTTCCAGGATTGGGGCGGAGTTCGCTGGTTACGGAGATTACGGTAAATTACGGTAAATTACGGTGGTTCTGAAAAACGGGATAGCTGGTCAACGACAATTATTCCTT
>PLGF01000087.1:653-38389 GCA_003138485.1 Verrucomicrobiales bacterium | reverse complement strand
CCCTCTACTGTCTGAATCGCAGGGACGACATTGAGAAATTGCTCGAAATCAACCGGCTTGGTAACATAGCAGTTGGCGTGCTGCTTATAGGCTTGGAGCACGTCCTGCTGCGCCCGCGAAGTGGTCATCACCACCACGGGGATTGTCTTGAGACTTTCATCCGATTTGATCTCGGCCAGGACTTCCCGGCCATCCTTGCGCGGCAGATTCAGGTCCAGCAGGATAAGGTCCGGCCGCGGGGCATCGCCATATTTGCCTTCGCGCCGAAGGAATTCCAGGGCCTGCACGCCGTCTTCGACGATGTTGAGGTGATTGCGGACTTTGGCCTCTTTGAGCGCCTCGACCGTCAGCTCGGTGTCGCTGGGGCTGTCTTCGACCAGCAGGATTTCAACGGGGTGTGCGTTGAGTGTTGTCATACGTCGTGTTGATTTATAGCGGAGATTTCCGGCAGTGAGAAGCAAAAAGTTGAGCCTTGCCCCGGCTGGGACTCGACCCAGATTTCGCCCTCGTGGCGCTCGACAATTCTCTTGCAGATCGCCAGGCCGATGCCGGTGCCGGGATAGCGATTGCGCGTGTGCAAGCGCTGGAATATCTGGAAGATGCGCTCGAAATACTGCGGCTCGATGCCTATCCCGTTGTCCCGCACCGTGAAGACCCAGCGGCCCGGCTGTTGGCGGGCGCCGACGTGGATTTCCGGCGGGCGCTCGCCGTGGAACTTGAGCGCGTTGCCGATGAGGTTCTGGAAAAGTTGCATCATCTGCGTGGCATCCACAGGCAGCGCCGGCAAGGGATCGCGGGTGATTTTGGCCTGGGCGGTTTCGATGCTGATTTGGAGGTTCCGCAAAGCGTCTTCCAGGATGGCATCCAGGCTGGCGATGGAGAAAACCCCGCCGCGGGTGCCGACGCGGGAATAGGCGAGCAGATCGGTGATGAGCCGCTCCATGCGGGCGGCGCCCTCGGCCGCGCCGTTGATGTATTCGAGGGCCTTGGGGTCCATGTTTTCGGGGAAGCGGCGTTCCAGCAATTTCACGTAACCGCCCACCGCGCGCAGCGGCTCCTGGAGGTCGTGCGAGGCAATGTAGGCGAACTGTTCCAGGTCGCGATTGGACCGCTTGGCTTCCTCGGCGCTCAACTGGAGGGCGGCATGCGCCCGCTTCCGCTCTATCGCCGTCACGACCAGATCGGCCACCGCTTTCATAAGAGACAATTCGTCCTCCGTGAAGGCCTTGCGCGCGCGGGTGCCGAAGGAAAGGGTTCCGAGAAACTGTCCGCCGACCCTTAACGGATGGCAGGCGTAGGCCTCAATGCCAAAGGGTTTGACCAGGCCGGTCCGCGGGTCGGGCGATTGCTGGATGTTCCCGGCGACGAAGCGGCAGCCGTCATGGACGGCGCTGGCGCACAGGGCGGCGCAATGGTCAAGCCATTCGATGTTCCCGGCCTCCCGCTGCTCGATGCCGGCGCAGGCATTGAGGTGAAGGCGCTGTTGCTTCTCGTCCACCAGGAAATTGAAGAAGACCTGGCAATCCAGGAATTCGAGCACTTTCCCGCATAGCTCATCGACGGTGCGTTGCGGCTCATCGCTGGTGAGCAGCCGGCTGGCCGCTTCGGCCAGTAGTTCGGTGCGGCGCTCCGCCCGCTGCCGATCGGAATTGGCGCGCAAACTGCGCACGCAGTTGGAAACGTCTTCGGCCAATTGGGTCAACAACTGGATTTCGTCTTCCGGAAAAGCATCGGCACGTTCCGAGTAAATCGTTATGGCGCCAAAGGCCTTGCCCTCGGAGAGCAGCGGCACAACGAGGGAACAAGCGTAACCGCGTTTGAGGGCGTCCGCGCGCCAGGGCGCAAAAGCGGGATCGGCCAGCATGTTTCTGCAAGCGCACGGTTTGCCGGTTCGAATGGCGGTACCGGTGGGACCACGCCCGCGTTCGCTGTCGGCCCAGGTAATCTTGAGAGTATCGAGATAGCCTTCGTCGAAACCGGCATGGGCAACGGGACGGACGCTCCGGGCCTCGTCCTCTTCGGCAAAGCCGAGCCACGCCATCGAGTAACCGCAGTTTGCGATCAGATTCCTGCAAACCGCTTTGAGATATTCGGTTTCCGAATCGGCGCGAGTCATCGCCTGGCTGCTCTCCTGGAGCGCCTTCAGGGCGCGGTTGAGTCTTATCAGATCTTCTTCCTTCTGTTTGCTCGCGGTGATGTCCCAGCAAACCCCGGTCAACAATACCGCACGGCCCGCGTCGTCTCGATGGATTCTGCCTCTGGCGGCGATGTGCCGGATGCTGCCATCGGGCCATACCGCCCGGTATTCCGTCTCGTACACCCCGGTTCTTTCGATGGCCCGGGCCAGGGCGGCTTGGACGACCTTTCGATCTTCAGGAGGCATGACCTGGAAGAACTCTTCCGCGGTTCCGGTGAAGGTTTCTTCATTGGTTCCCAACAGGTTGTGTACACCATGACTCCAGATGCGCTTGTCCTTGACGATGTCCCAGTCAAAAGTGGCCATTCTCGATGAGATCAGAGCAAGATCGAGCCGTTCCCGGCTCTGGATCAACGCCTCCCTGGCCTGTTGGTGTTCGTTGATTTCCTTCTTGAGATGCTCGTTTGAGCGGCCCAGTTCGGCCGTCCGGGCGTCCACCATATCCCGCAAGTGGTCGCGATGATGGCGGAGGTCAGCTTCGGCGATCGTGCGCCGAAAGTTTTCCCGCTTGAGGTAGAGAAAGACAGTAATGAGCAGGAGAAAGGCCAGAACGCCGCCAGCCAGCAGGGCCTGCCCGGTTTTGCCGGCGTTGGCGCTCTTGGCCGCGAGCTGGCTTTGCAGGACATTCTCCAGGTCAGCCTGGGCTTCGGCGACCTGCCCGCGAATCTGGTCCATCAGGATTCTGCCCTTGTCCGTCTTCACGACCGCAAGAGCGGGCGGCAAGCCCTGGGAGCGGCGCAATTCGATGGTTTGGTTGAGTTCCGCCTCCTTATCCTGGACGAGGGCTTCAATGGCGGCAAGGCGCCGCTCATGGGGGGCGTTGGCCCGGGCGAGTTGCTTCAAGCCGGCCAGATTGGTCTGGACCTGGCCGCAGGCTTCCAGGTAAGGCTCCAGGTATTTGTCCTCCCCGGTGAGCAGGTAGCCGCGCTGGCCGGTTTCCTCATCCTTCAGCGCCGAGAGCAACCGGTCAAATTCCTGAATCACAAAATGGGCGCGCGTGATCGCTTGATCGGCTTGCGCCTGGGCTTCCAGGTTGTTGGCGGATTGCCAGCCTGCCACCGCCAGGAGGGTCAGAGACACTGCCAAACCCGCATCCAGCAGCAGGCGCTGCCGGGTCCAGCGCGCCGGCGGCCCCGGGACATCGCGCTCCGGCGCTTCCGTTTCACCCGCCGTGTTTTGTTGCCGGGCGCGCCGGTAAAGCTCCGCCACAACGCTCAGGAACACTCCCGTGCCCGTGAAAAATGCCAGGCCGACCGCGTCCGCGAGGGACGCCACGGCGAACGACCCATGGGGAGCCAGGACGAAGTAATCCACCCCCAGCGCCGAAGCCACTGTGGCAAGCAGACCCGGCCCGACGCCTCCAAGCAGGGCCGAAAGCATTACCGCCGGGTAAAAGGTGATGTAAGTGGGCAAACTCCCGCCCCCCAGCCGCGTCAATCCCTCTCGGACGACGGCCGCCGCAACGACCGCCGTCAGCGCGAAAACATAGCGGGAGAGCCAATGCCTTTTAAGGTCCAACCTGGCGGGCGGACTCGGTTTTGAAGTTGCCATAACCGTTCTCGACATGACCGCGCGGGCCGCAATGGGGCGCCGGCAACATACCGAACCGGCGCCCGCCAAAGGGCAGCCCGGCGGACAGGTTTTAGGGACTTTAGCAGCCCGCGGGCCTTTGGGTGAAGACTTTTTCAAATAATTCGCACAAGGCGCGGTCCGCCGGGGGGGGGGCATCCCGCCATTGTCGGGTTTTCCTGTGTTTGATAGCGGCGCTATCACGCCGCACTCCAAGACGCTTCGCGTTGACGGTACGCTTCCGTTGCGCCGACAGGTTTTGGAGTGCGGCGCGACAGCGCCGCTTTGGCCCCGACTACAAGACAATCTCGACAAAAGCGGAATGCGCCTTGGGCCGCCGGGGGCGCAAATCAGAAACTTGACCCGACGCGATTTACCGGCAATATCCCTTGTCATGCGCTGTTGCAACAAACAACCGCGGCGGAAGGGTCAAGAGCGCGACCGCCAACGGGCCGGGCCGCGGCATACCGCCGAAGCGGAACGCTCGCGCATCGCGCGCGACCTGCATGACGACCTTGGAACGGGTCTCACGGAGGTCATATTGCTGGCCGGCGCCGGGCCGGGGCAAGCCCGGGACATGAAGGAGATTGACGAACGCTTCCGCGTTATTGCTGAGAAAGCCCGCGGCCTTGTGTCGGAGCTGGACATTATTGTTTGGGCGATTGATCCAAAGCGCGATTCATTGCAGTCATTTGCCGACTACCTGGGGAGCTATGCCGGGGAACTTCTCGCCGCCTCTGGCATCGCTTGCCGGCTTGGGATTCCAATCGAGTGCGAAGCGGTCGTTCTGAGCGGCACCGCGCGGCACAGCATGTTTCGCGCCATCAAAGAAGCTTTGAACAATGTGATCCGCCACGCCTCAGCAACGCAAGTCGAGTTGCGGTTGACGCAATCCAGCGGCCGCATCGAAATCATCGTCGCCGACAACGGCCGCGGCTTCGATGGGGAGGCCATCCGGCGTGGTCATGGCCTGGCGAACATGCGCGAGCGGCTGGAGGCGCTGCACGGCCAGTGCCAGATCGAATCACATCCCGGAAAAGGGACCACCGTCAAATGCACCATGCCTTTGCCCTAGCCCGCATACTTCACACTCGCTTTAAAGGTCCGCCACAATGCACGGTGGGGCGACGCTCCCGCGGAGCCTTTCCACCGACGAGACCCCGGCTCCGCGGGAGCGTCGCCCTGCCAAATTATGAAATATGCGGGTCAGGCCGCAAATTCGGGAAATCTGCCGACATCAGATGACCACCGTTGCCATAATTGAAGACAACAATACGACGCGCGCCATGCTCGCGGAGCTGGTTGACAGCCAGCGGGAATACCGTTGCGTCTGCGCGTGCGCGACATCCCAAGAGGCTCTCATCGCGGTGCCCAAACACCAGCCCGACGTTGTGTTGATGGACATTCACCTGCCGGACGAGTCCGGCATAGCCTGCACGGCGCGATTAACCCGGAAAATGCCTGAGTTGCAGGTGATAATGGTGACCGTTTACAAAGATGCCGACCTCATCTTTCAAGCCTTCAAAGCGGGCGCCTGCGGGTATATCCTCAAGCGTTTCCGTCCGGGGGAGATCATCCAGGCCATCGCCGAAGCGCGGGCAGGCGGCGCGCCGATGACCAGCGAGATCGCGCGCATGATCGTGCGGTCTTTTCGCGCCCGGCCGGCCCCACCCGAACCCAGTGGTTTGACGGTCCGCGAAGAGGAGATACTGATGCTGCTTGCGGAAGGACTCTCGAACAAAGAGATCGCGCAAAGAGCCAACATCAGCGCCGGAACCGTCCGCATCCATTTGGAGAACATGTTCAAGAAGCTGCACGTTCGCAGCCGGACCGAAGCAGTCGTCAAATTCTCGCGCAAGAGTGAGCCTGGAGCCTCCCGGCATTCCTGATAGGTCGGAGGTCCCGCCTGTCCAAGCCGTCCACCAAGTCCACCCAAAGCGAAGCCACCCCCAAGCGGGTAGCCGGGGCCGGACCGGGAATATGACACACGTCATATTCCATTCTTTCCGCATTCTTGATAATTTATTTCGAGAAGCCCAAAATATATGTTCCGGTGCCTTGGATGCCATGTCGTTCCAAGTGCGGCGAACCGGCGCAAGAAGTTTTGTGCATAATAAAAAACATTGCATTATGAATCCAACTAACCTCACACTTGTCCCATCATCCCGAGACTCAAAGATTCGGTGGCGCCTGCTGGCCGCCGGTCTGACACTCGGACTCGCGTTTCTATGCCAGACGGCCCGCTCCCAACCCGCCCCAGACGGGCAGGACGGCCCCGCTCCGGCGCCCAACAGTTACGGCGCAGCGGTTCTGGCCCTTGATCCCGTTGCCTTTTGGCAGTTGAACGAAACCAATGCTGTCACTGCGACTTTGCAGGCTTACGATTACACCGGGCACGGGTTCAACGGGACTTATGGAGTGGATGCCGTCAATCTGTTTAACGGCATTAATGGGCCATTGCCTACGGGTGTGCCTGCATACCCTGGATTTGCAGACAACCAGGGCGCGGTGTTGTGTAACACCGGCGATGTCAATTCGTCCATCACACTTCCGAATTTGAATTTGAACACCAATGCCGTGACCATCAGCATATGGATCAATCCCTCTGCCGATATAGGCACCTTCATAGGGTTGCTCATGTTCCGAAACGCCACGTTTGACGCGGCTGGCTTGGGGTTTGGAGGAACCACAAGCGGCGGCATGGCCGCACTGGGTTACACTTGGAACGATAACAACGGCGACACGTATAACTGGAATTCGGGTCTTTTTCCGGCGGTCGGCACCTGGTCGTATGTGACCTTGGTAGTCCAATCAAATCAGGCGACCCTTTATATGTATTACATTGATGGCAACGGGAATCCGCAATTGCAATCGGCCGTCAATCCCATTGCGCATACCGTCGAAGCGTTTAGCAGTACCACTGGAGACGCTGCGGGGATTTACCTCGGCTCCGATGCGAACCAGAACTCCGTCGGCGCGGCCAACAACGCATTCGGGGGTGAGATTTCCGATGCGGCCATTTTCAACAAGGCCCTCACTACCGCTCAGATTAACGCATTGTTCGCCGCGGGCCTCGGCGTGAAGGGTTTTTCGCCAACGATTACCGCGCAGCCGCAAGGCACCAACTACTTCGTTTCGGGATCGCCGGCACAGTTGATCGCCAGTGGGATCGGCGGCACCACCCCCATCGCGCTTCAGTGGCAGTTGGACGGCACCAATATTCCGAACAACGCCAATTTCTCCGGCGTCAATTCGAACATTTTGACAATTAGCAGTGTGACGCCGGCCGATGTGGGCACGTATCAGTTGATTCTCACGAATAATTACGGCTCGAACTACAGCAGCAATGCGGTCGTCATCACTCAGACTCCGTCCTTGGTGGGTCAATGGTTTACAAATAACAGTTTGGCCGATGTTTCAGGCTATGCGCCGACGAACCAACACGCCGGTGTTCCTGTCGGCGCTCTCAACTATGTGTTCACCACTGATGTGCCGTCGGGCAAAGCCGGTCAATCGATCTCCTTCCCCGCCGGTGACACGGGTATCGCCATCAATAACTCCTCCACACTGGACACGAACTACGACAACACGTTCGATAACGTCATCGACAGCGCTTTCACGGTCATACTCTGGTCGAAGGGCTGGCCGACCTCCTGGAGTCCATGGGTGTCCAAGTTTGGCGAAACTGAATCGGGATGGCAGCTCCGCCAGGCCGGCGGCACCGATTATTCGTGTTTCACCGTTCGCGATGGTGGCGGCGGGGCGTCGAACCTCATTTCGGGGTCAACCTTTGGAGAAGCGCCTTGGGACGATATGTCCAGCACAAACATTCCCAGCAATGACGGCCAATGGCATCTCTATGCCGGCGTCTTCAACACCGGGACGGGCGAGCGCACCCTGTTTGTGGATGCTCAAGTGGCTGCTTACGAAAATGCCGGCAATGTTCCCTACACCTTGGCGCCGGCCGCTCACCTTTGCATCGCCGCCAAAGACGCCGTGGGGGGCAACAGCTTTGGCAATTTCTCCACCATCGAGATCTACGACGCGCGCATGTATAACTACGCGCTCAGCCAAGCCCAAATTGCGGCAATTTATGGCACGAATGCGGCAGTGGTAAACGGGCAGCCGAAATCCACCGTCACCTTTGCGGGTTCAAAGGCAACCTTGTCGGCCGTTGTCGCCGGCACCCCGCCCATTACGTATCAGTGGCAGTTGAACGGCACCGCTGTCAGTTTGTTGGCGGACAGCACCAACTTCACCGGCACAAATACGAGCGCGTTGACTATTCTCAACGTGACGGGGGCCGACGCGGGTACATATATCTTGACTGTTACGAACAAATTCGGCGGCGCGGTCAGCAGCAACGCGGTCGTTTCCATTGCGATACGGAGCCTGTTGGGTGAATGGTTTATTGGAGACACCAATTTGAACGATGTTTCAGGCTATTCGCCGACGAACACACACGACGGTTACGACAGCGCAGGCAATGGCGCCTTTGCGTTCTCGCTTGACGTGCCGCCCGGCAAGACGGGGGAATCGCTTTTCCTCACCTCCGGAAGCACGGGCATCGCGATCGGCAACTCGTCCACAAATGACGTGGGTTACACCAACACGTTCGATCAACCCATGGCCAACACCATGACCGTCGCGTTCTGGGCAAAGGGCTGGCCGGGCGGATGGAGTCCGTTTGTGTCGAAGAACGGTGATAGTGGCAGTCCGAATGCCGGATGGGATCTCCGCAATGACGGTCAAGGAAGCGCCCTGAGTCCGTGTTGGACCATACGAGGCGCCGGTGGCAGTGTCAAATTGGGCACGGCTGTTTACGGCAACGGGGAGGATACGGCTGGCACAAACACGTTTGGAAATGATGGCAAGTGGCATCACTATGCCGGCACTTACAACGCAGGGACGGGCGTCCGCGCTTTGTTTGTCGATGGTGTGATAAGCGCCTATTCGACCGGCAACTCGCAATATAACCTGGCCCCGTACGCACATGTCTGCATTGGTGAGATCGACCACTCGCCGGGCAACAGCTTCACCGGCTACTTCACCGGCAAGTTCTACGACGTGCGCGTCTATAACTACGACCTCACGTCCAACCAGGTTGCCGCATTGGCCGCACTTCCCAATCCAGCGATACTCGCGCAGCCGAATTCCGTCAGCAACTATCTTGGCGAAACGGCAACGTTCAGTGTGAGTGTCAGCGGCACGGGCACCCTTACCAATCAGTGGCAGTTCAACCACGTCAATTTGGTGGACGGCACCTATGGCGGCGTTGTAGTCAGTGGCTCACGGACAACCACCCTCACGATCGGCAATTTGACGACGAACTTCCAGGGTGTCTATGACTTCGTTCTCTCGAACACGAATGGCACGCAAACCAGCATCCCTGCAACCCTCACCGTTGTTGGGGCCACTGCGCCTCCACCGGCGGGGAATCTCGTGGGATCATGGATTACGGGAGCGGCGACATTGGCCGACACATCGGGCTATTCGCCGGCCGGCACACATGACGGTTACGGCGTCAAAGGCAACAACATAGCCTCCTCCGGTTATGTGTTTACGAATGATCTGCCGCCGTATGCTGGTGCGACCGGTCAGTCGCTTTGGCTCGACGCCGGCACCACCGGAATCGCCATCAGTAACACGGCCACCTCGGACGCGGGCTACGTCAACACGTTCGATGAAGGCCTCACCAACGCCATGACCGTCATGTGCTGGGCGAGAGGTTTGCCGGGTGGATGGAATCCGTGGGTGTCCAAGTATGGTGAGGGTCCCGGATGGCAGTTGCGCGTCAACGGCGGAGTCGATGCGACTTGGACCGTTCGCGGCACGGGTGGCGCTGATGATATGCAAGGGAACATTGGCCCCACTGACGGCTTGTGGCACCTCTATGCCGGCACTTATGACCTGACATCGGGCAACCGCTTCCTGTATGTGGATGGCGTGCTGGCCGGGTCGGAGACAGGCAACCTGGAGTATAACATGGCCAAGACTGAGCACCTCGCGATCGGCGCCAAAGACAGTCCGGCTACGGCACCCGCAGTGGCCAACTTTGGCAACTACTTCACCGGCGTGATCTACGGCGTGCGGATCTACAACACCGCACTTACCCAAGCCCAAATCAACAGCTTCCTGATGTGGGAGCCGACGGCTCCGCAAGTGCCGGTGTTTAACCTGACAAACAACGTCCAGGTCATCCCAGGCGCCGGTGGTTCCAAGGTTGGCGGCGAGTTTGTGATATCATGGAGCACCGGCTCGTTGTGGGAATCAACGAATCTGGCGACTTCGTGGATACATCTCACGAACGCAACATCGCCTTACACGAACATCATCGGTGGTGCGAACGAGTACTTCAAACTGAGTAACCCGTAAGGCAGAAGCCTGTAATTAAGATCTGAATCAGAGAGGCAGAGGTTTTCACCTCTGCCTCTTTTTTTGCCGTTGTTCGGTGGTCTTGTCCCGGTCGCATCCCACCTTTGTCGAGCTTGTCATGTATTGGGGGCCAAAGCAACGCTGTCACGCCCGCACTCCAAGACGCTTTGCGTTCAGGGTACGCTTCCGTTCCGCCGACAGGTCTTGGAGTGCGGCGCGCCAGCGCCGCTTTCAAACACAGAAAAGCTCGACAAACCTGGGAGGCGCCCTCTTATCCCCACGGGACAAAATGGTCCTCAACCGATGACGTTGCGCGGCGTGCAGACTTGGAAATCGGCGCCGCGGGAGGTATTGGACACCCGCGCCGCAGATCAAGCCCTCGAGAAAAGCTTCAAAGCGCCCATTTGTATGTTCTTGATAATCAAAATGATAAAACTTGGCCGAACCTCTCTTCGCCAAAGGCGACCGATTTGCCGATATGCGACCGGGTAATGGGGCGAATCCGACATATGACGTACGTCATATTCCCATCATTCCGCGTTTCCGATAGTCTGCTGGAAAGGAATCCAAATGCTTTCCGATGTTTCGAATGCCCAGCATTCCAAGTTCAGCGCAAGCAGTTTGGAAATGATAAAATATATTGCATTATGACCTCGACTAATCCCTCACTCGTCCCATCACCCCAAGAATCAAAGACCCGGCGGCGCCTGTTTGTTGCCGGATTGGCTCTTGGACTCGCGTTTTTATGTCAAACGGCCCGCTCCCAACCCGCCCCAGACGGGCAGGACGGCCCCGCTCCAACCTCCGGCAGTTTCGGGGCGGCAGTATTGGCCCTTGATCCCGTTGCGTTCTGGCAATTGAACGAAACCAATCAGGTGACCACCACCGCCCCATTCTTGCAGGCTTACGATTACACCGGGAACGGATTCAACGGGACTTATGGCGGAGATGCTCTCAATGGATATTTTCTCATTTATGGGCCTCAGCCTTCGGCCACACCCCCTTCATACCCTGGATTTGCGCTCAACCAAGGTGCGTTGCAATGCACCTCCAACGATCCAATTTCATCGGTTTCGCTTCCGCCTTTGAATTTGGAAACCAACACGGTGACCATCGCCATGTGGATCAATCCCCAGGAAAATCCGATCAACTATGCGGGATTGCTCATGAACCGGACCGCCGGAGGTGACGCGGCTGGCTTTGGGTTTGGAGGCAACGATAACAGCAGCGGAATGCCCGCGCTGGGTTACACTTGGAACGACAACAACGGCAATACCTACAACTTCAATTCCCAGCTGTATCCGCAGATCGGCGTCTGGAGTTTTGTGGTCTTGGTGATCCAACCAACTTCGGCGACCATCTACATGTATTACCTGGATTCGGACGGGAATCCGCAACTGAATTACGCCGTCAATACGGTTGCCCACACCGTCGAGAACTTCCAGGTTGGAGGGTTTTACCTCGGCTCCGATGTGAACCAGAATACGGTCACAGCGGCCAACAACGAATTCTCCGGCATTATTTCCGATGCGGCCGTGTTTAACAAGGCTCTTACGGCCAACCAGGTGATGTCATTATTCGCCGCGGGCCTCGGCCAGAGCGGGTTCAAGCCATCGATCACGGTGCAGCCGGCTTCCATATACGTTGCTTCTGGAGCAAACACACAGTTAAGCGCCACTGGCATCGGCGGCAACACGCCCTTTGCATATCAGTGGATGTTAAACAGCACCAAATTGACGGGCAACGCTACGTTCTCGGGCGTCAACTCGAACATATTGACTATTACCGGTGCGACGGCGGCCAATGCGGCGGGCACGTATCAGTTGGTTATCACGAACGCCTACGGCATCACCGACAGCAGCAATGCCGTCCTTACCATTCAGTCTGCGAAATTGATCGGTGAATGGCTTACAAATCAAAGTTTTGCTGATCTTTCAGGCTATTCGCCGCCGGGCAGGCACGACGGTTACCTGGTCGGCAATGGCAACTATGTGTTCACGAATGATTTGCCGCCTGGCGTTTCCAGCGGCTATTCGATCTACTTCCCCAGCAATGATACGGGCATCGCCATCAGCAATACCTCGACCTTAAACATCACGAGCCCAGGCAGCTCCCTAACGGACACGAACTACGACAGCACGTTCGATAATGTCATCGACAACGCGTTCACCGTCCAATGCTGGTCGAGAGGCTTTCCGGGCAGTTGGAATCCGTGGGTCTCCAAGTTTGGCGAAGACTCGCCCGAAACCGGATGGCAGCTCCGCCCGTACGGCGGTGGGCCTTATGCGTGTTTCACCGTTCGCGACAATGGCGGCGGCTCGCAGTTCTGCATCCCGGGGACGTCAACCAATGGGGAAGCTCCATGGGACGATATGTCCACGACAACCTATGCCAGCCAGGATGCCAGTTGGCATCTCTATACCGGCGTTTTCGACGCCGGGACGGGCATTCGCTACCTGTATGTGGATGCCAAACTGGTTGCTGGCGAGACTAACGGCAACATTCCATATCCCTTGGCTACGGCTGAACACCTTTGCATCAACGCCAAAGACAGCCCGCCGGGCAACAGCATTACCAACTTCAGCTCCATCGAGATCTTCGATGTGCGCATCTATAACTACCCGCTCTCGCAGTCTGATATTGCGAAATACTATGGGCAGCTTCCCGCCGTGGTAAACGGGCAGCCGCAACCCCTTGCCGCCTTTACGAACACGACGAAACAGTTAAGTGTCGCTGCCGGCGGCACCCTGCCCATCGAGTATCAGTGGCAATTGAACGGCGTCAGTTTGGCGAACAATGCGAATTACTCTGGCGTCAATTCGAACATATTGACTATTACCGGTGTGACGCCTGGCGATGCGGGTGAGTATTCGGTGATTGTCTGGAACCAATACGGCACGAACGTCAGCAGCAATGCGCTCGTTTCCATTGTGTATCCGAGTGTGGTGGGTGAATGGTTTAACGGAGATACCAATCTTAACGATATTTCAGGCTATACGCCGACAAACACACACGACGGTTTCGCCGTCACCTCAGCCGGTCCAGGCGGCACCTATGCCTTCACGACCAATGTGCCGCCCTACAGGCTCGGCCAATCGCTCTCCCTCGGCGGTACCACGGCTATCGCCATCACTAACTCGGCCACGACGGACGGGGCATACACGAACACGTACGACGCCGGCATCAGCGGCGCTTTCAGCGTCGCGTTCTGGGCGAACGGCGTTGGGCCCGGAGGGGCGAATTGGGTTCAGTGGGTGTCCAAGGATGGCTATAATAATGACGGCACCTATGATAGTGGCGGATGGAGCATTGGTATTGAGGCGTGGTCTCAATATTTGAACTTCTCCATGAATGGTATCGATGCTGGTGGGATCTCCTACCCCGGCAACATAGGGGATGGCCTTTGGGGAAATGGGATTCTGGAATCCCCACCCTATCCTGTCCACACCGGCTGGCACCACTATGCCGGCACTTATAACGCTGCGACGGGCATCCGCTGCACCTATTATGATGGTGCGCTGGTGGCTTATCAGGCCGGGGACGCGCCATATAATCTGGCTCCGGCTGAACACCTCATCATCGGTGGCCAACAACAGAGCATTGGCTATGACGGCTTCGAGACGAGCTCGATCTACGATGTGCGCATTTATAACTACGCCATCAGTTCCAATGACGTTCAGCAATTGCTCGCCATTCCGGCTGGGACGCCGGCACAGATAACCCAGCAGCCGGCAGCCGCCATCACCACCGTTTGTGAGGGCGTAAATGTGCAGATTGCCGCCGTTAGCGGTGGCAGCCCGACCATTACCAATCAGTGGCAGTTCAACGGAACCCCTTTGGTGGACGGCCCCTACCTCGGCGCCATCATCAGTGGCTCAGCCACAAGCGTCCTGACGATCGCCGATGTGACGACGAACAACCAGGGTGTCTATACCTTCGCCACCTCGAACGCGTTTGGCGGGACAGCCAGCGCCGGTACAACCCTCACCGTTGGTGTTTTGCCCATTGCAACCGTGCCGACGACGAATCTCGTGGGCGCATGGCTTACGGGAGCGGCGACTCTGGCCGACACCTCTGGCTATTCGCCGATGGGCGCACACGACGCTTCAGTGCAAAGTGGCACCACCTACTGGACCAGTGATGTGCCGCCCATCGCCCCGGCTGGCGCTTCCTCGCTGTATTTCAAGAACGCCGGCCTCATAGTCTCCAACTCATCCACGCTGGCCAAGGGCTACGTGAACACGTTTGATGACATTATCAACACAAACGGAATGACAGTCACATGCTGGGCGAAGGGTTACCCGGGCGGATGGAATCCGTGGGTGTCCAAGTATGGTGAAAACGGTCATGGCTGGCAGCTCCGTGTTAACGCTGCCAATCCTGAGCAGCCCACTTGGACCATTCGCGGCACGGGTGGCAACGAGGATATGAACGAGTCCGGTTCCACCTCTGACGGCTTCTGGCACTTCTATGCCGGCACTTACAGCCCGGTGACGAGTAACCGCCTCCTGTATGTGGACGGGCTGATGGTCGTTTCGCAGACAGGCCAGGGGCCATTAAGCGGGTCCCCGACCTCGTTCCTTATGATTGGCGCCAAAGACAGTGGTGGTGACGCCTTTGGAAACTACTTCACGGGTGAAATCTACGGCGTGCAAATCTTCGACGCTGAACTCACCACAAACCAAATTGGCGACCTCATGACGCAGGAGCCGCCGTTGGCGCCCTCAGTGCCGGTGTTTAACCTGACAAACAACGTCCAGGTCATCCCAGGCGCCGGTGGTTCCAAGGTTGGCGGCGAATTTGTGATATCATGGAGCACCGGCTCGTTGTGGGAATCAACGAATCTGGCGACTTCGTGGATACATCTCACGAATGCAACATCGCCTTACACGAACATCATCGGTGGTGCGAACGAGTACTTCAAACTGAGTAACCCGTAAGGCAGAAGCCTGTAATTAAGATCTGAATCAGAGAGGCAGAGGTTTTCACCTCTGCCTCTTTTTTTGCCGTTGTTCGGTGGTCTTGTTTAGGAGGGACGAAATAGTCCTCGACCGAAACCCGCCCTGCCATTATGATATGTGGATAAATGTGGACCGTTTTCCGAGAGTTTTTCCGGTTCTGCGCCCGCGAGAAGAAGTGGTGGTTGCTGCCATTGGTGGTTCTCTTGCTCGTGCTTGCCGTGGTCCTCATTTTCGCCTCCAGTTCGGGTATCGTCTGGTCCCTCTATCCCCTTTTTTAAGCCATGCCGTCGTGGCGCAACATCCTGGGGATTTCCGCTTTTTACCATGATGCGGCCGCGGCGCTGGTCCGCGATGGCCGGATCGCCGCCGCCGCGCAGGAGGAGCGTTTCACGCGAAAGAAGAACGATTCGGAGTTCCCGCGCCACGCCATCGCCGCCTGCCTGAGCCAGGCGGGCCTGACTTGCCAGCAATTGGACGCGGTCGTTTTCTACGACAAGCCGATACTCAAATTTGCCCGCGTGCTGGAGACGTATCTGGCCGTCGCACCGCGCGGCTGGCGGACTTTTCCGACCGTGATGTCGAACTGGCTCGGGGAGAAACTGGATCTGCGCGGCGCCATTCGGAAGGAACTCCCGGAACTGCGCGCGGATTGCGCCATTTTATTCACGGAACATCACCAGGCCCACGCCGCCAGCGCGTTTTACCCGTCCCCCTTCGCCGAGGCGGCCATCCTCACCGTTGATGGCGTCGGCGAATGGGCGACGACCACGATTGGCGCCGGCCACGGCTCGAAAATCCAAATGCTTGAGGAGGTGCGTTTTCCGCATTCGCTTGGGCTGCTTTATTCGGCGTTCACGGATTATTGCGGATTTCGCATCAATTCCGGCGAGTACAAATTGATGGGGTTGGCGCCCTACGGCGAGCCGAAATACGCCGAGGCGATCCGCTCGAATTTGGTTGACATAAAATCGGATGGCTCGTTCCGGCTGAACATGGACTATTTCGATTTTCTCGGCGGCACGACCATGAGCAACGAGCGATTTCACCGCTTGTTTGGCGGCCCGCCGCGCGGCTGGGAGGAGCCTATTGAGCAACGGCACATGGATGCGGCCCGCTCCATCCAATTGGTTTGCGAGGAGATGATGCTGCGGCTGGCCCGCCGCGCGCGGGAATTGACCGGGATCGACAATCTTTGCCTGGCGGGCGGGGTCGCGCTCAATTGCGTGGCCAACGGACGCATCCTGCGCGAAAAGATTTTCCGGCGGCTCTGGATTCAACCCGCGGCGGGTGACGCGGGCGGAGCGCTCGGCGCGGCCCTGGCGGCGTGGCACAGCAAGGAGGAACGAACGCCGGACGGCCATGACTCCATGCGCGGCGCGCTGTTGGGACCGGAGTATTCGGAGAGCGAAATTGAAGCCGCGCTGAAAGGACACCATGCTGTTTACAAGCGCTGTTCCGACGACGGATTGCTTGACACCACCGCGAGGATGCTGTCGAATGAGAAAGTGGTGGGCTGGTTCCAGGGACGGATGGAATTTGGCCCGCGCGCGCTGGGCAATCGCTCGATACTCGGCGACGCCCGGTCGCCGCGGATGCAATCGGTGATGAATCTCAAGGTGAAATTCCGCGAATCGTTTCGTCCGTTCGCGCCGATAGTGCGCCGTGAACGGGTGCTGGATTATTTCGAGTTGGATGAAGATTCGCCCTACATGCTGCTGGTCGCGCCCGTGCAAGCCGGGCTGCGCCAGCCATTGCCCGCCGGAAGGAGCGGCTTCGACCTGCTCAAAGGCGGGCGCTCGACCATTCCCGCCGTTACCCATGTGGATTATTCCGCCCGGGTGCAAACCGTCACGCGCGAGGTCAATCCGCGCCTGTATGAATTGCTCCTGCGTTTTGAGCAAACCACCGGCTGTGGCGTTCTTATCAATACGTCTTTTAACGTGCGCGGGGAGCCGATAGTCTGCACGCCAGACGACGCCTACCGCTGTTTTATGAACACCGAGATGGATTACTTGATCATTGGCAATTTCGTCATCGAGCGCCTGGCCCAGCCACGCGACGCGGTTGACCGGCGCATTGCGCCGCAGGCGGACTAAATGAGACTCCACTTCAAAGAAGACCCGAGGGAATGGCGCAAGGCGGCGCTGCTTGGCCTGATCGGTCCGGCGGTAATCGCCGGCATTTTGCGCTGGCGCGGCGTCGTTTCCACGTCCTGTCTGGCCGCGGCGCTGGCGTTGATCGCGCTGGCGGCGCCATGCGCGTGGGTGCGGCCCCGGTGGTTCCGGGGTTACTACCGGTTCACGACCCGGCTGGGATTTCATATCATTCAAGTTTTGGGCCGGGTTGTCCTGGCGGCGCTCTTTTTTGTGATCGTGACTCCGTTCGGATGCGTCCTGCGTCTGATGGGGAAGGATCTTCTCGATCTTAAAGCACCGCGGGACAAGCCGACATTCTGGGAGCCGGCGAGACAAGATGGTGCACTTGACAGCATGTTTTAAACGTTATGAGCCGGCGCAAACCAAAGAGAAACCCGACCAAGGAGCCTGTCCCGGCATTGTCCGGGCGAAAACTGCGGTATTTCCGGCTGATGGCCCTGATGGGAGTGCCGCTGCTTTGCCTGGGCCTGCTGGAATTGGGTCTCCGGCTGGCCGGTTTTGGATACCCAACGGCATTTCTGCTGAAATCATCCAACCACGGCAAAGATACATTCGTGCAGAACGACCAGTTTGGCTGGCGATTTTTTGGTCCGCGCGCGGCGCGCCAGCCGGACGCCATTTCCATCCCGCGCGAGAAGCCGCCCGGCACGGTTCGGATTTTTGTCTTTGGCGAGTCGGCCGCTTATGGCGATCCGCAACCGCGCTTCGGGCTGCCCCGCATGTTGGGGGCCATGCTTGGCTTGCGTCATCCCGACAAAAAGTTTGAGGTGGTCAACGCCGCGATGACCGGCATCAATTCGCACGTCATCCTGCCCCTGGCCCGCGACAGCGAGGAGGCCCGCGGGGACATTTGGGTGATTTACATGGGGAACAATGAAGTCGTCGGCCCGTTCGGCGCCGGGACGGTCTTTGGCAGTCAAACGATGCCGCTGCCATTGATCCGCGCGGGACTCGCGCTGAAAGCGACACGGACAGGCGAATGGCTCGACGCCCTGCGGGAATCGGCGCGGAAAACCGCCGCCGGGAGCGGGGAATGGAGTGGCATGGGGATGTTCGTCAAATATAAACTGGCGGGTTCCGACCCGCGGCTCGGCGCGGTCTATGAGAATTTCGGGCGGAATCTCAAGGACATCATCGCCGCCGGCCAAAACAGCGGCGCGAAAATCGTGTTAAGCACGGTGGCGGTGAACTTGAAGGATTGCGCCCCATTCGCGTCACTGCACCGCCCCGATCTATCGGAATCCCGGCTCAATGAGTGGCAACGCTTCTTCGATGCCGGCGCAAAAGCCCAGGAGAGCGGGGACTTTCGGCAGGCGGCAACTGACTATGATCAGGCGGAACAAACTGACGAGAGCTTCGCGGAGTTGCGGTTCCGCCGCGGCCAGTGCGCGCTGGCGTTGCAGGATGCCGGGGCGGCCCAAAAGGAATTTTCCGCTGCGCGCGATCTGGATGCCTTGCGTTTTCGTTGCGACAGCCGCCTCAATGACATCATCCGGCGGCAGGCGGTGGGCGATGTCGCGCTGGCCGACGGTGAACGGGCGCTGGCGCAGGCGAGTCCAGCGGGCATTCCCGGCGCGGAATTACTCTATGAACATGTCCATCTCACCTTCCAAGGCAACTATGTCCTTGCCCGCGCCATTGCGGGAAAAGTGGAGGAAGCATCAAGGCTTCCCGAAAGCGGGCCCTGGCCGGACATTGCCCAATGCGCGCAACGACTAGGGCACACGCCGCGCGACACGCAACTGGCCCTGTCAGTCCTGTTCGGGCGGCTTGAGGGCGAACCCTTCACTTTTCAAGCCAACCACGATGAACAGATGCGGCGCCTGACCGAAGCCGCGCGCGAATTGCCGCCGGCCAGTTCGGCGCCAGCGCTTCGCGAGGCTCAATACGCCGCCGAGGCCGCGCTCGCGCGGTGGCCCGACGATGCGGCGTTGTGGGAACAATTGGGCGAAATCAAGCAGGCGGAGGGAGATTATGCCGGGGCGGTTGCCGCGGCTCAACGTTCGATTGACAATGTGCCCAGCAGCGCCGATTGCTGGTTGCTTTACGGCACTCTGCTGGCGCAGGAAGAGAAACACGAGGATGCGGCCGCGGCCTTTAAGCGGGTGTTTGCGCTCAATCCGCAAGCCGTTTGGGGCCGGATCAACTGCGCCATGTGCCTGGAGAAACTGGGCCGCCGCGACGAGGCTCTCGTCGAGTTTAAACGCACCGTAGCCCTGAAACCGGATTATGGCACGGGCTGGCTGGCGCTGGGTCAACTCTATGAAAAAATGGGGCGCACCAACGACGCGGAGCAATGCTACAAAACGGCGTTGACCAATCCTGTCAACCAAGCGGACGATCTGGCCGCGCTGGCGCGCTTTTGCGTCGGCCGCCGCTGGTTTGGGCCGGCCGTCACCAACTTTGCCGCCGCCATTGAGCTTAGCCCGTCGGATCCCCTCTTGCGCATGCAAGCCGGACGGGCGCTGGAAGCGTTCGGCCAGCATGACGAGGCAGTGCGACAGTATCAGACGGCTGTCGAACTGGCGCCCGACCAGGCGCAACCCCACATGCAACTGGGTTTTGAACTGGGCCGGCTTGAGAAGACCGCTGCGGCCGAGCAGGAGTTTCGGCAAGCTTTGCGACTGGATCCCAATTTAATTGATGCGGGTGTGGACTTGGGCATCGCCTTATACAAACAGGCGAAGTTTGAAGACGCCCTCAAGCAATTTGAGGATGTTCTTCGGCGCGACCCCAAGGAGCCAACCGCCCTGCACTATGCCGAGGTATTGAGCAAACGGACAACGTCGCCGGCAGCGCGATAACCGGCCAAATATGATATACGTCATATAGCGGTATCGCTTGCAGCCGTTATTCTCGACAAATGCAATTTGACTCCATCGGAACAAACGTCTCTCAGACGAACATGAGCAGCGTTCCCTTGGCATTGGCTTCGGAAGCACATTTTAGCATCGCGGAAACCCGGGCATTTTCACGCTGACTTGACTCGCATGGCCCCATGAAACCGATCTTGGCGCTCAACTTGAAGGTCGCCGTTGCGGGACGGCTGTTGCAAACCCCATGAAACCCAGCATCAGCAATTCACCGATTGATGCCGTGCCTGATTCATTCACTCTCCTGCCCTTTAGTGTGAACCTATACGAACTTCAATCCAAGTAATGACATGATCCACTTCAAGAAAATGAACATTCCACTCACGAATCCGCCGTTGGACCGAACGGAGGCGCCCTCCATTCGCCGCGAACCTAAAATCCGCGCGCGGACAACCGTTGCAACCCGATTGCCGGGCTTTCGAGGTTTTTCCGGGTCGCTGGCGCTGGCAACCCTGGCGTCGCTGGCCTGTTTGTGGCTGGGTGTTCCGGCTGCCTTCGCGGCTGACGAAATCTGCTCCAGTTGCGGGCTGCAGGTGAGCGTCACCGGGGACTTTGCGCATCGCAAGGCTGGCGAGTCAGTCACCATCGAAGGCGCCGGCGACAATGCGGCGGCATTTCGCGAGGAAATCAACGGAAAAAGTTTCAGCGTCAGCATCACGCAATTGCCCGCGGGCAAGTACACGATCTCCATCGGCGAGGTGGAAACATCGGAGGACGCGGCTGGCGACAGAGTGTTCGATGTGACTTCCGGCGACGTTGCGCTGGCGAAAAACTTCGACATCATTGCCGCGGCGGGCGGCGCGCGAAAAGTCACTTCCATCACTGGCGCCGTTGAGCATGAGGACGATTCGATGAAGGGGCCGCTGACGATTTCTTTCGCGGCGAGCAAGGGCGACGCGAAATTCAACACGTTTGAGATAAAGAACGCATCGGGCGGCTCGGTCATCGCGTTCAACGCTTCAGAACTGGCGGACGCTTTTTCAGCCGCCGCCAGGCACGTACCGGAAATCAGCGACCCTCCGATCTGGCACGACCCGTCGCAGACGTTGAAGGCGCGCGCAAATGATTTGATCCGGCGGATGTCGCTGGCCCAAAAGGTTGCGCAGTTGCAGAACGGCGTGCCGGGCATTACGAACATTGGTCTTCCGGCATACAATTACTGGAACGAAGCGTTGCATGGCGTCGCCAACAACGGCATCGCCACCGTGTTCCCGGAACCGGTCGGCATGGCTTCCACTTGGAATCCAGAGTTGCTTCATCAGGAAGGATACGTCGTGGGCCTTGAAGGCCGCGCCAAGTACAACGACTACGCCAACAAACACAATGGCGACTCCAAGTGGTGGACGGGTCTGACGTTCTGGACGCCGAACATCAACATTTTCCGCGANNGGCCAGGAAACCTACGGCGAGGATCCGTATCTGACGGGCGTCATCGGCGTGGAGTTCGTCAAAGGAGTCCAGGGCGACGACCCCAATTATATGCTTTCGATGGCTTGCGCCAAACATTACGCGGTCCACAGCGGCCCGGAGGCGGAGCGCCACCGATTCAATGCCACGCCGTCGGACCGCGATTTGTATGAAACGTATCTGCCGCAATTTGAGCGGGTGGTGCGCGAGGGGCACGTCGGCGGCGTCATGGGCGCCTACAGCGCGCTCAATGGCGTGCCTGACTGCGCGAGTACTTTCCTGCTCACCGACCTGTTGCGCACGCAATGGGGGTTTGAGGGTTACGTTGTCTCGGATTGCGATGCGATCCACGACATTTGGGGCGCGCATCATTACGTGAAAACGGAGGAAGAGGCCGCCGCCGTTGCGGTCAAGGCCGGCTGCAATCTTTGTTGCGGCGGAGAGTACAACCCGTTGGTGAAGGCTGTGCAAAAGGGATTGATCACGGAGAAGGAAATTGATCAGGCGTTGTATTACACCTTGTGGACCCGCTTCCGGCTCGGATTGTTTGATCCACCCGAAAAATGCCAGTATTCCAAGATCGGCATTGAACAGAATGACACGCCCGAACATCGGCAGCTTGCCTTGCAGATCGCGCGGCAGGCTTTGGTGCTGCTGAAGAACGACGGCATCCTCCCGCTCAACCGGGCCAACCTCAAGCGAATCGCCGTCATCGGCCCCAATGCCGATTCGGTGGGTGTGCTTCAGGGCAATTACAACGGCTCGGCGTCGCATCCGGTGAAGATTTTGAACGGCATCAAGGACTTGGCCGGGACGAACATTGAAGTGACTTACGCTCAGGGCAGTCCGCTGACCACCAATGTCGGTCGTGGCCGGGGTTTTGGCGGCCGGGGGGCCACCGCCACGGTGGCTCGTCCCGTTCCGGAACTTCGTGCGGAAGCCCTCAGCAACGCGGTCGCCGCCGACCTCGTCATTTATGTCGGCGGAATCAGACCCGAGATGGAAGGCGAGCAACACGACCGGACCAGCATTGAGCTGCCCGACGTGCAGGAGGATCTGGTGCGCGCGCTGCAGGCGACGGGCAAGCCGCTCATCATGGTCAATTGCAGCGGTTCCGCCGTTGCGCTGCCGTGGGAAGCCGAGCATCTGCCGGCGATTCTTCAGGCTTTCTATCCGGGTGAGGAAGGCGGGCGCGCGGTTGGCGAGGTTCTCTTTGGCGATGTCAATCCCTCCGGCCACCTCCCGTTGACATTCTACCGGGCCACCGCGGACCTGCCGGCGTTCACGAATTACGACATGGCCAATCGCACCTACCGCTACTTCAGCGGGACTCCCCAGTTCGCGTTCGGCCACGGCTTGAGCTACACGAAGTTCGATTTCAAGCGCGCCAAGCTGGCGTCGAAGAAGATCGCCGCCAACGGCGCGGCCAAAGTGACGTTCGCGGTGAAGAACACCGGCAAGCTCGATGGTGATGAGGTGGCGCAGGTTTACTTCCGCCACGTCAATTCCAGCGTCCCCCAGCCGAAACTCGCCCTGTGCGGTTTTACCCGGGTGCATTTGAAGCACGGCGAAACAAGCCGCGTCACGGTTGAAGTCCCGGCCACACGCCTGCGTTATTGGGACACGCAGAACAAGCAATACGTGGTTGAGCCGGGTGACTATGAATTTCTCATTGGAGCGGCCTCAGACGACATCCGGCTGAAACTACCCATGACCATCACCGCCCAGTGAGACGAGAAAACATCAATAACAACAACAACAAAATACTATGCGAAACATTATTATTCGAACTATGTCTGTCTGTGCAACAGCTTGCATTTTGACCTTTGTCAGCGGCTGTCAGACCAACGATAAAGGCTCCACGCAGCCTGAGGTGAAACCCGCGCCGGCCGCGGCAACTCCCGCGCCAGTCGCAACAGCTCCAGTGGCCTCCGCTCCAAAACCAGGGGCTTCCGTGGTGCGCATTAAAGCCGGCTTGTCAACGGCGTTCACCGATTCCAGCGGCAACGTGTGGCAACCCGATCAGGGGTTTGACGGCGGTGATGTCGTTGAGCGCGACGCGAGCACGACGATCGCCAACACCAAGGACTCCGCGCTATACCTGACGGAACATTATGGGATGAGTTCCTTTTCCGCCACTGTTCCCAACGGCAAGTACGTGGCCAAACTTCACTTCGCCGAGACCTTCGAAGGCGTGTCCGGCTCGGGCCAGCGCGTTTTTTCCTTCAACGTGCAAGGCCAGCATGAGTTCAAGGATTTTGATGTTTTTGTCAAGGCCGGCGGGTCCAACCGCGCCTACATCGAAACCGTGCCTGTGGAAGTAACGAATGGGAAGTTCACCATTACTTTCACAAGCAACATCGAGAATCCGGAAATCAACGCGATTGAAATCATTCCGCAGCCCTAATCGCCGTTGACTTGTCGCGAGCGCATGTGCCAGAAGGCAATCCCAAGCCTGTAATTCGCCGCCCCGGCGCCGCTCGGTATTCCAATTTGCCTTGTGGCGGCTCCGCCAAACCCGGAGCCGCCTTGGTTTAACTGGACGCCCATGCCGCCGGCGGGCTGGAACAGCCATGATGACAGCATCCTGTATTTACGAAACATTATCTTAAAACATTTTTAATTTGCGCCATTGTTCTTTCAACCGCGCCCATGTTCGGCGCGGCAATTCCCGTTGTCAGCGTAAAAAAGAATTCCGACGGCATCGCGCTGCAAATGAATCCGGGCGTGATGCGGTTGGAAGTTTTTTCGCCGCGCGTCATTCGCGTGACTTACGCGGCGCAGGACAAATTGCCTGACACAACCAGCTTCGCGGTCATCGGCAAACCGGAGCGGGCGAAATGGCATTTGAGCGAGACGGGCGGCGAAATCATCCTGCGCACCACAGTCATCCAGGCGCGCGTCAATCGCGCGACTGGCGCGGTTTCATTTTTTGACAAATCGGGCGCGCCCATTCTCGCCGAGAATCCCGACGGGGGAAAATCGCTGAAGCCAAATCACGTCGGCGGCATTGACACGTTGCGCGGCCGCTGTGAGTTTGCCCTGGCGCCGGAGGAGGCGATTTACGGCCTTGGCCAGCATGGCGGCGGCGCGATGAATTACCACGGCGGGAGAATTCTATTGCAGCAACGCAACCCCACCGAGAGCGCCATTCCGGTTCTGGTTTCCAGCCGCGGCTACGGAGTTTTCTGGGACAATCCGGCCATCACCTATGTGGACGCCGGCAGGGCGGACCCGCGAATTCTTTCCTGGGATTCGGAAGCCGCCGATGCAATCGATTTCTACTTCATGTTCGGCCCGAAATTGGACGGCGTGGTGGCGTCGTATCGGCAGTTGACCGGCGCGGCGCCGATGTTGGGCAAATGGGGCTGGGGCTACTGGCAATGCAAGGAGCGTTACCAATCGCAGCAGGAACTTCTCGATGTGGCCGGCTGGTATCGTGCGAATCATGTGCCGCTGGACGGCGTCATTCAGGATTGGCAATACTGGACGCCTAATCCATGGGGATCGCACGAGTTCGACACCAATCGTTATCCCGACCCCAAAAAAATGATGGAACAATTGCACGCGGAAAACGTCCACGCGCTGATTTCCGTCTGGCCGAAATTCGACGTGGATAGTCCCAACGCCAACGAGCTTCGCCAGGCCGGCGCGCTTTATCCGCAGGTGATTCCTTATGTGTACCCGCCCGGCAAAGGGCAATGGTATGACGCGTTCAATCCCACGGCCCGTCAGATTTACTGGCGGCAAATCTCGCGTGAGCTTTTTGCCGACGGTTTGGACGGCTGGTGGCTGGATGCCAGCGAGGCGGAATTCAGCGGCAAATGGGGCGAGTTCAGGGATTTCAAGACCGCCGCGGGTCCCGGCGTCAAAGTGTTCAACGCCTACCCGCTCCTGCACACCTCGGCGCTTTATGAAGGCCAGCGCCAGGACACTTCGGACAAACGCGTCTTCATCTTGACGCGTGCGGCCTATGCCGGCCAGCAACGCAACTCCGCCGTGACCTGGAGCGGCGACATCCAGGGCACCTGGCAGGTGTTTCGGCGACAAATCCCCGCGGGCTTGAATTTTTCCGTCAGCGGCATTCCCTATTGGAACACCGACACGGGCGGGTTCTTCAGCGACCCCGTGACAAGCCCGGCTTACGTCGAATTATTCACGCGCTGGTTTCAATGGAGCGCGTTCTGCCCGATGTTTCGCGTCCACGGATCGGGGCGCGCCAAGGAAGTCTGGCGCTTTGACCCCGCGACGCAGAAAATTCTCATCGCCTGCGACGAACTGCGCTACCACCTGATGCCTTACATTTACTCGACAGCATGGCGGGTCACCAGCAACGGCTACACGATGATGCGTCCGCTGGTTATGGATTTTCAAACGGATACAAACGTCTTCGACCTGGCTGATGAATATCTCTTCGGCCAGGCCATACTGGTTTGCCCGGTGACGCAATCCAATGTGACCACGCGCGCCGTTTACCTCCCCGCCGGGACCAAGTGGTTTGATTTCCGGACCGGAGAAACCGACCCGGGCGGCCAAAGAATTGACGCGGCCGCCCCGATTGAATCCATGCCGTTGTTCGTGCGAGCCGGTTCCATCATCCCTTATGGTCCGAGAATCGAGTACGCGATGGAAAAGTCTGATCCGATTGAGCTTCGCGTTTACCGCGGCGCGAGTGGTGAGTTCACGCTCTATGACGATGAGGGCGACAATTACAATTACGAAAAAGGGAAATATGCCACCATTCCCATTTCTTGGAACGATGCCAGGCACACTTTGAAAATTGGAAAGCGCGCGGGCAATTTTCCCGGCATGTTGAAAGAGCGCACCTTCAACATCGTCTGGGTCTCGAAGAATCACGGCAGCGGAGTTTCTTCCACCGAGAGGCCGGATGCCGTGGTCCATTACACCGGTGATGCCGTGCGTTTGTCTGGACCATGAGAAGCCTGAGCGCGTGCAGAGAACACCCCGGCGCAACCCGCCGGCCAAACGCCGTTTTGACACAAGAGATATGAAAGCGATCTTCGATCTGAAGCTCAAACTCGCCATAGTTGGCGGGATCATGGGTTGCGCGGCTGCGACCGCCGCCGAGCCAGCCTTCTGGTCCTGGGCAAACACTCCGCCGATGGGATGGAATTCGTGGGACTGCTTCGGCGCAGCCGTTGTGGAATCCAACGTGATCGCCAACGCGGACTACATGGCGGAGTTTCTCAAGCCTCATGGCTGGGACATTGTCACCATCGACATCCAGTGGTACGAGCCGCGGGCGCATGGCTCCTCTTATCGCAGCGGCGCCGTGCTGGAGATGGATGCCAACGGACGGCTGCTTCCGGCCACGAATCGGTTCCCCATGACGGCGGCAACCCGCTCTTTCAAGCCCATCGCGGACTATCTGCACGCAAAAGGCCTTAGATTTGGCCTGCACCTGATGCGCGGCATTGCCCGGCAGGCTGTGAATCGGGACAATTCGCCAATTCTCGGAACCCCCTACCGGGCCGCTGACATCGCCAACACGAACTCCACCTGCCGCTGGAACACCGACATGTATGGCGTGGACATGACCAAGCCCGGCGCGCAGGAGTATTATGATTCCGTGTTCGCACTGATGGCATCTTGGGGTTTGGACTACGTGAAAGTGGACGATCTCTCCGCGCCCTACCACAAGGACGAAATCGAAGCCATCCGCAAGGCGATTGACCGTTCCGGCAGGCCGATTGTCCTCTCGACCTCGCCGGGTGACACGCCCGTGAACCAGGGCGGCCACGTCGAGGCACACGCGAACCTCTGGCGGATTAGCAACGACTTCTGGGACAACTGGCGCGCGCTCTACAGCCAGTTCGCGAGGTTGGAGAGATGGACGCCCTACCGCGGTCCCGGTCACTGGCCGGATGCGGACATGCTTCCGCTCGGCAACATCCGGGCCTGGCAGACCAGTGACAACTGGACGCACTTTACGAAGGACGAGCAGTTTACGCTGATGACTCTCTGGTGCGTCGCCCGCTCGCCATTGATCCTGGGTGGCAACCTGCCCAAGAACGATGAGTTCACTCTTGCGCTTCTCACCAACGATGAAGTGCTCGCGGCAAATCAGAATTCCGTGAGCAACCGCCAACTCTTTAACACCAATAACCTGGTTGCGTGGGTTGCCGACGTGCCGGGTTCGAAGGACAAATACGTCGCGCTTTTCAATGCTTCGCCCGCGGCGGTTCCTGGCGACCGGCGCGGAAGCGCCATCGGTGGGCCGGGTGCGGCAGCCCCGTCCTCAACCAACACGCCGCCCGCGGACCCGCAAGCGACCGGCCCCCGGGATGTTTCGGTTTCCCTGGCGGACATCGGTCTGGGCGGCCCCGCCAAGGTCCGTGATCTTTGGAATCACAAAGACCTCGGCGTAGTGACGGGCCAGCTCACGCAGGCCATTAATTCCCACGGCGCGGGTTTCTACCGGGTCCAGCCTTAGAATCAAACAACGTCCATGACATTCGGCGCCTATAAACGAAAAACTCACCAATGAAAACGAAAACTCCAACCATCAAATACACACATATTATGAAGCATCACATGAAACGTTTCTTCACCCTGCCGCTCGTGGCGGCGGCGGTCCTGCTGGCCGGCGTGGCCGCGCGGGGCGCGTCGGCCGGCGTGACCAAGGAAGCCTTCGGCAAGCTGGCGGACGGAACCACGATAGACATCTACACCCTGCGCAACAGCAAAGGCGCCGAGGCGCGCATCATGACCTACGGCGGCATCCTGGTATCGCTCAAGGTGCCCGACCGGGACGGCAGGTTGGGCGACGTGGTGCTGGGTCACGACGATCTGGCGAGTTACGTGCGCAACAACAGCCCGTATTTTGGGGCGCTGATCGGGCGTTACGGGAACCGGATTGGCAAGGCGAAATTCACGCTGGACGGAGTCGCCTACACTCTGGCGCCGAACAACAACGGCAACACCCTCCACGGCGGAAGGAAGGGATTCGACAAGGTGGTCTGGACCGGCAAGGAGGGCAAGGACCCCTCCGGGCCGTCGGTGGAGCTGACTTACTTGAGCAAGGACGGCGAAGAAGGCTATCCGGGCAATCTGAACGTCAAGGCGGTCTATACTCTGAGCGAGGATAATGCGCTGCAATTGCAGTTTACAGCGACGACTGACAAGCCAACGATCGTTAATTTGACGCAGCACAGCTACTTCAATCTGGCCGGCAAGGGCGACATTCTCGGGCACGATGTGTATATCAATTCGGACAAGATGACGCCGGTGGACGCGGGCCTGATCCCGACCGGTGAGTTGAAGTCCGTTGAGGGCACGCCCTTCGATTTCCGCAAGGCGACGGCCATCGGCGCGCGCATTGACCAGCCGGATGACCAGCTCAAGCTTGGCCCCGGTTACGATCACAATTGGATCATCAACAAACCGGCGGGACAGTTGGGGCTGATGGCGCGGGTGACGGATCCTGTCACGGGGCGTGTGCTGGAGGTGTGGTCAACCGAACCGGCCCTGCAATTTTACTCCGGCAATTTTCTGGACGGCACGATTCACGGCAAGGGGCAGGCCTATGAGCGCCACGGCGGCTTCGCCATGGAGCCGCAGCATTACCCGGATTCGCCCAATCACCCGGATTTTCCCTCGACCACACTCCGGCCGGGTGAAACCTACAGCAACACGATCATTTACAAGTTCCCGGCCAAGTAGAAAGGAACTGATCACATGCACTCGCACCGCCAGGGATTCGGCAGCCGGCAACCGCGCATCGCGGGGCAGACCGGTTCCAATCAATCGCAATCAGTGGTAAAATTAGTATTGACTCTTGTCGCGATTTCACTGCTGCTCCTTGGCGGTGTTGTTTCAATCCCGGCGGCCTCTTCCGCGGACGCGTCCAGGAACTGGGCCGCCGACAACGGGAACGGCACTTACTCCAACCCCCTCTTCTACGAGGAGTTTGAGGACCCGGACCCCATCCGCGTTGGCGACGATTACTACCTTGCCAGCACCACCATGCACATGAACCCGGCGGTGATCCTTATGCACTCCAAGGACCTGGTGAACTGGGAACTGGCCGGTTATTGCACCAACAAGCTGGATCTCGGCCCGGAATATCGCCTGGAAGGCGGTAATATCTATGGCCGGGGCATCTGGGCGCCCTGCATCCGCCATCACGACGGCATGTTTTACGTTCTCGCCAACGTCAATGGGGCGGGCCTGATGGTTTACCGTTCCAAGTCGATTCAGGGTCCTTGGGAGTGGAACCAGTTGCCGGGCAGACATGACATGTCAGTGCTCTTCGATGATGATGGCAAAATCTACATCATCTCCGGCGCCAACAGCCCCTATCCCATTGATGAACTGGCGCCGGACCTCAAGTCCTTCATCCCCGACGCCCACCATCAATTGGCCGGCAGGATGGGCGAAGGCCACCACCTCTACAAAATCAACGGCAAGTATGTGGACGTGTCCGCGATGCCGGGCGGAGCGGTGGATCAAATGGTCGCCGTTGCGGATTCGATTGGTGGCCCGTGGAAGGTTGAGCACATGGTTCAAGGTGAGTCGCTTGGCGTAACGTCCGTGACGCCCGCCCGCGCCCAACCCAATGACTGCGGACTCTGGCTGCATCAGGGCGGCATGGTTGACACCCCGTCGGGCGAATTGTGGTGCATCATCATGTCGGACCACGGCAGCGCGGGCCGCATGGTTTCGTTGGTTCCCGTCACTTGGGACAATGGTTTCCCGCTCATTGGCCTGCCGGGCAATTTGCGCAAGGCGCCCAATACCTGGATCAAACCCAACACCGGCTATTCCCAGGAACCCAAGCCGGCCTTTGTCCATGACGACAATTTCGACAGCGGCAAGCTCAATCCGCTTTGGCAGTGGAATCATGTTCCCGATGACAGCAAGTGGTCCCTCACCGAGAAGGCCGGCGTGCTTCGCCTGCATTCGTTGCCGGCCAGCAACTTCTGGTCCGCGCGCAACAGCCTTTGCCAGCGGCCGCCGGGGCCTGAGTCCATCATGACCGTCGAAATGGACACGACCGGCATGATGGCCGGCGACACGGCGGGTTTGGGCCTGTTGAGCACTCCCTACGCCTGGATTGGCGTGGTGAAAACCGCCGATGGCGCCACGCTGGAAATGTTTCAAGGCTCAGGCGGCGGCGGGCGCCGTGGCGGGGCTGCTGCTTCGGGCAGTGCGCCCGCCCTGGGATCGACCAATCCCCCCAGCCACCTGTGGTTGCGCGTCGCTTGCAACTTCGACACGGACAAGGCCATCTTGAGTTGGAGCGCCGATGGCAGGCAGTTTGCGCCGCTGGGAAATCCGTTCACCATGACCTTCCAGTTGACGACCTTTCAGGGCGTGCGTCCGTCCCTGTTCAATTTCAACACCGCCGGCCAGCCTGGCGGTTACGCCGACTTTGACAATTACACCGTTGACGAGCCGCGCGCGCGGGGCGTTGAACGCGAGATTCCCTCGGGCAAAACGATCACGCTCACCAGCGGCGCCGACGGAAGCTTCCTGGCCGCCAGCACCCAAAGCAATGTCTTGGTGAACGTCGCGGCGGATTCAACCCAGGCAACGACACCCGATGTGCGTTTCCGGGTTGTTGATCTTGGCAAGGGGCGCGTTGCTTTGAAAGCTGCCAACGACAGGTTCGTCTCCGCCGCTGAAGACGGAGTCACATTGAAGGACCTTGCGGGCAAAGCGCCGGGTGACGCGGAGTCGTTCCAATGGATCAACCTGATGCGCGGCGACACCATGCTCATGTCACTTGTCAACCATCGTTATTTGGCCTCCAAACCGAACGCGCCAGGACCGGTCACCGCGACAGCCACCGGCCCAAGCCCCGCCCGCAAGGGCGGCGCTGAGTTCAGGTGGAAAATCGTCGAATGAAAAAACACATCTTCACACTGGCCGCTGTTCTGGCGTTCGCAACGCTTGTCCTCCCCGTTCACGCCCAAGGCCATTACAAGAGCTTCACCGTCTCCACGTACGTGACGCAGCGGACCGTGCAGGACCTCATGAGCGGCGATACCGACCCCGCCGGGTCCTGGTCCAACCTGACTCGCAACCTCAAGATTGACAAAATCTATATCGAGGTCATGCGCAACCACACGCTGGTCAACGAAGACGGCCTGGAGAAGCTCAAGAAGTTCTACCAGGACCAGGGCGCGCGGGTCTGCGGCGGCCTGGCCTACAGCGTCAGCGAAGCCAACGGCTACCAGGGCTTCGACTACGCGGACCCGGAAAACCGCGAATTCGCCAAGAAAGCCGTCGAACTCGCCGCGCGCCACTTCGATGAAATCCTGCTCGACGATTACTATTTCTTCGACCGCAAGACCGACTACGACATCAAGGCCAAAGGCGAAAAATCCTGGACACAGTACCGGCTCGAGACCATGCGCGAAGTGACGGAGAACCTCATCGTCAAGCCCGCCAAAGCGGTCAATCCGAATTGCAAAGTCATCATCAAGATGGCCAACTGGTACGACCAATACGCCGGCATGGGCAACGACACTGAAAAAGTCCCGCTCATTGCCGACGGCATGTTCTCCGGCACCGAATCCCGTCTTTGGGTTGGCCAGGAACAGCATCTCCAACCCTATCTCAGCTACGACATCATGCGATTCATGGACAACCTCAAACCCGGCGTGAACAAAGGGGGCTGGGTTGACCAGGGCGGAGCCAATCCCATAGATCGCTACTCTGAGCAGTTGCTGGACACCGTCTTTTCGCGCTGCCCCGAGATGTGTTGCTTCAACTTCTCCGGCATGCTCTTCCCCATCCGATCCAACGCCGTCACCAACCGCGCGTGGGCTGGTCAGCACACCAGCCTCGACATGGCCGAAGTTCTGAAAACCCTTGGCGCCGACGACAACAATCCGACCTTCGCCGACATCGCCGGCTACACCCTCGGCGAAGCCGACAGGGTGCTCGTCAACATGGGCAAACCCGCAGGCATCAAATGCTACACACCCTATCATGCCACCGGTGAGGAGTTCCTCCATGATTACTTGGGCATGATCGGCCTGCCGATGGACATCTTCCCGCAATTCCCCGGCGAAGCCGGCATGGTCTTGCTGACGGAGCAGGCCAAATCCGATCCGGACATCATTCACAAGATACGGGTTCAGCTCCAAGCTGGCAAAGCGGTCTGCGTCACCTCCGGCTTCGTGCGCGCCATGAAAGGCAGGGGCATTGAAGACATCTGCGAAATTGAAGCCACCGGCGCGAGCGTGCCGGTTCGGCGCTTTGCCTTCGCCGGCGGCCCCGGCGCGCCGATGCGCGGCCGTGGATTCGGACGCGGGGCTGGCGCGGCTCAACCGGCCGGGGCGCCTCCGGTTGCCGATCCCTTTGAAGCTCCCCGCGACATCCTCATTCCCGAGATCAAGTACCTCAATGTCCTGACCCACGATGCGTGGGGCGACGCCGTGGGCGTTTCTCCCGGTGGCACCACCTATCCCGTCGTGCTGTCCTGTGATTACTCCAAGGGCAAATTCTACGTCCTGACCGTTCCCAATGATCCCGCCGATCTCTACTCCCTCCCTCCCGCCGTTCTTTCGGTCATTCGCGCCGCGCTGGGAACTGTTGAGCCTGTTCGCATCGACAGCGCTCCTTCGCAGGTCGCCTTGTTCCGTTACGACAATGGTGCCTTTATCGTGCAGAACTACCTGCCCACGGCGGCGGAGGTCACGGTTTCCGTCGAGGGCGCCGCGGCGCAAATCCACGACCTTCAGAGCGGCAAGGACATCACCCCCGCGCCGGCAGGCGGGCGGGGATTTGGCGGGTTCGGTGGATTTGGCGGTCGCGGCCCAGCCGCCCCGCCGCCACGCACATCGTTTGCCTTTACCGTGCCGCCCCACTCGTATAGGGCATTCGCCTCCAAATGATTCGACCCCATGTTTCCTAGAAGCTCGATTTTCAATTTTTCGGGGATAGCCCTCATCCTGAACTTCTCCCCCAGGGAGAAGGAAAAGCAGGCGCACGGCTCTGGTTTTGCGAACGAGCGTCCGACAAATCCAGTCGCGTGCTTTTGCGGTGGGACGGTGAATGTTTCTCCCTCTCCTGGCCTGTCCCGCCATAGCCGCCAGGCGACGGCGGAAGGAGAGGGCCGGGGTGAGGTCGAGTTCCGAAGGATTCTGTCGCACACCCAGGATATGCCAAACACAGAGTCCTCACTTGCGCGGGAATCGGTTGCATGTTAAACCTCCTGAACTTAATTCATTATGAAAAATCATAGCTCGATCCTCAACACACCCATCTTCCTGGTCGCGGCGGCGCTGCTTGCCGCGGGTGCAACGGCGCGGTCCGCCGACATGCCCACCCTCAAGGACGCCTACAAAGATCATTTCTATGTTGGCGTGGCCATCAACCGCACCATTGAGACTGGCGCCGCCGTGAGGGCCGACAACGTCAACCGGGCCATCGGACAGGTCGAAAAAGACACGGCGCTGGTCAAGGAACAGTTCAACCAGATTGTCCCGGAGAATGATCTTAAGTGGGCGCTCACCCAGCCGCGGGAAGGCCCCGACGGTTATGATTTCGCCGCGGCCGACGCCTTCGTGAACTTCGGCATGAGCAACCACATGTATATCGTGGGTCACACGCTCGTCTGGCACGGCCAGACGCCCAACTGGGTCTTCCAAGGGACCAATTTGCCGCCCGGGACGACGAACGTTGCGACACCGGCGCCCGACACCACCACCAACGCGGCCGGGACGAATGGGCCCGGCGGTCGCAGAGGCGGCCGCGGTTTCGGTCGAGGCGGTTTCAGCGGCCCGCGCGCTTCCCGCGAGGAGTTGCTTCAGCGGATGCACGATCACATTCAGACCGTGGTTGGCCGTTACAAGGGCAAGATCAAGGTCTGGGACGTCGTCAACGAGGCCCTCGCCGATGGCGGCACGAACACCCTGCGGGACTCGCTCTGGACGCAAATCATCGGGCCGGATTTCATCGCCAAGGCCTTTGAATACGCCCACGAAGCGGACCCGGATGCGATCCTGCGTTACAACGATTATTCGTTGGAGAATCCGGGCAAGCGCCAGAAACTCATCAAATTGATCAAATCACTTCAGGAACAACATGTTCCGGTCATGGCCATCGGCTCACAAACCCACGTCAGCGTTTCGTCGCCGAGCTTTGAACAGGAAGACAAGGCGCTGACGGAAATCGAGACACTCGGCCTGCCCATTCACATCACCGAATTCGACGTCAACAGCGCGCAGAGCGGCCAGCGCGGTACCGGGGCGGACGTCGCCAACAACGCGGCGACCACCCAGGGCGGCCTGGTAAGCGACGCCGACAAGCGGCTGGCCGACGCCTACGCGGGACTTTTCCGGGCGTTCGTAAAGCATGACAAATTCGTGAAAGTGGTCACGTTCTGGGGTGTGAATGACGGGGTCTCATGGCGCGCGCAAGGCCGGCCGCTCCTGTTCGATGCCAACGATAAACCCAAGCCGGCCTTTGAGGCAGTCATTCGCGCAGCCACGGCTCAACAATGAACCTTCGGATGCATGGCAAAGACCTTCACATCGTCGGTAGGGCGGCGTTGCCGCGCCGCCCAAGAATTCAGGGCAGAGCGGCAGCTCTGCCCTGCCAGGAAGGTAAAGATTTTTGTCATGTGCCCTAAACCTTCGACATTATTCCATTATTTATGAAACTCAAAACAGGCGTGTTTATATTGGCGGGATTGCTCTCTTTGAATGTGAGCGCTTTTTCGCAGGATACGAATTTTTTCATTTTCCTCTGCTTTGGACAGTCCAACATGGAGGGCTTTCCCGGAGTCGAACAACAAGACAAGACGGCGGTGGATGATCGCTTTCGGGTTTTGGCGGCAGTTGATTTTCCAAGTCTGGGCAGAACAAAGGGAAATTGGTATCCTGCCGTCCCTCCGTTGTGCCGGGGTTCCACCGGTCTTTGCCCGGCCGATTTTTTTGGCAGAACGATGGTTTCCAACCTTCCGCCAAACATCAGGGTGGGCATAGTCAACGTGGCCGTCGCCGGCTGCAAAATTGAACTGTTCGACAAGACTAATTACCAGTCCTACGCGTCCACGGCGGCCCCGTGGATGACCAACATCATCAACACCTACGGCGGAAGTCCTTATGCCCGCCTTGTCGAGATGGGCAAACTGGCCCAGAAAGACGGTGTCATCAAGGGAATTCTGTTGCATCAGGGAGAATCCAACACAAATGACAAGGATTGGCCGAACAAAGTCAAGGGCATCTACGACAATCTGATCAAGGACTTGAATCTCAAGGCCCAAGACGTGCCTCTGCTTGCGGGCGAAGTTGTGAATGCCGATCAACATGGCGCTTGCGCGAGCATGAATGCCATCATAGATGATCTGCCCAAGACGATTCCCAATTCCTATGCCATTTCTTCAAAAGGTTGCGCGGGCCGTCCAGACCATCTGCATTTCACTCCGGCGGGCTACAGAGAGCTCGGAAGGCGTTATGCGGAGAAAATGCTTCCAGTGCTGGGTTACAAGATCGCGGAGACTCAATGAAAAACCACAAACCCTATCTGCTGGCGTTCGGTTTTTTCTGGATGTCTGTTATCAACAGCGCATTCGCCACGAATCCTCTCATCATGGATCAGTTTACGGCCGATCCGACCGCGAGGGTGTTTGAAGGCAGAGTCTATGTTTATCCTTCTCATGATATTCCGGCCAGCCCGGGCAGGGGGAGGTCCAACTGGTTTGTGATGGAAGACTACCATGTGTTTTCGTCTGAAAATCTGACGGATTGGACGGATCATGGAGTCATTATAAACCAGACCAATGTGCCGTGGCTTGAGCGGATGTCATTCAACATGTGGGCGCCGGACTGCGTTTTCAAAAATGGAAAATACTATTTCTATTTTCCCACGGGGGGCAGAATCGGGGTTGCCATAGCGGACAAGCCCTACGGCCCGTTCAAGCCGGAGGAAAAGCCCATGGCGGGCGCGCGCGGAATCGATCCCGGATTGCTCATCGACAAGGATGGAAGCGCCTACATGTTCTGGGCGGGGGGCAGAATATCCGGGGCCAAGCTGAAAGATAACATGGTGGAGCTGGATTCGCCGCCGCGGATGATCACCAATCTTCCCACCGCCGGCCTTATTGAAGGCCCCTTTCCGTTTGAGCGGAATGGAATCTATTATCTGACCTATCCGCACGCGCAGGTCAAAACCGAGCGGCTTGAATATGCAATCAGCACCAACGCGCTGGGACCTTACCACCAGGCGGGAGTCATCCTGGATGAAGCCGCCAGCGGTTGCTGGACGGTTCATCAATCCATTGTTCAATACAAGGGCCAGTGGTATCTGTTTTATCATGACAAGGACTTGTCACCGGACTTTGACAAGAATAGGTCCATTCGTGCGGATTACATGTACTTCAATGAGGATGGAACCATAAAGAAAGTCATTCCAACCCTGCGCGGGGTCGGGATTGTTGATGCGAAAAGCAAAATACAAATTTCCCGGTACAGCGCCATCAGCGGCGAAGGGGTCTCCGTTTCATTTTTGGATGCGACGAATAAATTTGAAGGGTGGAAAATCTCCTACAATGGAACAAACGCGTGGTCTCAGTTCAACGACGTTGATTTCGGCGGGAAGGATCTTCATTCCGTGGATGTCAGGGCTGTTTCAGCGGCGGGTGGGCGGGTGGAAATCCGCCTGGACAAGGTGGACGGCCCTCTGCTGGCGCGGGTCGAAGTTGGAAGCGGTTCCGAATGGAAGGTTGTCACATCGAAGCTGGACAGCGTTCCCGCGGGCGTCCACAATTTGGTTGTTGTTCAAAAAGAAAACAACAGCGTTGATTTGAACTGGATTGGTTTTAAATGAGAAAAGGAAAAGGCGCGCGGCGGGGGTGTAAGACAGAGTTTTTTGGGGCTCGACCTCACCCCGGCCCTCTCCTTCCGCCGTCGCCTGGCGGCTATGGCGGGACAGGCCAGGAGAGGGAGAATTATTCATCGTCCCACCGCAAAAGCACGCGACTGGATTTGCCGGACGCTCATTCGCAAAACCAGAACCGTGTGCCTGCTGTTCCTTCTCCCAGGGGGAGAAGGTTAGGATGAGGGCGTTCCCCGAAGAACTCCGTCTTACGCCCGCGCGACGACCGCATCTCGGCGTTGCCGGGCTTGACAGATGCGTGGCGCAGACATCCAGGTCTGCCGTGTCGCGGGCTTCGAAGCCCGCTCCAGCGATGATGTTGAGCGGTGTGCCGATTTGGAAATCG
>PLGF01000087.1:218-647 GCA_003138485.1 Verrucomicrobiales bacterium | reverse complement strand
TTGCAGAAGCATCTGGCGGAGGAAGTGGGCGCCGCCGGCGCCCGGCGTTACTGGGCGTTGTTCGAGGACCTGCGGCGCCAATTGGGCTATGCCGATTACCTGGGCGCCTTGCAGCGGTATCGCACCGGCTATCCGCGCGATTTGCGGCTGCTGACCGTTTCGCGTTTTTTGATCGATTACCCGTTTGCCAGCCGCCTCTATCCGAATTCCCTTAATGCCATCGCTCACGTCCAGCGCTGGGGACCGGCGGCNNGGCCGGGTGATGATTTACGTCCATAAGGAACTCGAGCTGGCCGACGTGGCAAAGCGT
This sequence comes from Verrucomicrobiales bacterium, assembly GCA_003138485.1. Classification (GTDB taxonomy): domain Bacteria; phylum Verrucomicrobiota; class Verrucomicrobiia; order Limisphaerales; family Palsa-1400; genus PLGF01. Next base: position 337 of record PLGF01000087.1, on the reverse strand, counting down.
TATCCGGCAGGGCATTATGTCATGTTGGACGACAAGTTGCGGCTTTTGGAGGCGATAAAAAAGGTCTGGCGGCGGCGTGTGACCACGGTGTTTGTGCGCCAGGGGCATTACGCCCTGGA
>PLGF01000087.1:0-188 GCA_003138485.1 Verrucomicrobiales bacterium | reverse complement strand
GCCATTCCAAAGGCATGGGCCGGGCGGTACTTTATCCAGCGAACTACTTATTGCCGTATGAACATGTCATTGTGCTGGCGAAGGATGGGGATGTGCATCGAAACGCACAGTGCAAAAGACTGGATGAGGAGTACGGTTGAAATTAATATGAACACGAAGACAAGAGCGCAGTCCCGAAAGGGAGCATT
>PLGF01000167.1:4960-5183 GCA_003138485.1 Verrucomicrobiales bacterium | reverse complement strand
CAGCGGACGTGGTTGAATTCTTTCTCCGCGGCTCTGCGGCTTTGCGTGAGAAAGGCTGTTTTCTCCTTTCAGTCAGGGGCTCGGGGGATCTCGCCCCTCCCGATTCTGGGTTTGATTTCCGGGTCATTCAGCGCCTGTCCTCCGTAGCGCGTGGCGCGAAGGAGGATGGTCCGCGGGAGAACTTCTTGCAATCTTTCCCTGCTGTGTTACATTTCGGATGCAG
>PLGF01000167.1:0-4926 GCA_003138485.1 Verrucomicrobiales bacterium | reverse complement strand
TCTTTTATCCGTGAAAATCCGGGGAATCCGTGGTTAAGACTCTTCCTCTGCGTCTCCGCGACTCTGCGCGAGATGGGCTGTTTTGCCTTGGGCTGGTGTTCGGGAATTTCACCCTCTGGCAAGTTGTCAATCCGGGGGGTTGGGCCGGCTGGTTGCGCCTGGTTGCGCCTATTTGCACCTTAAGATGACGGCGGTGAGGGTTTCCCTTACGGGGCGGAGTTCGCTGGTTACGGAAATTACGGTAAATTACGGTAAATTACGNNCAAGCGAGCTTGCGGGGTGGACAGAGTGGACGTCATGGGCATTGTGGACGCGGGAGCGGCTTAAAAGCTGTAGGCTTTTGCGCCTTGCGGCGCGGATTTCTCGGTGGTTTATGCAGGCTTATGCACCCTTGTGCACCCAAAAACGCGCTGGGGCTGGAGGTCGTCCGCAGGCCAGACGAGCTTGAGATCGTTGATAATCAAGGACATCCAACGCGGCGTGATTCGCCGCTTGCGGTGGATGCCGCGATTTCTATAATGCGCCGATGCTGGATATCCGTTTGATTCGCGAAAAAACCGATTTTGTCCGCCAACGCCTGGCCACCCGCCACGGGCAGGACGAGGAGAAGATCGGCCCGTTGCTGGCGATGGACGAGCGGCGCCGGAAGGGATTGGCCGAGGTCGAACAACAGAAAGCCGAGCGCAAACGCGCCTCGAAGGAAATCGGCGCGCTCATCGCCCAAAAAAAGGCGGCCGAGGCGGAGGCCAAGAAGGCCGAAACCGGGAATCTGGGGGCGCGCATCGCGGCTTTGGACAAGGAGGTCGCGGAGGCCGGGGAGCAGCGGGACGCGCTGCTGCTGCAATTGCCCAATTTGCCGCATGAATCCGTCAAGATCGGCCAGTCCGCGGCGGACAACGTCGAAGTGCGGACCTGGGGCGGGAAGGCGCTGCTGGAATTCAAGCCCAAGACGCACGTGGAACTGTGCGAGAGCCTGCGGCTGGTGGATTTCGCGCGGGCGGCGAAGATAGCGGGGGCGGGTTTTCTGCTTTACACGGGATGGGGAGCGCGGCTGGAGAGGGCGCTGATCCAGTTTTTGCTCGATTTGCACGTGGGCGAGCACGGCTACACGGAGATTTCGCCGCCGTTCCTGGTGAACCGGGATTGCATGGTGGGGGTCGGGCAGTTCCCCAAATTCGCCGACCAGTACTACGCGGTGCAGGAGGGGCTGGACACTTCGACGCTGGGGAAACTGTTCCTGATCCCGACGGCTGAGACGCCGGTGGCGAACATTCACCGGGAGGAGATTTTGAAGGAGAGCCAGTTGCCCATTTATTATTGCGCCTACACGCCGTGCTTTCGCGGGGAGGCGGGGGCGGCGGGCGTGGGGACGCGCGGGATGATCCGGGTGCATCAGTTTGACAAGGTGGAGTTGATCAAGATCACGCGGCCGGAAAACAGCTACGAGGAACTGGAGAAATTGGTGGCCAACGCGGAGCGGGTTTTGCAACTGCTGGGGCTGCATTACCGGGTCGTCCAGCTTTGCACCGGAGACATGGGATTTTCCAGCGCGCTGACGTACGACATCGAGGTGTGGGCGCCGGGCCAGGGGCAGTACCTGGAAGTGTCCAGTTGCTCCAATTGCGAGGATTTCCAGGCGCGCCGCATGAACCTGCGCTTCAAGACCGAAGGGGGCGAGAACAGGTTCCCGCACGTGCTCAACGGGAGCGGTACGGCGCTGGCGCGGCTGTTTGTGGCGCTGGTGGAAACGCATCAACAAGCCGATGGCAGCGTGAGCGTGCCCGCGGCGTTGCGGCCGTGGCTGAAAACGGACCGGATCGCCGCGCCGCTGTGATGAGAATTTTGCTCGCGAGCAGCGAAGCGTTGCCTTTCTCGAAGACAGGCGGCCTGGCGGACATGGTGGGATCGCTGGCCAAGTTCCTGGCGCGCGCGGGCAATGAGGTCGGGCTTGTCACCCCGCTCTATCGGGGCCTGCGGGAGCGGTTCCCGGACATCCTGCCTTTTGATTGGAGGCTGGAATTGCCGCTCGGTCCCGGCCGCGTGGCGGGCGGTGTGTGGAGGCGCCAGGCGGCGGATGGATTGACGGTTTATTTCATCGAGCAAAAGGACTTTTTTGAGCGGGGCGATTTGTACCAGGAACGGGGAGTTGATTACGCGGACAACGCGGAGCGGTTTCTGTTTTTCTCCAAAGCGGTCGTCCATCTGGCGCGCTACCTGCCGTGGAAGCCGGAACTGATTCATTTGCACGATTGGCAAACCGCCGCGGCGGCTTTGATCGCGCGGGACCAGCGGCTCAGCGAGGGCTGGGTGGCGCCGCCGACCTGTCTGACGATCCATAATCTGGCTTATCAAGGTCAGTTTCCGGCGGCCAAGTTCGCGCTGGCCAACGCGCCCGCTTCCTATTTTCAGCCGGACGGCGCGGAGTTTTACGGTGGATTTAATTGCCTCAAAGCGGGAATTGCCTGCGCGGATTTGCTTACGACCGTCAGCCCCCGGTATGCGCGTGAGATCACGACCGAGGCGCTGGGGTGCGGGCTGGACGGGGAGTTGCGGCGGCGGCAGGGCGCGCTGCACGGCATCCTCAACGGGGTCGATTACGAGGAATGGAAAACGGAAGGCAACCCGTATCTGGCGCATTCCTACAGCGCGCGGGACTTGGGCGGCAAGGCAGCCGGCAAGGCGGCATTGCAACGGGAGCTTGGGCTGCCCGAGACGCCGCGCACGCCGCTGTTCGGAACCGTCTCGCGCCTGGCGGAGCAAAAGGGGATGGATATTCAACTGGCGGCGCTGCAGGAGATGCTGGCGGCGGACATGCAGTTTGTCCTGCTCGGCAGCGGCCAGCGTGAATATGAGCGGGGCTTCCGCAGGCTGGCCGAACGGCATCCCGCGAAGTGCGCCGTGAGAATTGGTTTTGACACCGGCCTGTCACACCGGATCGAGGCCGGGTGCGATTTTTATTTGATGCCCTCGCGGTTCGAGCCGTGCGGGTTGAACCAGATGTACAGCCTCCGTTACGGGACGATCCCGATCGTCCGGGCCACGGGCGGGCTGGACGATTCGGTGGTGGATGCGTCCCAGGACGCGGCGCGGGCGGACGGAATCAAATTCACGGAGTATTCCACGCGGGCGCTGGCCAAGGCGATGCGCAAGGCGCTGGTGCTCTACGCCGAGCCGGGGCTGGCGGGCCATTATCAGCGCAACGGGATGGCCAGGGATTTCTCGTGGGAACGGACGGCGGCGGCCTATCAGGGGATTTACCGCCTGCTGCTGGACACCCCGGGAAAAACTTTCCCGGAAAGAATTTGATTACAGGCCGCGCGGCATCCGTCCAATGCCCCTGAGAATCAGAGACGCGCAAAGTAATTTTTTGTCGGATTTTCCCGGCGGCGGCGCTTTAGAAATGACATCCATGAGAAGCAGGAGACATGCGGAGGGGGCGGAAGCGGAGGCGGCATTCACGCTCATTGAACTACTGGTGGTCATCGCGATCATTGGCATCTTGGCGAGCATGCTGCTGCCCGCCCTGGCGCGGGCCAAGGAGAGCGCGCGGAAGATCAAATGCACCAATAATATCCGGCAGCTTGGGATGGCCAACGTGATGTACGTCAGTGACAACAACGGCGCCTATACCCCGCGCTGCGACACCAATCGCTGGCCCACGTATCTGCTCTCCTATTACAAGAACACCAACATCCTGCTCTGTCCCAGCGAAACCAACACACCCATAACGATCACCGACCACCCGGTTTCCTGCCCCGCCGATTGCGCGGCGCGCACCTACATCATCAACGGCTTCAACGACGGTTATGCCGCCAAGTACAGCGATCTGACCGCGTTCGACGACGGAACCGTGAAATGGCCGTTTCTGACCGAGAATGAAGTTCCGGAGCCGTCGGACACGGTGATATTTGGCGAGAAAGTGACGACCGCGGGCGATTTCTTCATGGATTATTTTGAGCTTGATGACGGTTTGAGGCTCGACCAGAACAAACACGGCCATAGCAACCTGAGCACCAACGCGGGCGGCTCGATGAATGTGTACGCGGACGGCAGCGCGCATTTTACAAAGGTCAACCAGGCCTTCCTGCCAGTGATCCTGTGGTGTACGACCGCGCACTGGCGGAGCAATACCGCCAGCTTTTGAGACGCGGACGAGGCCGCATCTCATCGCCCGTTTCCGCCGCCAGCCGATGGAATGGCGCAGCGTTCACGAAATCCACCCCCTCGCCCGCCGCCGGCCCCTGGCTGACCAAAGCCTTGGCATTGCGCTACTACGCCACAGTCCGAGCCAGCGTGCCAACCGCCGGGCGGATAAAAACGAAAAGGGTACGAAGCTCGCTGTACACAATAAATGAAAGTACACTTTCCTTCGGAAAAAGCCGGGGCTTTAGCGTCAAAGCTCTTTCATGGAAATTGACGCCGCTGTCGCCATGCGGCCGTGACGGTTCACGCCACACACGCCGCCCGGTGCGGGACGAGCCGCGCCAACAGCATTTCAAAGAACAATTTGATTCCACAGATGGGAAGTCCTTATCCGTGTTAATCCGCGTTTATCCGTGGTAAAACCTCCTCGCTTTATTCTCAATGCGTCGGAAATCCTAACACATTTCGCACCCCCTCCCCCGTTTCGACGGAAGTTGCTCATGTTGAGGCCGTTAGGACTTCGAGTTCTTAAAACGAATTGCTTCCTGGCCGAAACGCGTCGGATTTTTTTACAGTTTTGCCTTTTTCTGAGTGAATGTCGCGCGGCAGGACCTGCCTCGTAACATGTTTCGTAAGAACGATTTACATTGTTAATGCTCCATTGTGTGAAAATCTGGCACGCGATAAGCTAAAGTCGGAATGTTGGACTTAGAGTTTGAGCAAACTAACAAAAAAACCGGAATAATTCGACAAAAGACTTCAAGAGGGTGTTAGGGAATTCGA
>PLGF01000038.1 GCA_003138485.1 Verrucomicrobiales bacterium | reverse complement strand
GAGCCGGTCTGGCAGTGTTTCGCGCCGTCCGCCGAGAAGTCGTCATCCACGCGAATATCCACCATCACGCTGGCCGGGTTGGTATTGAGTATGTCCACCGCCACGGCGCCCCAGGCGCGCCAGTCGCCGTTGTCAAAATCCGTTCCCACTTTGAAAAAGAGGTTGGGCCAATCCACGTTGGAAAAGACGACCAGGGCCGCTTTCTGCCCATCGGTGGCCCCCTTGGTCGAGGAGGAAACGGAGCAACTGATCCGGGTGAATCGCAGCAGGTCCGCGCTGGTCTCAAACGAGTTAATCAGCAGGCCGTTGGTGGCCTGATCGCCGAGGGACATCCCCAAAGCCATCGCCGCATATCGCGGGAGCGGCCCAAGCTCCAGGGAAATCTCCGGCTGTAAGCCGGTCAGGTGGACGACATGCGGGTCCGCCAACGTCCACCCGACTGCCTTGCGATCCCCGGCCCCGTTGACAAACAGCAGAACGAAGTCGCTTTCCGCCAGACCATCCAGCCTTCGTTCCAGCCGGTAGCCGCTCAACTCCGCCGTCATCGTTTTGAGGGCGGTATAGGCGGGTTTGGGTTCCAGGTCTTCCTTGACGGTCCCGAAGTTCTGCTCGTTGTCGGCGGGGTTATGTCCGTCATTCTTCCAATCGTACCAGATCGAGAGAGGGACGCCGTTGAGCAAATTGCAAAGTTGCTGGCGGACGGCAAATGCGGCCTGAGTTTCCAGCGAGACGCCCTTGGTGTTCGACGCATAACCCCACTCGCCGCTCAGGATGGGGATTTTCCCGCGCTTGGATTCCGGCGCGAAACGGTCAATCAACTCGCGCAACCTCTTGTAATCCGCGGCGGCGGTTTCCGGGGGATGATTGGGATCCCGATAGGGATGAACGCTGACGCCATCCAGAAATTCCAGCACGCCCGATTGCAGGAAAAGTTCCATATATTTCCAGTCGAACCCTGACATGGCCGGGGCGATGATTGTGGCGGAAGGTTCCGCTTCCCGGATGGCCCGGGCGGTCGCCAGCGCCAGCGTTGTGTACTCGGCGGCGTCCGGTTTGGGCCGCCAAAAACCGCCGTTCGGTTCGTTGTAAATTTCCCATACTACATGGCGGCCCTGAAAATGAACTGCCGCCGCCGCCGCCCAGCGCGCGAAGGCGGCCACGCTCTCGGGATGGCGGGGAGAGGCCACATGCTTTTCCGGCGCTGGTTCTCCGACCGCGCGGCGGGCATCCACCATTGGCTCATACAAGCCGTTCACATAATCCAGGATGTAAAGCGCCCGCAATCCGCGTTGCTCCAGGTGGGCCGTCAATTCATCATACTCTGTCCAATCATAGACGCCCGCTTTTCTCTCCGTCGCCTCCCAACTGAAATCCATCCGCACAAACCGGAACCCGGCGTTGGTGATCAGGTCCAGATCGCGCGCGTGTCCGGTGACGAAATGGATGTTGACGCCGACGCCGGCGGGAATGACGGCGGGCGGGATTTGGCCGCAAAGAGCCTGGTGCAGGAGGGCCAGGACCAACAATGGCGCGGAAGGTTTCATGGTCGAATCGTAGAGCTTTGGACCCTGACTTTCGAGTTCTGAGACCCGGATCCAGCACAACGAGAGCGTGAAACCGGCTCCGCAGTTTGGATGGAAGAGGCTGATGTCTCTGATGATTGGGACGACCGGCTGAGAACTGCTTGCGTGGATCGAAATGCAAATCGGCGTGCCGCTTCCGGCCTGTCCATCTGCGCAACTCGTGCAGCCGCCCCCGCCCTACTTCCCCTTCGGGCCTTTCCCCCAAAAAAAGCCTTAAGAGAAAACAGTCAAATATTTGTCTTTTTTTGAATGTCCAGTTTCTCCTTTTGATCGCACCGCGACACCCGGTCAAGTCCAACCAATCAGACACTTGAATTCAAACTAAAAACCGTCCTGTTGTGCCGCTTGACTTCATCCTCGGTCGGTCGCTAGTCTGATGATCTGGCGCGCGCGCATGCTGGGTGCCAGGCCGGTTTATGCCCGAAACAACGAATACCGCGACAATGGCCAAGAAGGTCTCGGAGGAGATCTTCGCGGAGTTTGGTTGGCAGCAGAAGGGGCCAGAGGATGTTAACTGGCCTTGCGTTGCCCGGGACAAGCATGATCTGGACACCCACCCTTCCGACGTTGTGCAGGCGTACGAAGATCCGTACGAGGATGCGAAGGTGTTCCTGAACGTTGACCTCAAGAGCTACGCGGTGGGATCGCTCAAGAAGGCCCAGGTTCGCGGCGCGGTGACCAGTCTTTGCAAGGCCGCAGACTGTGCGAACGTCAGTTCCGGTTGGCGCAACCTCTACGGCGACGACACCAGCAACTACCGTTGCCACGGTCTGCTTTTTGTTTATAATCACGATGGGGATTACGACGGGGATTTCGAAAAGTTTTTCGAGTTCATGGATACGAAGGACGCGCCCCTTGATGCCTCCAATCGTGTCTTTGTTTTTAGCCCCGCGACAGTCAGTTACTTGGCGACCGTTGCCAACGATTTGCGGGGTTCTCGCGGAACGGATCGTCTGCCCTCCAAGAAGGAGTATTCTTTTTATTATCCCGATTTGATCGGAACCCGACCCAAGAAGCAGAACCAGGCAGCCGCTTCCATAGAGGTCCTTCTAAGCCCGTGGCAGATTCTTCGTTTCACGAAGGCCTCCGAACCAGATGGGGGTCCCCGGGTTCACTATTTCGTTTACTATCGCGGGGACGGTTCTTCGGTGGATGAGTTCAAATATCTGTTTGATGCGTTTTTCCGGTTTGACCTCTTGGGCGACGAGGAGCGCATCAGCCTTCGGATGCCGTTCGCCCATCACGAGGCCGCGGGCCATTTTGACCGGGCCAAGGACGCGTATGCGGCCGAGTTTTACGGTTTGCGGGAATTTCGCGCGCGACTCAACCGGATCACGTTTGACCCGATTACGACGATTATTAAGCGGTTTAGCACCATTGCCATCGGAATGGAACGGAGGGATCCCAAGTGAGCAAGCCAACGCATGTCTCCCGCTATTACGCCGACGACAAGGACATATTTGATCTGCTGGCCCAGGGGACGGTCAGCCTTTCCAAGCTTCGGGTTTTTCTGCGCCTCCGGGGAATTATTCTTTCTCCGGCTCTGCCCAAAGAGGAGATTTGCCGGTATCTCCAGACCTCTCCTTTGTCTTGGCCCCAGCTTGAGACCTTGCTTGAAATCATCGAGACACCCGACCGGGAGGACAAATTCTCAACGTGCCAGATCCCGGCCGCGGATTTGGATATTCAGAGCGTCGTTACGGCGGCTGCGGCGGTGCAACAGGAGCGCGGCACCCGCCAAGGTGAGGTTTATCGGCTCCAGGTTTCCCAAGACGGCGCGCTCGATCTGGCAGTCGATTACACAGAACCCAACTTTTCAAAGACCCGTTGTCTCCAACAGGTGGACAAGACTCTGATTATCCGGGTGGAGCGCGAGGGCGACCACTTTATGGTGCGCCACCATGAAAACGCCCGGGCCTTGGAGATCCTGGACGCCATTGAGAAGAAGTTGGTGCCGGCAGCGGAGACCCCGCCTCCCCGGCGTGAGATTGTGGTTTCGGGACTGACCAGCGTTCAACGATCGGCCTTCTTCGTCGAGATGGCGCGCGGTATTGCGGGATACGAGTTGAAGGACGAGCGCGGTTTGCAGGTTGACCGCCCGTTGGACACCGAAGCTGTAGAGGACGATGACGAGGGGGATGTGGAAGGTGATCAGGCCAATGGTGCTGTGCCTGGTTCCTCCAAGGCCGAAGTTAAGGAGGCGAAGGAACAGTTTCAGGGTTTGGTGAAGCGCGCCTTGTTGCATGGCACTAGTCTGCTCATGTCCCAGCAGTACCAGGATTACGCCAAGAGCGGGTTTTGCCTGTCGAAGCTGATTTGGACGGTTGATCCGGAGTCAGGGGACGGCCCTTTGATTGAGTTTGGCGCCGAGTTCCGGGATGGCGAGCGTGGCACGGGATTCCGGTATGAGGTCTTCGGGAAATATGAGCGCCACGAGGACGGGAGTTTCGCCAAGTCACGGCGCGGCGTCGAAGGCGTGGAGAAGCACCAACTTTTAGCCCTGTTGGAGGCCAGTGCCTACGCCGCCCTCTCGAAGGCCCAGGAAGCCGAGCCTTCGTCCTAACGCTTGAACGACGTTATGCACACGCGCTATCGCTGGTTAAGTGTGGCCCCATTGGGGCGGGCGCAGCTCGCCAAGGTCGCTTCGGCCATGCAGGCCAAGCCCTACAGCCGGGAAGCGAAGTCAGGATACAGCCTCTCGACCATTCGAGGCGACTGGCTTGAAGGCGCCTATACCGAGCGGGTGGAGTACGTGGAGAGGGTTACCGATCCTTTGGGAGGCGAACTTTCAATTTCCCGTGTAGAGTTCCGTCGCACGGAGTTCCGTATAGGCGTCGTTTACCCCCAACTCGAATTGCGCGATCCAGCTCGGCAAGTTCGGCCGCTCTTAAATCTCATTGGCGATTCCTTGGATTTTCACGTCGCCGTCACGCCCATTTCTGTCTCGCCGCTGCTTTGGGCGAAGGCGCTGACGTCGCAGGGGGAGGCAGTTCAGGTTTTGACCATCCGTTCGACGAAGTTTAGTTTGTCGAACGACGCTCTCGCTTCCGTTCTGGTTACTGGAACTAGAGATGTTCGAGGATCGCTTACCGCTTTATTGGGCACCCGGCCTGTCGAAGCCGATTACGTTGTTTGCGGTTGGGGATCCGAGAGCCGCCGATGGCGCGTAGAACTGCGAGCCACGGCTTGCGCCTGCGTCCTCATGTCTCCCGTGGACAACCCAGGCCAGGTTTTGCGTAAGGCCCTCCCGGCGGTTAGCGAATGAGTTACCCACCTTGCAGCAAGGAGGTCTCGCTGGTTGTCGAGCGCATGGAACTTTTTTTAAAGACCTCCTGGGCGTTGTTGTCGTAAACAACGTCGTCGAAGACGAGGTCTAGTTTGTCCGTCGTTTCCATGAGTCAATCTCGCCGCGTTGGTCAGGACCCGCAATTAAATTCGTTCCGGGGGAAAATTGTGGTGCTGGGCGGCGGTACAGATACCGGCGAGCCTGGAGAGAGGAGATTACACCCTGGCCGTCGCGTTGATTGACCCAGCCAGCCCGGGCGGACGCTAAATTTGGCAATGGACGCGCCGGCAAAGGACGGCTGGTATCTGGTCAGCCAGGCGAGGGTTGAATGAACTCATGGCTGATCATCCGAGCTGCTTCCATCCCTCCCGGAACAGCAGGAGCGCAAAGAAAGCCAGCAGCACGGCAAGGACGCGCATCACCACCCGGTAGAGCCGCCCGGCCAGCAAGTCGCGGGATCGCGCGGCCAGCAGCACAACCAGCACTTTCGAGCCGACCAACAGCAGGTAAAAGCCGCATAGGAAGGCGACTGCGGTCGGCCAGCTTTGAGCCATCGCTTTCGCCAACGTCGCCGCCCCAACCGTCATCCAGAACAGCCACGGGTGCGGGTTGAGCAGATTGGTCAAAATCCCCTTGAACCACGATTTGGGGTGTTCAGCCGGGGCTTCAGCGGCCACACGTTCGGTGCGAAAGCCTTCCCAGGCCAGGTACAAGACGAAGGCTCCGCCGGCGATGGACACAATGCCGAGCAAGAGGCGGAGTTGCGCCATCTTCGCCGCCAGCGCCAGCGCCAAGGCGATAACCGGGGCATCGGTGACCAGCGGGGTCAGGGCGATCTTGCAGCCTTCCCGTGGGCCATGCCGCAGCGTTTGTGCCAGCACCAGCGCCAGCAGAGGGCCGGGGGCGAGGCCGCAGAAGAGGCCCAGCAGAGCTCCAGATGCCAAAGCCGTCGTCATTATGGCACATCCTAAACTGAATGGGGTGGCGGCTTCAACTGCCCGTGAACGGCGGCAAGAAGTGCCTGACCACTGTTTGGCTCCTCAGAAGGGAACCGAAGAGCATTTGACCCAGGATGCCGGAGACAACTCTGGTCCATACCCCGACAATCAAATCTCCCCAAATCTGGCTCTCAGTGGCGCCAGATCGGGATCAACTCGAGCCATTTTTCGGATTTCGCTTTTGTCTCCGCGTTTGTATGCAAGTTCGAGCCAATGCCGGGCTTCGTCCTGATTTCCCAACTGGCAGGCATAGCAGGCCATGTTGTAACCCATCAGCCATTCTTCAGGAAAGCGCTCGGATATGGGTTTCAGCGTGCCATATGCCTCTTGTGTACGACGCAATTCGTGCAGTGAATACGCCAGATGTATCCAACCGAAGGGCAACTCGGGCGTGCGTTGTGTGATTTCTCTGGCAACGCAAATGGCTTCCTCCCACTTCTTCGCCTTGGCTTGGATCTGCCAACGGATCTCCTGCACGTCAGGATGCATCCGCAACTCCGGGGCGATTTTTTCGATTTCCGATTGGGCCTCTTGCCAGTTGCCAAGGCCAAGCCAACCATCCGCGGCGATCAAATGGTGCGAATCTGGCGGTTCCGGCGATTTCATTGGACCATCATTGTAAATTGCGAGTTGCATCGCAACGCAGGAAATCGGTTGGTCCCATCAGCGTCGGCAAGGGCCCAAGTTCGTGCTCTGGTTCGGCACCGCGTGCGCGGGCTTGCCATCCTCCCGTTGTTGGCATCAATCTTGAGCGCGTGGCCGTATCCCAAAGTGGCACTGCGACAATTATGAAAAACACAATGATTGACAGATCAAAGACGGCGCTGGTGGTCATAGATCTCCAGAAAGGCATTGTCGGACGGCAAACCGCCCCCCATGCGTCGGACCTCGTGGTCAGAAACGCGGCGGCCCTGGCCGAGGCGTGCCGGAAACACGGGATGCCGGTTTTTTTGGTGAGGGTTGCCCTGTCGCCCGACGGAAAAAATGCCCTGCATCCGGTCGCCGACGCGCCCATGCAGTTTCAAAAGCCGCCGCCGGACTGGACGGAGATTGTCCCGGAAATGGGTCCCAAACCAGGCGACATCGTGATCACCAAACGCCAGTGGGGCGCGTTTTACGGGACGGAGTTGGACTTGGAATTCCGAAGGCGCGGCATAACGACCATGATCCTGTGCGGCATCTCGACGAATATCGGCGTGGAAAGCACCGCCCGGTTCGCTTACGAATACGGTTACAATCAGGTTTTCGCGGAAGATGCCATGGCGGCCCTGTCGGCCGAAGAGCATTCACTCACCGTAACCAAGATATTTCCACGTATTGGCCTGGTGAGAAAAACCGGGGAAATATTGGCCGATCTATCGAATGATTGATTGATTATGGGTTTTCGCTTCAGCCGGCGCGTCAGCATTCTGCCAGGGCTTAAGTTGAACTTGAGCGGCAGTGGCGTCTCCCTTTCTGCGGGGGTCCGCGGCGCCCACATCAACCT
>PLGF01000132.1:3657-5321 GCA_003138485.1 Verrucomicrobiales bacterium | reverse complement strand
GGTCGCCTCGGCGAGGCGACCCCGCCAATCCCCGGATTGCCGTCACTGACGTATTACCAGGGTGAGTTGAATCGCACTTGCAACCGGGTCTCAACTGCCCTAGTGTGCCTCTGTGCAGAAATTGCCAGCGGATTCCGGCGGCGGGGACGAACAGTGTCCCCAGCCTTTCCTGTGCCCGTTAAGCCGCGTCAACGCGGGCGTGGCGGTGCGGATCAAGCAGTTGTCGGCCCCGCCCGAAGTGACGCACCGGCTGCGGGAGATGGGCTTTTGCGAGGAGCAGAANNCCAGGTCTGCAACGCCCGGCTGGGCATCAGCGCGCGTCTGGCCGAAGGAATTCTCGTCGAGCCGCTTCCCAGGAAAAAGGTGGCTTGATATGTCCGCGGAAAGCCAGCCCCTGACCTCCCTGAAGCTTGGCGGCGCCGCCACTGTAAGCGAAATCAAACTCCGCCCCGACCAGCGCGGACGGCTCCTGGAGATGGGTTTGCTGGTTGGCACGGCCGTGCAACTGGTCCGCTTCGCCCCACTGGGGGACCCCGTCGAGATCAAGGTGCGCGGCTACCATCTGACCCTGCGCCGCCAGGACGCCGAGCAGATATGGGTCCGCCCCGCCGCCGGCCCCAAATGACGTCACCGTGATGGAATCGCAGCCAAACGTGGGGAAGCGCGCCGGCGCAATTGAGACTCAGTCTCAATTAAAGGCGCCCGTTCCGCCAAAAAATACTCCATCCGCGCGCGCCCGCGCCGCTTCGTTCAGTGTCGTCCTGACGGGCAATCCCAATTCCGGCAAGACNNACTTACAGCCTCAGCCCGCAATCTCTGGATGAGCAGATCGCGCGCGACGTGCTCTTCCAGAGGCTGCCCGAAGTGGCGGCGCCATCGGTGGTTGTGGTGGTGGTCGATGCCTCAAATCTCGAACGGAATCTTTACTTTGCCAGCCAGGTTATCGAGTTGGGCTACCCGGTGATCGTCGCGTTGAACATGGTCGATGTGGCGGAGAAGATCGGCCACCGCATCGACGCGGACCATCTCGGCCAGGCGCTGGGGGCGGCGGTCGTCCCCATGGTGGCCAGCACGGGCGAGGGTCTTCCGGCCTTGCGGGAAAAGATCATCCAAACCGTTCGAACCGGAACGCCGCGCGTTGCGCCGTGTTTCTTTTGCGGGGCGCCGCCGGCCTTCGTGAACGAGATCGACGCGCTGGCGAGGATGTTGGGCGGAACGGCGGGCCAGCCCGCCCCGCTGTCACGAGCCGAGGCGCTGCTGCTTTTGTGCGACGAGAGGATTGCCACTGGCAGCCCGTCGCGGCATCCGGACGCGATCCGGCAGGCGGTGCTGGCCGGGCGGCAGCGGCTGGAAAAGGCGGGTATCGACTGGCGCAGCGCGGCCATTGAAGGGCGGTACGGGGCGGTGGGGGCCATCCAGCGAGCCGTGACGATCGAGGCGGGCGGGCCGGAGGAGACGATGAGCGACAGGCTGGACCGGGTTGTCACACACAAGGTCTGGGGAATGGCGATCTTCGTGGGGATCATGGCGCTGATGTTTCTGAGCATCTTTACGTTCGCGAAATTGCCGATGGACATGATCAGCGGGCTGTTCGCGCTGGCGGGCCGCTGGGTGGCGCTGGCGGTGCCGCCGGGGGAATTGGAATCGCTGCTGGAAAACGGCGT
>PLGF01000132.1:0-3582 GCA_003138485.1 Verrucomicrobiales bacterium | reverse complement strand
TGCTCGGCGCGGCTGCCGGTTTACACGTTGCTGATTGGGGCGTGCATCACCGGTGGCGTGCTGCTGCAGAGCGTGACGATGCTTGGCATGTACTTATTGGGAATCGCGGTGGCCCTGGCAATGGCATGGCTTTTCAAGAAAACGCTGCTCAAGGGGGAAACGCCGATGCTGGTGATGGAATTGCCGCCTTATCGCCGGCCCGTGGCCAAAGTCGTTCTTCGGCACATGTGGGACCGGTCGAAACTGTTCCTGAAGAGGGCGGGGACGGTAATTCTAGGGATCAACATCCTGCTGTGGTTTCTGACGACTTACCCCAGGCATCCCGAAATTGCGCGGCGTTACCAGGCCGAACGCGCCGCGCTGACCCAAACCGCCGCCCGCGCGCCGTTGACCGAAGCTCAGACCAACGCGCTGGCGCAGTTGGACGCCGACGAAGCGAGCGCCAACGTCCAAGGCAGCTTCGCCGGATACACCGGGCGGATGCTGGAGCCGGCCATTGCGCCTCTGGGNNATTGGAAGATGGGCATCGGCATACTGTCGTCATTCGCGGCGCGGGAGGTGTTCGTCAGCACGATGTCCATTGTTTATAGCCAGGCCCATCATGCCAGCGAAAACGAACAAGAACACAACCGCAGCTTGCAGGAGATACTGCGGAAACAGAAGCTCGCCGGCGGCGCGCCGGCTTACACGCCCTTGCGGGCCGTCACGCTGATGGTCTTCTATGTGCTTGCATTGCAATGCGTTAGCACGGTGGCGGTGGTGCGGCGGGAAACCAATTCCTGGAAGTGGCCGATCTTCCAATGGGTGTATATGGGGGTCTTGGCGTGGACCTTCGCCTTTGTCACTTTCCAAGGTGGCCGGCTGCTGGGGTTCAACTAAGGGAAGTTTCTTCCTGAATGCCGGAAAAACTGTCCGCCAGAAGCGACCACAAGGCCAAGTCTGTCAGGTCTGTTCCGGCGCCCGCAACCGTCGCTGCAAGCCCAATGGCTTACTCGCCCAAGTCCGGGTTCCCGAAATGGAATCCTGCTTCATCTTCGTATCCCACAGGAGCTTGCGCATCGACGGTAGCGTGAATCTTGGCGGCAATTGCC
The DNA here is from genome assembly GCA_003138485.1 of Verrucomicrobiales bacterium. Classification (GTDB taxonomy): domain Bacteria; phylum Verrucomicrobiota; class Verrucomicrobiia; order Limisphaerales; family Palsa-1400; genus PLGF01. The sequence continues at coordinate 2,491 of PLGF01000132.1, read as the reverse complement.
GCTATGACCAGCGCTGCCATCGCCAGGACGGATACAGATGCTTTATTAATGTTATTATCCACGACAAACATCGTAGCAGGCGCCGTGCCAATGGACTCCAATTCACCCAGCCCCTGAAACACCCATGAAAAAAGCCGTGCAAACGGCGGGATGAGCCACTTGGCGTCATGCAGCCAGACAATTTCCAAAATACAGTGTCCAATGTTTGGACACGACATCCTTGTTTCGGAGTCCACGCGATTGCGGAAGAATGGCCCAAAAAAGAAGTTGACGCCGTCGTCGTTCCGGTATATCTGTTCTGGCGTGAACGGTACTTTGAACCTGCGACTTTTGCTCAACGCGCTGCTGGCCTGCCGCGCGGCGGTCGAGGTTTAATTTCAGTTGACAGGAAGTTTCAAACCCCATCGCCACAGCGGCGGTGGGGTTTTTTACATCACCCCGCCAAAAATATGAAAAATAATCGCATAACCATCTTTGACACCACCCTTCGCGACGGCGAGCAGTGCCCGGGCGCTTCCATGAACTTGCGCGAAAAGCTGGAGGTCGCCCGGCAGTTGGCGCGCCTGCAAGTCGATGTCATCGAGGCCGGCTTCCCGGTCATCAGCGACGGCGATTTCGCAGCCGTCCAGGCCATCGCCCGTGAGATCAAAGGCCCCGTCATCTGCGGCCTGGCGCGTTGCGTGCCGCGGGACATCGACGCGGCCGGCCAGGCCATCAAGCCCGCCGGCAAACGCGGCCGCATCCACATCTTCCTGGCCACCTCCAAGATCCACCGCGAGTTCAAATTGAACAAGGCGCGGGACGAAATCCTCCGCCTGGCCGTCGAAGGGGTCAAACACGCCAAAGGCCTTGTTGACAACGTCGAGTTCTCTCCAGAAGACGCCTCGCGCACCGAGCCGGATTTTTTGCTCCAGGTTTGCAAGGCGGTCGTGGCGGCGGGCGCAACCACCGTCAACATCCCGGACACAGTCGGCTGGGCCGTGCCGGACCAATATGGCGCCTTGATCGGCCGCCTCTATGATTCGGTTCCGGAATTCCAGTCCGGCCGCTCCGTCATCAGCGTCCATTGCCACAACGACCTCGGCCTGGCTGTCGCCAATTCCCTCGCTGCCATCCGCGCGGGCGCGCGCCAGGTCGAATGCACCATCAACGGCATCGGCGAGCGGGCCGGCAACGCCGCCTTGGAGGAAATCGTCATGGCCCTCCAAACGCGCGCGGATTTTTTTGGCGCCTTCGACTGCGGCCTCGACACCCGCGAAATCGTCAAAACCTCCCGCCTGGTCTCCCGCATGAGTGGTTTGATCGTCCAGCGCAGCAAGGCCATCGTCGGCGAAAATGCCTTCGCCCATTCCAGCGGCATCCACCAGGACGGCATTTTGAAAAAGCGCGAAACCTACGAGATCATGGACCCGCAGACCATCGGCTGGGGGCGGACGGAATTGCCGCTCACCAAGCACAGCGGGCGGGCCGCCGTGGCCGCGCGCCTCAAGCACCTGGGGTTCAAGATGAACGACGCGGACGTCGCGGCCATCTTTGCCCGATTCAAGGAAATCGGAGACAAGAAGAAATTCGTCTATGACGACGACCTCTCAGCCCTCGTCGAGGGCCAGATCACCGAGGTGCCCGAAACCTGGTCCCTCGATTACCTCCACGTCTCCAGCGGCAACCGCGCCGTCCCAACGGCCACCGTCCGCCTCCAGAATATCGCCGACAAAAAACCCACATTTGTCCAGGACGCCGGCATCGGCGACGGCCCGGTGGATGCGGCCTTGAAGGCGATTGACCGCCTCACCCACACGCATGGCCGCCTGCTGGATTATTCCTTGCGCGCCGTCTCCCAAGGCAAAGACGCCTTGGGCGAGGTGACAGTAAAGGTCGAGTTCAACGACGGCAAAGCCGTCACCGGCAAAGGGGCGAGCACCGACGTGATCGAAGCCAGCGCGCGCGCCTATTTGAACGCGGTCAACCGCTTTCTGGCCGGACCGGATGGCAAGGGGCCCGCGGACGGACAACCGTGAGGTCGCGGCTGAGTCCGAATGACGGTGCGGAACTACCCCGATCTTATCGAAACGGGGGCGTCCTTCACCGTGCAAGTGAGGCCAGGCGACGCTCCCGCGGAGCCGCTCCCTTTTCCCCAAGAAACCGCTCCTGCTGAGCCGTATGCCTGGCATCGCTCAGAAAGCTCCAAGCACCGCGTTGGATGTTCTTGATTATCAACGATTTCAAGCTCGCCTGGCCCGCGGAAGAACTCCGGCCCCCGCGCTTTTTATGGTGCACAAGGGTGCATAAGCCTGCANNATAATTTGTTCCGTCCCCTGCGATCCCCAAATAGCCGCCTTGAAACCCCGCATTTGGTGGGGTGGTGCTGCCGCGCCGCCCTATTTTTGGCAGTTTCAGCCTCCACAACTTCATTTAAACGGCCTGGGCAGCCACGTCCATCCGATGAATCGCCGCTCCCGATCCGCAATAAAACTACCGTAATTTACCGTAA
>PLGF01000150.1 GCA_003138485.1 Verrucomicrobiales bacterium | reverse complement strand
AATTTTAATTGTCGTTCGCCACTGGACGGCAGTTATTCATTGCCTGCGCTTGCGCCGAGCATTTACCAGCTTTCAGCCTCGTTGTCCGATTTTGTCGCGGACCAGCGCGTCATTTCGTTGAGCGCGGCCACAGCGCAACAGAATTTCCTCCTGAATCCGCTCCCGGCTCCGCCTCAAATCACGACTGCCGGCAGCACTCCGCCTATCGCGCAAGTGCCGGACGATATTCAGGGGGCGGACCTGGTCGTCTTCAACGGTGCGGTTTTTCAAGCGGGTTTACCCCTCGATCCGACAAAAATGACCGTGGTTCTGACCCATGGGTGGGTGCCCTCGTGGTCACCAGGATTTCCCGACTGGCCGACAAAAATGGCGTTGGCCATGAACGCCAAAGGCATTTCGGCCTTCGCCAACATCGTCGCTTGGGACTGGCATCAAGCTGCCACGACATCTTGGCCGCCTCCTTGGAATGTGACCCCTGACCAAGGAGTGCATCTCGGTCAGGTGCTTTATCAACTCCTTGGCAGCGGTTACTCACAGCCTATTCATTTCCTTGGCCACAGTCTTGGAACGTTGGTCAATGCTGAAGCGGCCAACTATCTTACCGGCGCAGTGCCGGGAAACGCCATAAGCCCCGCATGGGAACCACAGAATATGGAGATCACACTGTTCGATGAAGCGGAAATCGCCATCGAAGCGAACCAAATTCTCGTCTATGGGATTGCGAATGGTTTTGCCGGCGGACCAAGCGCGAGTTCCTTGGTTTTGGAGCCAGGCTATGTCAGTCCAATTCCGCTAAACTGGGCGAGTTACGCGTGGATTGATAACTACATCTCCGCGTTCGGTCTCTACCACCCCGAAGCGGTTAACGTATATTTATCGGAGGCAAACAGTTATTTCAGCCTTTGGGACCGTGTGGATCTCTTGAGCTTGATCCCGACCGCAACCCAGATGCACGGTTACCCTACATTCTGGTATCAAGCGAGCGTCACGAACGCGGCGGACAGCCAAATGGGCTTTATCAATTCTTTTGAACAGACATATTTGTCGGCTGAAAGTGTGTTTCCGCCCGAATCGTTTGCAGTCCCACCCGGAACGCAATTGGACTATCAGCAAAACGGCGATCCCACTCATTATCTGGACGACCCCGCCGATTTTTTGGGGCTCCAATCGGTCCCTGGCTCAGAGGCCATGAACTGGAACGCGCCTTTTCTGCCCTTGGCTTTGCCCGCTGGCGTGGCCCACTTGTTTATTGGCGAGCAGGTTGAGTCCACAATTTTGATCACAGGGACTCAATTCGCGGTCAGCGCCATTGGAAATGCAACAGCTAACATCGCTCAAGGAACGACCATCGCCGCCGACAATGCCTTCAATTTCTTATCGAGCCAAACCTCCCAGGCTTTCGTGGATTTGGGTAACCAACCACAACTCCTGCTGGCTCTCACTACGGCGGCGGCCCCTTCCCAAGCCAGACCGCAGACCCCGCCACCAGGAGGAGGATCGGGCGCCTCCAACACTCCCGCGTGCGTTTGGATGACGCTGTCCGTCCCGGCTAACGCCCCCGAATTGACTTTCAACTTCACAGCGTCAGGCAATTGCGCCCAGGACTCCCTCGTTTTCGGTGTAAACAGCAACAGTCTGTTCAGCATCACCCTCGCCTACTTGACGGCGGGACAAACGTATTCGAGCGGGCCGATTGACATTTCCGCGTATGCGGATGCTTCGACAAATCAGTTCTTCTTTGGCGTCCTGGGAGGCACCTCGACGAACGCGACGGTTGACGTCGCGGACATTCAATTCGTTTCGTTTACCCTCCCGTGCCTGTCCATCGCTCAAGCCGCTGGTACGACGACCCTTTCCTGGCCCAGCAGCGCGAACGGCTACACCCTGCAATCCACGACCGACCTGAGCCTCGGAACTTGGGAGGACGTGACAAATGTTCCGTCTCTTTTTGGCGGCTTTTTTACCGTGGCCAACTCTTGGTCGGATCAAACACGGTTTTTCAAGCTGACAACGCAGTAAACTTTGAGCGCGTGTACTTTGTGGCGAAATTAACGAGACGACCCATACACGGGCCGTAATCGTAGAAACAAACCACCAATAGCAGCAGCCGTCCATAAAACCAGCCAAGGCAAAACCAAGTGAGTGTGACTAAAAAGCTCTGCCACCAGTGCCATCCAGTTGAGGATCGGAATAAAGATACCTACCGCATTCCCAATGGTTATTGCATTTTCACGTGGATTTTCAACGATATGAACCTGGCCACATAGTACTATTGACCATACACACAAGACAGGCAGCAAATATCCAAAATAGAACACCATAAAAGACCAACAAACCGATCGCCTTTTTGCATCTCGCTCTGAATGCATTCGCTCAAGATTCCTGCGCCGCTGCTCTTCTTCATAATGCTGTCGCTCCTTTTCATTACGTTGTCGCGCTTTTTCCTCGCGATCCAGCACGGTCACCCAAAACGCGGGTTCAACGTCCTTCTGGCAGCGTGGGCAGCGCGAAGCCCCACTCAATAACGTGCGCAACTTGCAATACGGACAGGCATACTTGCCTGGATTGTTAATGGCATACGCAAGTTGCTCGTGAGCTTCGCTCTGTGCCTCAGCGGCTTCGGCCAGTTTTTCCAACATTTCTGCCCGGTCCGCCGCCGCAAGTTCCTCAGCGTCACGACATTCCGAACAGCCGTCCCCCGAATAGCTCCCATGAGTATGGCAGTATCCCATATTTGGATTTGAATTTGTGCCTGAGCGGCCATAATGGCAAGCGGAAAGGCGGCGGATTCTCAGGGGGTGTCGAAACGGGAAATTATCTTCAAAGGCTCTCATGAATTTGCGCCCTCCTCGGCGCAGCATGATTTCTTGGGACCGTGGAGAAATCACCCGGTGCTGTGACGCTTATTCTGGGAAATGCAATTCGGCCTCAACGCCTTCGAAATGTTCCGCAACCTCCGGCCAGAGCCACTGGAAAGAGTGCCTCTCCTTCGAGAAGAACAGATGGCTCGACCGGCTGCGGTGGTAATCCGACGAGCCAAATCGGCGAATGTTCAATTGAGATTCTGATGGACCGCCCGCGACATTCAACGGAGCTCCATCGTGAATTTGCATCGTGGGTAATTTGAGCAGCCCCAAAACTGACTGCCGGCACCGCTTCCCCGCGTGGCCGTTCTCAGGACCAATTCGCTCTCACAACGCGGACACAGCTTCCTCTGGTCGTCCAACGCCGAGGTGATCGTCGGATTGAATTTCCAATGAACGTCCTCCAGGAGCTTAACCACCGATTCTTCGGAGAGAAGGGAAATGTTGTGTTTGTCGGCCAACGCCCTGGCGTCGTCCGTGTAGCCCTGCAAGGTGATGAATATACCCTTCGGAATTCTTGAATCGGTCAACGTTCCCAGGAACTCGCGGACCTGCCTCACGCCCACCTTCCAGGCTTTCCATTGCTTGCATTGCACCACAAAGCGGTCTGAGGCATTCTCGACAATCAGATCAATTCCGCCGTCAGGGTTGGCCCCTCCCAATCGTTTGACGGAGTATCCTTTCGTCTCGTAAATGGCGGCGATCAGTTTCTCAAATTGGAACCAGTCGAGCGCCCTCACCTTTTCAGAAAGGGGTGGTTCGGTGATCGAATTCCATGAGGAAACCGGGCAGCCAGCATCCACTGCCTGCATTTCCCGCCGCCCCTTCGTACCGATCCGGTACGCGATCCAGCCGAGGAAGAGAAGAAACGCGGCCCCGACCGACAGCAATACGACAGCCCTGAATTGCGGTGAAACGACCATCCCCAAAACAAAGAGGCCGCCAGCAACGGCAACAAATTCCTCAATCGGGCTATTTCGCCTTCTTGGCATAATTCGGGCAGGGAATGGATTCCATATCTGCTTGCAAAGCAATTCTCAAGCCAAGCAGGGCTTGCTGCGTCTTTTTGAGTTGCTTTTTTCCATGGCTCGAATTGACTGGGTCCCATACGAATTGATTGGCGGCACCGTGAGGGAAACGTGTTTCTCCCCGGCAGGTAAGGACGGGACGCCGCTCTTGCTCGTCAGGGCCGCATCAGGGAATCCCACGAGCAATCCAGGGCTGTTTGCAAGCGCAAGATGGTGGTGAACGCAAAGACCATTGGGGTCGTACTTAAACATTTAACATTTCGCTTAACGAGGGTTCCGGGCCGGACACAACGGCAAAGGGGAGGAAGCGACCACCATTCTTGACCCCACCGGCAGCGACCGGATCACCTTCACCACGAATGACGTGGGAGCAAGCCCTCAAGGCTCCAACCTGAACGCCGCTATTTCTTTCTGGCTTCGTCGAGCTTGGCGATGACGGCGGGCGGGCCGCCTTCCAGATAGCCCACCTGGTTCCAGACAACCGTGCCATCGGGTTTCAGCACCACGAGGGTTGGGTAGCCGGTAACCTTGTACTTCTCTTGCAATGCTTTGTTGGCGGCCTTTAATTCGGCCGACTGCGGCTTTTGCGCCGGGAAATCGACCTCTACGAGGACAAGATTGGTTTTGGCGTAATCTTGGAACCCCGGCTTGGAAAAAACCTCCGCGTCCAGTTTCTTGCACCAGCCGCACCAATCCGAGCCGGTGAAGTTCAGAAAGACGAGTTTCCCGTCTTTTTTGGCCTGGACTGTGGCGTCGGGCACGCTGGTCAGCCAGGCGCCATCGGCGGCGAGCAGATTGGCCGCCATCCAGCACGTCAATAAACAAAACACGATTTTTCTCATAAGATTTCTTTCGCACACGAATCGCCGGGAATATGCCCCCGATTGGCGCAAAACGCAAATCGGCAGAGTTTGGACAGAATGCGAGAGGGGGAATTGGCTCGCCCTCATCCTCCTTCGCGCTGCGCGCTACGGAGGACAGTTCCGCCGTGGCCTGGCTATGGCGGGACAAGCCTTAATCCTCTCCCTCCGCCGGAACGATTCATTCGAAATTGGGAGCGCGACAGTCCCGGTCGCTCTGGCCGGCGTCCCGNNGTTTTCGGCCAGAGGCCGAAAACCGCGAGCGAGACGCTCCCGCTCCCCGGAAGCAACTGAATCGTTCCGGCCCAGGGAGAGGAGGTATTCTTGGCCGCGCCTTTCGCGTTTGCGTTGTTTTTCGGTCTTCCGCGTAATCCGTGTTCCGCGGGCAAAAAGCCCCTTCAGGGGTCATTTGCTGGCGACGGCTTTGAAGAAGGTGTAGCAGAAGACTCCATCGGACGTGGCGGTTCGGTATAAATCCTGGATACCCGTGTCGAAGAGGGGTGGTTCAATTATTCGCGCTTTGAGGGCGGGTTCCCGGATTCCCTCGATCATTGCGGTGAAGGTGTTTTTGGTGAAGGCCTCGACCAGTTCGGGTTTGCTGGAATCCACATAGACCATGCGAGGAGTGACATGAATGGATCCGTAGCCGGCGGCGTGAAGCAGCGGATAAAGCTCGCGGCCGACCATGGCGTTTCCGCCGGCCCGTCTTTGCAGTTCAACCTGGCACCCAATCGCCTGGCGGGCCGCTTGACTGTCAGGATGAAAATAGACGGAGCCGTGGTCGCCTTCGATGACGGTGATGGTGCCGCCAGGTTTCAAACAGGGTTTGAGGATTTGCAGCGCCCCGACGGGCCGCGGGAGGTGTTCGAGGACAAAACAGAGAAAGATGTGGTCGAAGAAGGCCGGCGCATAAGGCAAATGGAAAAGGTCCGCCTGTTCGCACTGAACGTTGGCCAGACCCGCCGCGGCGACTCTTCGCCTGGCTTCGGCGACGGACGGCTCGGATATGTCCACGGAAGTGATCAAGGCGCCCGGACTGTTCTTCGCCAGGGTGAGAGTCTGAGCGCCAACACCGCAACCGGCTTCGAGAACACGGCTTCCCGGCGGGTAGGCGGTGTCGGCGTGGAGCAGGTCGAGCAATGCCGAGGCCTGGTCCTGAAGACGCCGGTTCTCCCGACGGTGGTAGCCGTGGACGTATGTTTTATTCACCGGCTGGAATGGTATCATGGGCACGTAACGGTGTCGAGGGGTGGGGAGCTTGCAAAACGGGGGCGGTGGTTTACAATTGGAATAATCACCGCGTCGCGCATGAAGTCCAACCATGAGATAATCGTGGAGGTGCAGAGGGAATTGCCGGCCGATTCAAGCTTGGGCCGGCAGGTTGGGGAATTGTGTTCCCGGCTGGAGGCGGCTGGGGCGCGGGTGGAGGAACTGGAAAGGGAGAACGCGGCCATGAAAGCCGCGCGGCCAGGCGCCCCCCAGAAGGAAACTGAGATCAGCCAGGAAATGTTGCGGGGCATTGCCGGCATGATGCGCTCCGGGGCGCGGCCCACGGACGATTGAGCGGGTTTTGCTGTTTGACGAATCGCCTTGAGAGTTGCGGGAGAACGGCTATTTAATGGGCTCGTCAATGGACCTGACTCATTTAAGTCTCAAGCGCGTGGTGGTTTGTAATTTCAAAAGCATCAAGCGCATCGAGTTGGACGACCTGAACAATTTCGTGCTGCTGATGGGACGCAATAACGCGGGCAAGTCCAATTGCCTGGACGCCTTCAAGTTCCTCTCGGACGCCGCCGGCAGCATGGAGCGGGCGGTGGCTTCGCGGGGCGGCAGCCTGACGGAGGTGATCCATCGCAAACAGGCCGAGGAGACGATGGAATTCATCTTCGAGTTCATCCCGGATCCCAAGAAGCGGATTGAGATCATCCAGCGTCTCTACGCCGGGAATCCGCAAATGGCCGCGGCGGACGGGATCAATTCGAGTTTTCTTTCCGCGGTGGTCCTTAAAGTCGCGGTGGCGCGGGAGAGTTTCAGCGAGGAATTGTCCACTCCCAACGTGGAGGGAGACAGGCCCTTTGTCATCTATTCGATCCGAGGAACACCGCGGAGCATGGAGGCCGATTGCGGGCAATTGGAGGCGCTGTGCAAACGATGCGGAGGCGCCTTGCCGTCGGAGCCGCTGGCGCTGGGGAGCAAGGCGGAGGCGCTGGAGCCGTACCGGCTGCGGCTGGGACGGCCTGACGCGCCCGGCGTGTTCGCGGTGTCGCAAGAATTGGCGGAGGCGGTCTGGCAACAATTCGCCAATCTGGAATGGGCCGATCCGCTGCGCAAGATGCCGACGACGTCGCCGATACTGGGCGAGCACACGCTGACGGCTGACGTCTCGAATCTGCCCGACGTGCTGCATTGGCTCTATAACAACAAGCCCAAGCAGTTTCGGAAAATAGAATCCGAGGTGTCGAAACTGGTGCCCAATCTGGGAAAGCTCTACACGCCGACGATCCAAAACGCGGCGACGCTGGGGCTGATCGACGAGGCGGATGAAGACCTGGTTTATTCGATGAACCAGATGAGTTTCGGGACGCGCTCGGTGGTGGCCATCATCGCCAAGGTGGTTCTGACCAAGCCGGGGGCCTGGGTGTGCATCGAGGAACCGGAAACTTACCTCCATCCCAAGGCGCAACTGGGCCTGTTCCACTTTCTGCACGAGGAGGCGAAAGGCAAGCGGATATACGTCGCGACCCATTCGACGGCCATCGCCGCATCATGCCCGCTGTCGTCGCTTTTTATCGTGCAGCGGGACGCGGAGCAATCGACGGTGGTGGAGGGGGTGAGGGCGGAGGATGCGTTGGAGGTGATTGAGCAATTGGGGGTCAAACCCTCGTTTAGCTTCGAGGCGGACGCGATCGTGTTTGTGGAGGAGGAGGCGCATGTGGCGCTGTTCGAGGCGTGGGCCGGGAAGTATCCATTCCACGTCAAAGTGCAATTTTTGGACGCGGAGGGGGCCTGCACGCTGCATTACCACGCGAACATCCGGATCGCGTTGAGCAAATTTGTGCATACGCTGGTGTTCGCGGTGTTTGGCAACGGCAGCGAGATGGCCAGCCGCACGCGGAGAACGATCATTGAACAACTGCAACTCCCCCCTGAGCAGGTGGTCACGACCGATTTCCCGGACCTGGAAGGCTGCCTGCTGGACGCCAAGGCGATAGCGCGGGCATTTCCCGCGATCAATCTTGCGCCGGCGGAATTGGAGGCGCGCCTGGACCCGGCGCGGACGATGCCCAACCAGAAGAAGGCGCTGGCTGATTTATTGGCGCAATTCCGGGTGGGAGATTACGACAGCCGCATGGGCGCGCGCATCGCCGAAGCGATGGACGAGCCGCCGGCGTGCGTGCGGCAATTGTTCGAGCAGATCGACGCCAGTTCCAAACCGTATTGGAAGATTTAGGCATCGCGAAACAATAAGATGTCTTAAGCACCGGGCTAGGGCTGGGGCTGGCCGCGGCGGGGGTTTCTCGCGGCGGAGTCGGCGGGGGCGGGCAGCCAGTTTTCGGTGTCGGGGCAGCCGGCGTCGAAGGGGTTGAGCATTTGGAGGGCGTTGCCGCCATCGGCGCCGACGGACTCCCAGTCAATATAATAGCCGCGCTTCTCGTCTTTGAGCAGGCGCATGGCGCGGGAACGAACGGCCGCGCGGGTGTTGGCCGGGGCGAGGAAGGCCGCCTGGGTGACTTCCTTGCGGGGCAGCTCCCATCCCGGCGGGTTTTGCGCCAGGGCCGCCCCCAGGCCGCGGGCGGGATCGATGTGATGAAACTCCAGGTCCTGGGACTTGAGCCACGGGTGGCTCCAGGGGATTTTCTCCTGCTCGCGGAATTGCCGGAAGAGCCACCGTTTGGTGATCCAGTCCACTTTGCCGGCCAGCGTTTCGGGGTCGGACGCCAGCGCGTCGAGCGTCTGGCTCCAGACCGAAAGGAGCAGGTCGGTTTCGGCGTCGCGCCCCTGCAATTCGGCCTTGGCGGCTTGCTGGTAATCGAACAAGAGATTGACGGCATCGGCGCGCCGGCCATCGGCCAGTTGCACGATCCAGGGGCCGTCGGGCTGGCGGGAGAGGCCGCGAAAGGCGGCCACCGCGTCGGCCAGCACCGTTTTGGGCAGGCAATTCATTTCCAGCAAATCGAGCGCCAGGGAAGTGGTGCCCACTTTTAACAGAAGGCTGGCGGGCAGCACATTGGTGTCGCCGTGGAGCAAGTGGAGGCGGCGGTATTTGCGGGCGTCGGCCAGGGGTTCGTCGCGGGTGTTGATGATGGCGCGATTAAACTGGACCCACTCGAAGAGGTCGTTGTTGATGAAATCGGCGCGCTGGCTGATTTGGAAGGCGCCTTCCGGGGCGGCCGGGGCGGCTTCGCCGCGCGCCTCCGCCGCCAGGGCCGCGCCCCCGACGCGCCCCGCGCTCACGTACAACATGCGCAAGGTCAGGAAAGCCAGGAGGGAATGCACATTGGCCTCCGTCAGCGGCGCCGCCCGCCGCACGAGGTAATTCTCATGGCAGCCGAAGGTGGCCCCGGAGTAATGATCGATGTTATTGCGGATGAAATTGATCTCCCGCTCGGCGCGCAGGGACTTGACGGCTTGCAGGAGGATGGCGTCGCCGGCCTGATCGTAGCGCAAGACGTCCAGCAGGGTGAGACATTCCGGAGTGCAGTATTCCAGGTGGCCCATGTCGATGTAGCATCGGCCGCCGTTGAAGAGGAAGCCGCCGTTGCCCGCCGGTTCATCCCAGTCGCGCTGATGGAGGTCAATGAGTCCGAAGCGGCTGTCCTTGAAAATCCAGTCGCGCACGCGGGTGATGGCGGCAGCCGCGCCGGGGAAGTCGCTGGTCAGGCAACCGTACTCAGTTTCCAGGCCGGCGATGCGGTTCATAGGCGCGAATTGCCCCAAGCCTCCTCAAAGTCCCAGTTCCGCAAGGGTTGTCCCCTGGTAGCGCGCGGGGCGCGGGCCTTGCCGCGCCAGCCACCCGATTTCAACCGTCTTGCCCTTGACGCTTTCCCTCCAGCCTTCCTGCCGCGCGGCTTCGTCGGGACCCGCGCCGATCCACGGCTTGTGTTCCGAGAGCAGCCACCAGGCTTGCAGAAGAATGTCGGCCGCCGCGGCCCGGTCTGTTATAGGTTTGACTGCTTCGTTCAGCCACTTCTGGGCCTCGGCTTCGGCTTCCGGGTCGGGCGCCGCCACCATCGCACCGCCGGTTTGGACCTGGAACCCCCCGTCAAAATGGAGCCGGAAAAGCAGGTCGTGCGCCGGCTCGGCGCCCAGCTCCGCCAAGAGCAGCTCGACCAAAAAGGGGGCGCTGAAAATCTGTTCAAAATTGGTTTTCAATTGCGGCCCCAATCCGAAACCGACCAGCCGCCGCAAACTGACGTCCTCCGGCGCCCGGGTAAAGGCCTCGACGTGCGCGGCGTCGATGGCCGCCTGGCGAATCTTCTCGATGTCCGCCGGGTGCCCCAGGCCGGCCAGGGCGTGGCGGTCAAATAACTCAAACACCTTGGATTGTCCGCCGCCCACGCCCAGCAGGAGGATGCCCTCCGGCAGGCTGGCGGCGAAAACCGGCGAGCCGCCCTTGAGCTGCTCGCGCACGTATTCGCGGCGGTTGGCCACCGCCTCCAGCCATCGATAGGGTTCCTCAGTCATGCAAAAACTCCGCTTGCTGCGCGTCATCGACCGCTTCGACCCCGGCGGCCCGCAACACCTTGATCGTCGCGTAAGTCTGGGTTGAGGGATTGACGCCGCCCGTCGCGGAATCAAATTCCGACGCGGTGGAAAGCAAACGCGAGGCAAACCGGACGGCCTCGCGCAAATTCATCTGGGACGGCGGCGGTTGTCCGTAGCGTTCCTGAAAGCTCAGAATGCTGCGAATGGTGGCGGAGCCGGAGCCGGACGCCGCGAAGCCGACCGCCTGGAATTGCGCGCCGAGGGGATCGTAAAAGAAAATCCGCGGCTGAGGCGGCGAGATCGAATGGTCCACGCCGGCGAAGAGTGGCACGACGATGCCAATGCCCTGCATCGTCAGGGTGAGGTTATCGCGCAGAAGCCGCGCCAGGGCGCGGACGCGGGCGGGCAGGCTCAAGGGCTGGAGCTGGCTGCGCCGGTAGTATTCAAAGGAAGTTTGCAGCACGCGCGCCATTTCAAACGCCGTCGCCGGCACGCCCGCGATGGCCAGCAGCGAGGTGGAATCAATTTCGATGATCTTCTCCACGCGGTCGGTGACGATGACATTGCCCGCGGTGGCGCGCCGGTCGCCCGCCATCAAGACGCCCTCGGCGAAATGAAAGGCGAAGACAGTGGTGGCTTGCGTCTGCACCGGGGCTTCCGCCGAGGAAGCGGCCGGCGCGGGCGCGAGACGGCGCTCGGCCAGAAGCGAAAGGAAGTCGCCTGCAATCGGGAGCGGCTGGCTCATTGGCCGGTGCGCTGGCGATAACGGCGGGCCTGGTCGGGATCGACCTTGCGCATGCGTTTGAGCAATTCCTCCGTGCTGGGTTTATCGATTTTGGGGGCGCTTGGCCCCTCGCCTCCGCCGCCGCCGGCGGGAGCAATCGGTCTGCTTTTTTGAGCTTGGTCTGGCATACAACGATTTAACAACGATTTAAATATAGCCCATTTCGCCCATTTTTCACCTGCCAACTTCGCAGAAAAATCCGGGATTTCAAGTGGCTCCGCTCGGCGATTCCCTCAAACTGTTCCCTGTGAGGGTCGCACACGCGAATCCACACGGATCGCAGTTTTCGGACACGCCCGGCTCGGCAGGGCGACGCTCCCGCGGA
>PLGF01000044.1 GCA_003138485.1 Verrucomicrobiales bacterium | reverse complement strand
CAACGCCAAATGCCGAATCTCTGACGACCGGCCAGCAGAACCATGCTTAAGACCAAACCGACGATGATTGCGCCCTGACCAGCTAAATAGCCAACCAGCGGCACGGCGGATTTGGTCTCGAAGTAGCCCAATAGGAACAGGCCGTAGATATCATTTATTGAAAGGCGATTGCGCGCAATTAGGTCCAGCGGCATGGCAGTTTTCTCCGGGGGCAGGAAGGAAGCCAAAACATCAGGCAACAACGCCATAACAAGACCAAGCAAAAGCAAACCAAGAGCGGTGCGAACCGGTCTCTTAAAGCTGCTGAGGAAAACGCCAAAGCCCTTCCAACTCCCGGCGGCCCAGCGCACACCAAGAACAAAAAGCATTACCACCGCCAAACTCAGCATGGGGGCAATAGAACGCGGCAAATAATAGAACCAACTGACGTGATTTATAACGCGCCCGGGGTCCGCGCCTTCGGCGATAAGCCGCCGGAGACCTCTCTGTTCGATCAACTGGCGCAAATTGAGAAGTCCGAAGACCAGTGACGAGACGACTTGAAATAGATAAATACCCGCCACGATCCAAAATGAAAGCAGCGGCAACGACCGCGTCGCGAGCGGGTTTACTTTGGCAAATTCTCGTTCCAGGGGCCCACGCTCCCCAATCCGCTGGGTCGCAACCTTGAACGCTTCCTCTTCGGAAAGCCCATCAACCATCAACTTCTGAACAGAGGCGCGCACATGCGACGCCAATTCTTCCAGATTGTCCGCTTTGAAAGCGGGCGACCTGCCGAAGCTCTGTTGCCAGCAACGAATCGCTTCGTTCAAGTCAAATGGGGCTGGGTTTTCCATAATCTTGTGAAGAATGAATTGAAGGCAATCCATTGCCTATTCTCCGGATCTCTTTTGAAAGCATAAGGACACTTTACATAACGCTCTTAGGCATGTCAATGGGAAATCGTTAGAACTCGAAAATCGTGCGCCAACACCATCGGCATTGCTCATTTAGCATGCTCAAGCCGGCAGGTGCAATGGGCGGCAAGGAGCGGACTTGACGACGCGATTCATTTTCAACCGCCCGGTAACATCGGGAAGCTGTAGCCTCGCAGGGGACGCAACAAATTATTGGGCTGCACCGCTCGCGGATGCTGCTCGGCCCTCCCACAATTGAGGTGAAATCGGGAAAGGGACCGCAAAAACGCGGCGCGGCAAGCCGGAGGAATTCCACCAGGGATTTCACGATCGGCGCAAGCCGGCAGCCGATCTGTTATTCCAGAGGATACTGCTGGGGTCGAACCCTTTTGAACGCTTTTGGATTAGTATGCGACCAATGGGATTGAATGAGTCGCCAAACCCCGGAAGCGAAACGATAAACCTCCGTGCAGTTCCAGTGATATTCATTCCCATTGCCACTGTAAGAAACAAAGTTGAAGGTCAATACTGCCGCCTCACCAGCCAAATGAACGTGTGGGTTAATCAACTCAAAGCGCTCGGCGCTGATCTTGCCGCGAATGGCCTCATAGTATTCAGTCAAAGCGGGTAGTCCATCTAACCGGTGATCCAAGAACGGGTCAAAATAGACGACATCTGGCGCGCAAATCTCAAGAAACCCGGACGGATCACCGCTACACCATCGAGCAAGCGCCGCTTCCTCGATCTTGATGATTTGCACTTCAATGTTATGCTTTCTTGGGGTCGTGTTCATAGCGCGGTTGAACTTCCCGATCATAATCCGGCGACCGCGGCGAAAGGGTCCCGCGAACTGTCTTTGTGCCACTCGTATTCCGCTCTGGCCGCGATTTGCAGGCTCGTTTCCCTGCCGCTGAAGCTGGCTATCACGGCCAGCGCCATGTCCATTCCAGCGCTAATACCCGATGCGGTGAAGTATTCTGTGATTTTTGCCGTTCCCTCCAAAAGGCCGAACATTTCGAGCGGCCCAAATAAATCGAGAAGCTCGAAACCGTCGAAGAGAACCGCGCCCAGATGAACGGGTGATGAGATATTCATAGGTGAGAATTTACATCAACGTCAGTGTCGTTTCGCCCCGCATCCGGCGAGCTGCCCGATCAGAATACGGTCGAAAGGGCGGTGCGGCAAGGGAATTCCTGGATCTGAAGCACCGAAGGCTGCATCTCAATTCTTGGACACAAGCCAAAACAGTCAAAGAGCGAAACCAGAATACGCCCGGGGAAAATGACGAATGACGAAATTCTAATGACGAAAGAATGCTCAAATGACTCAATGACGAAAAATGGCCGCTCGGAGCCGCTTTGGTCATTCGGGCTTCGTCATTCTTTCGTCATTGGTGCTTAGGCATTAGTCCTTCACGGCCCCCCACACGCTCTCAGCGCCGGCCGTCCTTCTTTTCCCCGGCCCCGGCCCGGAGTTCATCGCGCAGCCAGACCAAAAGAGCGACGCCAAAGCAAATCGATAGGCCGATGGGCACGAGAAAAAACCCCCACAAATTCAGGTCAATATCTGTCAAAAAAAACACGCCAAAGACCCCTGAACTTCACCTCCCTCCGCCCCATTGTAAAGCGGAATTCTTCACCGGTGTCGAGGGCGGCGTGGACGGGACGCAATGCGGGCGGTTGAGAATGGATCGGGTCTAGTAGCGAAGGCGACCGAGTTGAAAATCGAGCGCGGAATGCTGGATTTGATAAGCAAATCGGGCGCCAGCTTCCGCAATTTGCGCGGATGTCTGATTCAGTTCCGCCTGACTTAGTTCAATGATTGAACTGATGCCGCCCTTGAAGCGCGCCCGGGAAAGTTCCAGCGCTTGGTTGGCGTTTCGCAACAGTTCCTCAGTCAAAGCCAGCCGCTGCCAGGCATAGTCGAGATTAAGGCTGGTGACCTCCACGTCGCGGACGATGTTGTTTTCCTGATCGCGCACTGTTTCATCGGCCGCTTTGGCCCGCAACTGAGCTTCCCGCCGCAGCCCGGCGTTGAGTCCGCCCTCGTAGAGAGGCAGCGTCAGATTGATGCCGGCCGCCGCGTAATCGGGGCCAAGATGCGAATTGCCCGTGGCAATCTCCCCGGCCGTGCCCACTGCGCTGAGCGTCGGATAATTCAACTTGCCCTGCGCCCGCGCGAATTCCTGCGCCGCGTCGCGTTGATAGCGCGCTTGCACCAAATCGGGACGTTGCGCCAGGGCTTCGAGGATGAGTGCGGAGGTATTATTGGTGACATAAGTGGGCGGCGGTTCATCAGAAAGGCGGTAGGTCTTGGAGCGGGGTTCTCCCAGCACATCCGAGAAGACCGCGAAGCTCGTTTGCACATCAATCTGCGCCTTGGCCCGGAGGATCTTGGCTTGATCGTAATCGACGCTGGCAAAACTGACATCCAGTTCGGAGCGCATCTTATTGCTCGCCAGGGCCTGGATTTGTTCCAGGATAAATGCCCTGTTGCTCACGGTTTCCTGAGCGACTTGCAGGACCGATTGCGACTCGAGGGTCGAGAAAAAGGCGTTGTCCACCTCCAGCAGAATTTGGGCGCGGGTGGCGTCCACGTTCATTTTCTCGGAGCGCTCGCGCAGGCGGGCGCTCTTGGTCAAATCCCACGACCGGCCAAAGTCGGTGATGATCTGGCTGATGGAAACCCCTTGGGCCTCGCGTTCGTAAATGAGCGGGTTGTTCAATCCCCCTGCGGCAATGCGTGTGTTGTTGGGGTCCGCGTTGCCGACGGCGGTGACGTAACCAAAAATGCTCGGCAGCAACGAGGACTGGACCTCTTTAGTGACTTGACGGGCGGCCAGCGCGGTCAAATTGGCCACCGAGATTTTTGGATGTTGTTTGAGCGCGATCTCCCGCGCCTCGGCCAGGGTCAACGAGTTTGATGGAATGTCCGCAGCCCGCGCCAACTGCGCTGCCACCATCACCAGAATGAAAAACCGGAACATCATGTTTTTTTGAGCTTTCCGTAAATCAAAGGTCATGCGGTCTGCCTTCCCAGCGGGGCCGACGGCTGCTTTGGCACATGGTTGCGATGAACCAGCAGGTAGGCCGCCGGCACAATAAAAACAGTCAATACTACTGATACGGCCAACCCTCCGATGATGGCCATGGCCAGCGGAGCGTAGGCTTCACTGCCGGTGCCGAGCTTCAAGGCCATCGGCAGCAGGCCGATCAACGTGGCGCCTGAGGTCATCAACACCGGGCGCAAGCGCACACGGCAAGCCAGCGAGACAGCCTCGCGCACCGGGCGGCCTTCCTCCACCAATCGGTTCGTGAATTCCACAATGAGAATGCTGTTGGAGACGACGATGCCCACCATCATCACCACGCCCATCAATGACATCACATTCAATGTGGTCCCGGTGAGCCACAGAATCAGCAACACCCCGGTCAGCCCGGTCGGGATGGCCAGCAGGATTAGAAACGGGTCGAGAAACGATTTGAATTGCGCGACAAGGATCAAATAGACCAGCACCGTGGAGAGGATCAGGCCCAGTCCGAAGCTCTGGAAGGAGGATTGCATCGCCTTGACCGTGCCGCGAACGTGGATTTTCGTGTCGCGGGGCAATTCCGTCCGTTCCACAATCTTTTGCACTTCGGCATATACTTTGTCCACGGCTTCGCTGGTGGGTGAAACATAGACATCGATCACGCGCTGGATTTGGTAATGATCCACCTCGGTGGGAGCGGGAGCTCGGAAAAAGTGGACCACGGAGTCCAGACGCGTAGGCTCTTTGAGGTGGGCCGCGCGCAAGGGCATGGAGCCAAGGTCAGCCAGACTTTTCACTTTGTCTTCCGCATATTGGACGGTGAAAAGATAATTGTTTCCGGTCTTGGGGTCGATCCAGTAGCTCGGCGCGATCATCCCATCAGAGGTCAACGCGGTGATAAGGCTGTCCAGCACCTCTTTGGCGCTCAAACCCAACTCGCTCGCCCGCTCGCGGTCGATGTCAACGTGCAGCGCCGGGTAATCCACATCCTGCGGCACCAGAACGTCGCTGACGCCAGGCAAGGCCCTGGCCTGTTGGGCAATTCGGGCGGCGATGTTGTGCGCAACGTTCACATCCATGCCGGTGACCTGGATGTCCAGGGGCGCGGGTATTCCTTGGTTGATGATGGCATCGACCAGGCCGCCGGTCTGGAAGTAGGCGCTGATCTGGGGCAGATCACGCCGCAGCCGGGCGCGGACAAGGTTCATGTAGGCAAAGCTGCTCAGGGCATGGCCGTCGTTAAGTCCCACCTGGACGATGGCCGTGCTGGGGCAGGAATTTGGATTCAGGATGGCGTTAAAACCGGGAGTGGTGCCGATGTTGGAAACGATGATCTTGAGGTCCTTTTGCGGGACTATCTGGCGCACGATGTCTTCGACTTGACCGATCAATTGGTCGGTCAGTTCCAAACGAGTGCCCGACGGCGCCTTGACACTCATGACGAACTGGCCGGGATCGGTGCGGGGGAAGTAAGCCTGGCCAATCAGGGGATACAGGCCCAGACTGAGAATGAAAACGCCGCTGATGCCAAGGACCAGGGCGACCGGCCGCAGCAAGCCGATCTTTAGAACTCCTTCATAACGGTCCAGCATCCCGGTGAATTTGCGGTTGAACCAGGCATTGAATCGAGCGTCCCAACTCTTGGCCGACAAGGGAGTGGCGTGGGCTTCCCCCAATTCGTGATCCGCGCCGGTCTTTTTGATGAGCTTCGCGCAAAACAATGGAACGACGGTCATCGCCACCACGTAGGAAGCCAGCAACGAGAACACCACGGAAAGCGCCAAAGCCGTAAAGAGAAAACGGCTCACGCCGTAGAGAAACGTCACCGGGAAAAAGACCACAATGGTGGTCAGCGTCGCCGCCAGCACGGGCAGGGATACTTCCTGACCCCCGCGTTCAGCGGCCACATCAGGCGGCTCGCCCATTTCCAAATGGCGGAAAATGTTTTCCAGCACCACCACCGAATTGTCTATCAGCCGGGAAAAGGCCAGGGCCAAGCCGCCCAGAATCATGGCGTTAATGGTGTTGCCGCCCAGGTCCAGGGCGATGAAGGCCGCCAAAGCCGAGAGCGGAATGGAAAGAAATACCGCCACCGTGGCCCTCATGCTGCCAAGGAAAACCAGGATCATCAACCCGGTCAAAATCAGGCCGATGCCGCCCTCGTGAACCAAGGTCTCGATGGCCGTGCGCACAAAAACCGACTGGTCGAAGACCACTTCGGTGATCAGCCGTTTGGGCACATACAACAAGTGGGCTACAATGTCCTTGACACCGTTCACCACCTTGATGGTGTTGGCATCCCCGCCTTGTTTGACCACGGGGATATAGACCGACGGCTGGCCGTTGATGCGGACCTTGTTGTACTGGATTTGCGCGGCGTCCTTGGCCTCGCCAATGTCTCCCACCAATACCGACGCCTGTCCCACCGTTTTGAGCGGCACCAGGTTGACATCTTTCATGGACATGATCTGGCTGTTGGCATAAACGCTGTAATCCAAAGGACCAATTTTGACGTCGCCCGCCGGTAGAATAAGATTGGCTTCGTTGACGGTGCGCACCACGTCCATCACGCTTAATTGGTGCGCCTCCAGTTTGAGCGGGTCCACATACACCATGATCTGGCGATAGCGCCCGCCAAAAGCCGGCGGTACCGAGGCGCCAGGGATGCCGGCCATCTGGTTGCGAATGGTGAACTGGCCCAGATCGCGCAATTCCGCCTCGCTCAGGCCTTTGCCTTTCAAGGTCACCAGGCAGACCGGCAAACTGGAGGCGTCGAATTTCATCACCACGGGCGGCAGTGTGCCGGTGGGCAAATAACGCAGCGTGGCCATGGATAAATTGGCGATGCTGGTCACGTCCGAATCCGGATTGGAGCCGGGTTGGAAATAGACTTTGATCAGACTGACGCCGGTGAGCGAACGCGACTCCATATGATCAATTCCGCCCGCCAGCGTGAACATGCGCTCAAATTGGCCGGTAATGTCATTCTCGATTTGTTCGGGCGGCATGCCCGAATAAAACGTGGCGACCACCACCACAGGGATGTTGATCGAAGGAAACAAATCCACCGGCATGCGAACCAGGGTCGTCACGCCCACCACGCAGACCATGAGGCAGACGACGATGATTAAGTAGGGATAACGAATGGCAAAGCGGGGCATAGCGAGCCTAGATTTGATTATTGCGCACAGCCTCGCGCAGTTTTTCCAGCGAGAATTCAGGCGAGTGGCAAACGTCAATAATCGCTCGGTGCTTGGCGGCCACAGCGGCGGCCGCAGCCGGAATTCTCCGAGCCAATTCCAACGGGATGGACTGCACGCCGTGCAAATCTCCATGCAGCAAGTCCCCCGAATGCACGCTCAGGCCCGCCACCTCGACCGGGCCGCCAAATTCCACAATATGCACGTAAGCGTGGGACACGGTGACATTCTCGGCAAAGAAGTGAAATCCGGCGGAGGCTGCCGCGGGAAGATCGCGCACCGCCCCATCAGTCACAAGGCCCACACAACCCAAAGCTTGAATGATGTTCATATGCACCTCGCCCACAAAAGAACCCAGTCCCTTGCGGCTGGCCGTGTCCTGCACCACCACCACACGTGGAGCGGGCACGGATTGAATGTACTCCCACAAATCCGTGCGGTCGTGGTAAGCCGGACCGGCAAACGCGGGCGCGGAGCCCCGGATGAGGATGGTTGCGGCATAGCCCACCATAGGCTGCAATTGCGGAAACAGGCATCGGACCGCCCCATGCGCGAATCCTTCATTGCGCAAGCGCACGTGAAATGTCTCGATGGCATTAGCCAGCGTGCAAGAGTCCAACCGGCGCAAGGCGTTCAAATCTTCCGTGGTTAATGGCGGCGCTGGGTTCGGTTTGCTCATAAGAAAAAATCAATCTGGCGCTGGAACATCGATGACTTTGGGGGCGACTTTCTCGCCCGCGCTGAATTGCGATCTGCTTCCCATCAATACTAATTCTCCCTCTTTCAGCCCGGAAACCACCTCGAAACGGTTGGGCGTTTCCAACCCGAGAGTGACCGGCCTTTCTTCAATTTCGTTTTGACTGTTAATGACATACACGCTGGACATCTGACCGGGCGGGACCGCTTGGATGGGAATGGAAAGCGCATGTTCGCGGTGCTCCACCGGGAGGGCAAGATTGACGTACATCCCGGGCACCAGGGTCAAATCCGGATTGGCCACCTCGATCTCCGTGGCCATGGTGCGGGTGTCGAGATTGACCTTCAGGCTCGCGCGCGTGATTTTTCCGGAAAATGGCTTGCCTCCCATTGAGACGATGTTCCCGCTGACCGTGTTACCAACGTGGATGTCCTTCACGTAGTCTTCCGACACAAAAAAATCCAGCCGCAGGTGATAATTGTCGGAAATCTCCAGCAGCGGCTGGGTGTTCTCGGAAGACGTTCCCGCTTGGACGAGCGCACCCGGATCAACGTAGCGGCGCGTGATCACGCCGTCGAACGGCGCGGTGATTTGCGTGTAGCCGACCAGCGTCCGGTACTTGCCCGCGTCTGCTTCTGCCGCCGCCACTGCGGCCTCCGCCGCCAGGTCCTTGGCCGTGGCAGTGTCGATATCCTGTTGCGCCACCAGATTTGGATGGTCGTGGTTCACGGCCACCAGGCGGGTATAAATCAAATGAGCGTTGGTGAAATCCGCCTCCGCGCGCCGTTCCACGGCCAGGGCGTTGTTCAATTCGTCGTGCAATTCCGGCACTTCGATCGTGGCCAGCAATTGCCCGGCCTTCACCCGATCGCCGAAATCGACATTCATCTTGTCAAGATAGCCCGACACCTTGGCGTGCAGTTCCACTTCGACGTAGGGCCGGAATTCCGCCGGAATGGGAACGATTTTGGAAAGGTCTTCACGTTGCACCCTGGCGGCGGGCGCGGTGGGCGCCTGGTCCTCCGAACGCGCCTGCGTCGTGGCACCCTGCCTGCATGAAGCACAAAGTATGGCCGCCATGGCCCCCGCCGCCACCAGGGCTGGAATTCTCCGCCGTTTTGATGCGTCAATCATAACGTTAATTCGTCAATCTTTGTCCTGGCCGGGCGAGCGGCAATTCCACTTTAAAACGGCTGCCCTGGCCTTCGCTGCTTTCCACGTACACTTGGCCGCCGTGGGCCGCGCAAATGGATTTAACGATGGCCAGTCCCAACCCGGCCCCGCCCGCATCGCGCGAACGCGCCTTGTCCACGCGGAAAAAGCGCTCGAAAATATGGGGCAAAGCATTCGGGGGGATGCCAATGCCCGTATCGGCCACTTCGATGACGGCTTTGTCCTCACGAGCAGACACATCAAGTTTGATCGAGCCGCCTGGCGGCGTGTATTTGATGGCATTATCCAGCAGATTGACCACCACCTGCTTGATGCGGGCGCGGTCCCCGTCCACATGGACGCTGCCCTGCACGTTGCAGGCCACTGAAACCCCCTTATCCTCCGCCAGCAAGGACATCTGCTCGGTGGTGCTGGCGACCAGCGAGGCCAGATCAAATCGTGCCTGCTCTTGTTGCGCCTCCCCGGCGTCGAGACGCGATATGGCAAAGAGGGCGTCCACGATTTTCACCAGCCGATCCACCTCCTCCAAGGCGCTGCCCACCCGGTCGCTCAATTCCGGCAACGCGCGGGCTTGTTCAACCACGCTCTCCAATTCACCTCGCAGCGCGGCCAGCGGCGTGCGCAGTTCATGCGAGGCGTCCGCCAAAAAGCGGCGGTTTTGCTCGATGGCCTCGCTCAACCGGGCGATCATGCGATTGAGAGCCAGCGACAAGTGCTCCAGTTCATCTCCTGTGTTCGTCAACGACAGCCGTTCGCTCAGATTATGCAGCGTGATCTGTTCGGCGCTGTTCGCAATTCGCTCCACCGGCGCCAGTGCGCGCCCCACTAATATTAAACCGCCGCCCACCGCAACCAGCCCCAGCAGAGGCACCCCGAGCAGAAGCCAGATACGCATGTGAGACAATGTTGTTTCAATCGGCGACATCGGCCCGCCACTCTCGATAAGAAACCGGCGGCCCTCATTCGCTTGCACAACTTTGACTGTCACCATTAAACGGTTTCCGTCCTCCATCATCTCCTTTTGGACGAAGTCGCCGTGAACAGCGCCGGCCTTCAATGGAGGCAATTTGGAAGGATCAAAGCTCGATGTACGCCCGGAGGCGTAGAGCACGCTTCCATCCGGGCGGGTAACGCGGATGAACCGATCGTAGTTCTCCGGCGTATAGCGATTCGCAATCTGATCCGCCACATAATGCTCCCCGGTCTTGTCGATGCCGCTCAAGAGCGATACAGCGATCTGATCTGAGCGGCGAAAAAGCAACTGCACCAGGCTGCTTTCCAGATAGCCTTGGAGGACCTGGTAGAGGCCAACGCCAAACACCAGGAACGCGCCCGTCAGCAATCCGGCATACCAGATGATCAGGCGGAACCGAATGGAACGGGGATTCATGTCTCGCCCTCATCGCTGATGGAATACCCGACGCCGCGCACGGTTCGGATCAGTTTTATCGGATGCGGATCATCGACCTTGCTCCGCAAATGGCGCACATAGACATCCACGATATTGGTGAGCCCTTGGAAGCTTTCATCCCAAACGTGTTCAATGATCATCGTCCGTGAAATCACTCTGCCCGCGTGTGCGGCAAGATATTCCAGAAGGCTGTATTCCTTGGGCGTCAACTCGATGCGTTTTCCAGCCCGCCTGGCCTGCTGCTTTTGGCGGTCAATCTCCAAATCGCCTATCCGAACCAGGCTCGCTCGCTCAGGCGACCCACGACGCAACAGCGCCTTGACGCGAACCAGCAATTCGTCGAAAGCGAAGGGTTTTGTCAGATAGTCATCGGCCCCCGCCTCGAAGTTTGCGACCTTCTCCGCGGTTTCGGCGCGCGCTGTCAGGACCAAAACCGGCACTTGGGAACCGCGCCGCCGGATGCGTTTGAGAATCTCCAGACCGTTCAGGCCCGGCAGCATCAAATCGAGTATAACCAGATCATAATTGCAGGTGCTGGCCATCTCCCATCCGGCTTGGCCGTCGTTGACCACATCCACGGCAAACCGTTGGTCGCGCAAACCGCGCGCGACAAACTCCGCCACCTTCCGTTCATCTTCGATTACCAGGATTCTCATATCGTCTGCTCTATCTGACAGCATCAACATTAAAACCTGCTGAAAGATACATTAAAATTCATTCAGAATCCCACGGTTTGCTTCCATTCGATTTCACCCGTGGCACACCGGCGGGACTTGGGGGTGGAACAGAGTTCTTCGGGGATCGCCCTCAGAACTCTTCTTTCCCTACCCGAACGATTCAGGTGCTCTCGGGGAGCGCGAGCGAGACAGACGCGCTCCCCGGAAGCAACTGAATCGTTCCCGCCCTGGGAGAGGAGATGCTTCGCCGCCTATTCGCACCTGTTCGC
The DNA here is from genome assembly GCA_003138485.1 of Verrucomicrobiales bacterium. Classification (GTDB taxonomy): domain Bacteria; phylum Verrucomicrobiota; class Verrucomicrobiia; order Limisphaerales; family Palsa-1400; genus PLGF01. The sequence goes on along the minus strand of PLGF01000044.1, from coordinate 48,942 downwards.
GGCTTAAATTGACGGCGGGGAGGGTTTTGGAGAAAGAGATCGGCCTCGGTTTATGCAGGCTTATTCACCCTCATTCGCCATAAAGACCGCGGGGGGGCTGGAGTTCGTCCGGGGCGCAAACGGGCGAAATTGTTAACCGCGGGTGGACTTTGTGGATACTGTGGACGCGGTTGACTCGGAACCACTTGGAGCATGTTTTGAAAATCCGGTTTCTGACCGTCTCCCGGGGATACGGCCCGGCAGGAGCCTCGCCATCTGCCAGGGTGCTTTGAGGTTTAAATCGGTTGCGTTTGACGTCGGTTTCCAGCATATAGCTCTCCACGAATTGACATGGATAAGCCTGTTATGAGTCCCGCGCCCGGCGAACGCTTGCTGCGTTTCGTCGGCGACCGCGTCCGCTTCAGCCTCCGGCTGCCCGCAAATGCCCCGGCGCCGGCGCGGGCGCTTCTGCGCACCAATCTCGGCAAGGGGCAGCGTGTCCGGCAGGAGGTCATCGCCACGCACGCGGGCAAGAATCCGATGTCGGTCGCCTTCTGGCGGGATGTGCCGCTGCAACGGGAGGCGTCCGGGGAGTGGGCGATCGAATTGCCGTTGACGGATGTGGGTTTTTACCGGGCCAAGGCATACGTGGTTGATGCGGGCGGACGGCAAATCTGGCCGGAGGGCGGAGACGCGGGGCTGTCGGTGCATCCGAGCGGGCATCGGACGGCGAACACGATTTACTGCGCGTTCGCACGGATGTTCGGGGCGACCAAGGAGGCGCGGCAAACGGTCGATGCGCAACGGGAGAAGGAACTGGCGAAATTGGATGAGTTGGGCTACGCGGTGATTCCGGCGTCGGGGAAATTGCGGGATTTGACGCGGGAATTACCGCATATAATTGACACTCTGGGCTGCCGGGTGCTGCACCTGCTGCCGGTGGGGCCGACGCCGACAACATTCGCGCGGCTTGGGCGGTTCGGCAGCCCGTATGCCTGCCTGGACCTGACAGCAATCGACCCGGCCCTGGTGGAGTTCGACAAGAGGACCAACGGGATCGAACAATTTTGCGAATTGACCCGCGCGGCGCACCGGCGCGGAGCCAGGGTGCTGCTGGACGTGGCGATCAATCACACCGGCTGGGGATCGACGTTGCAGGAGAATCATCCCGAATGGTTTGTGCGGAACGCGGAGGGGGTGTTTGTCAGTCCCGGAGCGTGGGGCGTGACGTGGGAGGATTTGATCGAGTTGAATCCCGGCGCGGAGGAATTGTGGGATGAGTTGGCGGGGGCGTTTCTGACTTGGTGCCGGCGCGGGGTGGATGGTTTCCGGTGCGACGCGGGCTACAAGGTGCCGGTGCAAGTGTGGCAATTCATCGAGGCGCGAGTGAGGGAGGAGTATCCCGAGGCGCTGTTTCTGCTGGAGGGTTTGGGAGGGCCGTTGGAAGCGACGGAGGAACTGTTGACAAATGGCGGGATGCAATGGGCATATTCGGAGTTGTTCCAGAATTACGGCGGGGCGGAAGTGGCTCGTTACCTGGATTACGCGAACCGCCAGAGCGAGCGGGTGGGCCTTTACGTTCATTACAGCGAGACGCACGACAACACCCGGCTGGCGGCGCGGGGGCGGGCGTGGTCGCTGCTGCGCAACCGCCTGTGCGCGCTGGCCAGCGCCAGCGGCGGCTACGGCTTCACCTGCGGCGTCGAATGGCTGGCGGCGGAAAGGTTGAACGTACATTCCAGCCGCGGGCTTTCGTGGGGCAATCCGGAGAACCTGGTGGCCGATTTGGCCGGCTTGAACCGCCTGCTGGCTGAACACCCCTGCTTCTTCGACGGCGCGAAGATAACGCGTCTCAGCCCGGACGATTCGGCGGTTTGCGCGTTGCGGCGCGCCTCCGCCGAGGGGCTGGACTCGGTTTTGGTGCTCGTAAACACAGACGCGGAGCAGAGCCATCCCGTGGCGCTCAAATTGGAGCAGTGTCAAACTCTCAGCGGGCCGCTGGTCGATCTGTTGGGGCAGGAAGCGCCGCGGGGAAAAGTCACCGGGCGGGAGGTCGTTTACACTTTGAAGGCTGCGGCGGCATATTGCCTGGCGCGCTCGGCCAAACCGGCCGGGTTAAGTGGCGACGCCTATCGGCGCGCGCGTGCCCAATCCGCATGGGCCATCACCGCCTTGAGCAAGGTGCTCTTGCCGGAGGAGATTGGTCCCTGTCCGTGGCGCGAACTGGCGGCGCGGGTCGATGCGGACGCGGGCGCATTTCTGGGCTGCCTTGGTTCCATTGACCGGGAAAGAGCGCGGACCGATTTGACGGCGGCGCTGGACGCGGCCAAGGGAAAGTATCCCCAGGTCATCGTCTGGACGGCATCGGACAGTCGGCGGATCACGCTGGCGCCGCCGGGCCACTGGCTATTGTTTCAAGATGCCCAGGCTTTCCGCGCGACACTGAGGTGTCACGACACCGGCGCGGAGGAGCATGCCGAAGCGATAGAAGTTCGCGGGGGATACGTCGCCTTTTTTCCGCCCAAGCGGCCCGATGCCGCCCTGGACATGGAGGTGGAACTGGACCGATACGCTTTGAACGACGAGAAGCTCACCGGCTGTGTGCGCTACTTGCGGGCGATTCCGGCTTTCTCCGGCACGATGGCCCAACCGCCGCCGGATGCGCTGGCGTTGCTGACCAACGGTCGCGGCGGCATGGCGCGCGTGCGCGTGGATTTGGGGAGAATCGACTCGAAGTACGATTGCGCGTTGGGCGCGAACTTGCATCCGGATTTTCCGGTGGACCGGCATGTCCTGGCCAAGCGGGTGCGGGTGTGGATTTCGGCCGATGGATTCATCACGCCGCTGAATCGGCAGAACCTGGGAGCGTTTCATATTGGCCAACCGGCGCTGTGGGATTTCGAGGCCGACGCGGGCGATTGCCGCAAGGTTCAGTTGCGGATGTCCATCGACATGCCGGAGGGGGCCAACGCCACGATCTTGCGCTTCTCCCGCGGGGCCGTGACGCGGCCCGTCGATTTGCCGGCGCAGTTTGAGGTGCGGCTGACAGTGAGGGTGGACATTGAGGACCGGGGCTTCCACGGCGAGACCTATCGCAATGCCGGATCGGAGGCGCATTTTCAACAGAATTGCCACACGCTTGAGGACGGGATTGGATTTGCTTTCACGCCGGCGGCGGACCGCCAGTTGCGGGCCGTGAGCGACGCCGGCGCGTATCATCCGGAACCGGAATGGAGCCAGGGCATCGCGCATCCGGTGGAACAAAGCCGCGGCCTGCCCGGCTGGGGCGACGCCTACAGCCCCGGATGGTTTGACATTCCCCTGCCCGCCGGCCAAAACGTCACACTGGCGCTTTCCGCCGAGACGCCGCCGCCCTCGTTTGCCTCGTTGGAAGAATCGGCAGCCGCTCATTTGGCGGCGGAACAACTGGCTTTGAAAGAGGTCAATCTGCCCGAGACGGATACGTTCGGACGGCGGCTGGCATTGGCGGCGCGGGCCTTTGTTGCGAAGCGCGGGACTGGCCGCACGATCATTGCCGGCTATCCGTGGTTTCTGGATTGGGGTCGCGACACGTTCATCAGCGCGCGCGGTCTGTTGGCGGCGGGCATGGTGGCGGAGGTGGTTGAATTGCTCGTCACGTTCGGACGGTTCGAGGAGAAGGGCACGATGCCCAACACCATCCACGGCGACAACGCCTCCAATCGCGACACCTCCGACGCTCCACTCTGGTACGGGGTGGCGTGCGAAGAGACCGCCGCGAATTCGGACCAAACCGTGTATGAAATGGTGGTGGACAGTTCCGGGCGGCGCATTGCGGATGTCCTGCGGGAGATCGCCCTCGGCTATGCGCGCGGCACTCCAAACGGCATCCGCATGGACCCGGCGTCAGGTTTGATCTGGAGTCCGCCGCATTTCACCTGGATGGACACCAACGTGCCGGCCTGCACGCCGCGCGAAGGATACCCGGTCGAAATCCAAGTGTTGTGGGTACGGCTGCTGCGCCAGTTGCAACGGCTGGGCCTCCGGCCCGGCCCGGAATCGTGGGATGCTCTGGCAAATCGAGCGGAGCACTCGCTGCAAGAGCTTTTCTGGCTCCAAGAGGAAGGCTACGTTGCTGATTTGCTCATCGCGCCTCCCGGCACGGCGGCTCTCGACGCGGTGAGGGACCACGCGTTGCGGTGCAATTTTCTTTTTGCCATTTCCTTTGGCCTTTTCAGCGGGACGCAGGCCCGCCGCGCGGTGGAGGCGGCGTGGAGGCGCCTTCTTGTGCCCGGAGCATTGCGGACTCTAGCCCCGTTGCCCACTTGGCCGCCCCTGCCGCTCCGCGGCGTCGATGGGCGTTTGCTCAACAATCCCGCCGAACCTTATTGGGGCCACTATCAGGGAGACGAAGACACGCAACGCAAACCGGCCTACCATAATGGAACGGCCTGGGTCTGGATGCTGCCGACCGGTTGCGAAGCGCTGGCCAAGGCGTGGGACCTGGCCCCCGCGGCCGTCGCGGCGGCCAAGGCGACGCTGGGAAGCCTGGAGCATTTGCTGGCGACGGGATGCCTGGGCCAGCTCCCGGAAATTCTCGATGGCGACGCGCCGCATCAACCGCGCGGGTGCGACGCGCAAGCCTGGAGCGTGTTGGAAGCGTTGCGTGTCTGGAAATTCCTCAGGTAATTCATTGCGCAACCAGGGACGGCGTGCGATAAAACCCCCAGCGCGCACATGGAAGACAAAGTCCCATCGCCAGCCGCTGCGACGTCCCCCGTCGCGCATTCCTGGTGGAAACCGCTCAACCGCTATCAAAAGAACGTCTTCGTGCTGGCGTCGCTTGCCTGGCTTTTTGACTGCCTCGGCCAGCAGGTATTCGTGATTGCCAGGAACCCGGCGGTGGCCTCGCTCATGGGGCCGGGCGCTCCGCCCGAAAGAATCACTCAATGCGGCGCTTACGTCACCAGTGTCTTCGTTGTTGGATGGGCAACAGGGGGGCTGATTTTTGGAGCGGTCGGGGATCGAATGGGCCGCGCCCGCGCATTGGCGATCACGATGCTTCTTTACGGACTTTGCACCGGCCTTTCGGGCTTCTCGATGGGCATCGCGGATTTTTATGTCTATCGTTTCGTCACGGGCCTTGGGGTGGGCGGGGTCTTTGGGCTGGCGGTCGCGTTGTGCGCCGATTCGTTGCCGGACGATTCCCGTCCGCGCGCGCTGGGTCTGCTGCAGGCATTGTCGGCCGTGGGCAACATCTTCGCGGGCGTCGCCGCGGTGATTCTTGGCTGGCTGGGACACGCCGGCGCGTGGCGCGCGCTGTTCCTGCTGGGCGCCCTGCCCGCTCTGGTTTGCGTTTGCTTCCAATTCAAGTTGGAGGAGCCGGAGAAATGGGTGGCGGCTCGCGCACAAGGCAGGCTGACCGGAGCCAGGTTCGGCTCCTACGCCTCCTTGTTTGGCGAGGCGCGCTGGCGCAAGCCCGCCCTCTTCGGCATGTTGCTGTGCGTGGCCGGCGTGGTCGGTTTGTGGGGCGTCGGGTTTTTCAGCCCCGAACTGGTCAACGATGTGATCGGCAAAGCCCTTAAGGCCCGCAACGTTCCGGCCGCGGAGATGCCCGGCAAACGGCTGATGTGGGTCGGGTTGACGATGATCGTCCAGAATTTTGGTTCCTTTTTGGGGATGCTGGCGTTTACCAGGCTGGCGCAGGATTACGGCCGAAAAAAAGTGTTCGCATTTTCTGCCGTGTGCGCGTATGTCAGCACCGTTGTGACCTTTAAGTTTTTGACAGAACCGTGGCAGATTTTTATCCTGTGTCCGATCATGGGATTTTTTCAACTGTCGTTGTTCGCCGGATTCGCCATATACCTGCCGGAGCTTTTTCCGTTGCGGCTGCGCAGCACCGGAACCAGCTTTTGCTACAACGTGGGACGGTTTGTGGCCGCCATCGGCCCGTTCACGTTGGGAGTGCTTCAGCTTCATTTGGCCGGAGGCGCCAGCGCCCCGGCAAAGACGGACGCTTTCCGCAACGCCTGCTGCTGGGTAAGCCTCATCTACCTGCTGGCGCTTTTCGCTCTGCCGTTCCTCCCGGAAACCAAAGGGCAGCCCATGCCGGAGGATTAACCAATGCAATAACCCATTCAACTACTCATGAACTCCCCCCTCCTTGCGCCCGTCGTGCAAAGATCAGCCCGCGTTCTCCTGCTGCTGGCCACAGTTTTTATGGCCCGCGGCCAGAGTCTCTCTTTCCTCCCGGAGGAGGCGCCCCTTAATTTGGAGGCATCGCCCAATTGCGTCATCGCCGCCGATATCAGCGGCGATGGATTCGTTGACCTGGTCACGGCCAACTCCGACGACACTCTAACGGTCTTTACCAACAGCGGGAACGGCATCTTCAGCGTCGCGGCCACGCCGGCCGTTGGCATGGGCGCCTGGAATTTGGCGGAATGCGTCGCGGCGGCCGATCTCAACGGCGACGGCAAAGTCGATTTGGTCAGTGCCAACGGAGGAGACAATACATTAACAGTATTGACTAATGCCGGCGGTGTGAAATTTGTTTTAGCCACCAACATTACCGTGGGCAACTATCCCTCATGGGTCGCCATTGCGGACCTGACCGGAGAGGGCAAAGGCGATCTGGTCTGCGCCAACTCCGGCGACACAACCCTGACGGTCCTGACCAACAGCGGGGGTGGCCGCTTCGTTTTTTCCTCGAACTACGTTGTCGGCAACAGCCCCTATTTCGTGCTGGCAGCGGACTTGAACAACGACGGAAAAATCGACCTGGTCAGCGCCAATTACGATGATGACTCGGTCACGGTGCTGACCAACAAGGGCAACGGCACATTTGCCCTCTGTGGAACCAACGCGGCAGGGTCGTCGCCTGTCTTCATCGCGGCCGGCGACGTCAACGAGGACGGCAGTTTGGACCTGGTCGTCGCCGATTCCGGCAACGGCACCCTCACGGTGCTGACCAACAGAGGCAATGGAACCTTCGCGACGATGTGTGCGCCTTATGTTGGGGGAATTGCCCAATCGGTCGCCACCGCCCAAGTTGCTGGCGACGGCCTGGTCGATCTGATCGCCGCCGACAGCTACAACAATAACCTGATCGTCCTGACGAACTCGAACGGGCATGCGTTCAATCTCTGCGCCACCGTGCCCGTGGGCTACACTCCCTTCTGCGTCGCCTCCGCGAACATCAACGGCAGCGGCAAAGGGGATTTGGTCTGCGCCAATCTGGGCGATGAAACGATTTCTGTAATGACAAACTCGGGCCAACTCGCTCTGCGCCAGCCCGCGCTCGCGAAGCCCGGCTTCCAAGTGACGCTGGTCAAGACCTTCGGGACCGTTCATACGATTGAGGCTTCGACGAACCTGATCAACTGGACGCCGTTGCAGACCAACGTCGATGCCAGCAACCTGTGGACGTTCACCGACCCGGCGGCCACAAATCTTCCACGTCGTTTTTACCGTGCCGTCTCGCCGTTACACTGATTATTCCATGAGCGACAACTGATGAAGATATTAGTACTGACTAATCTGTACCCTCCCCACACCGCCGGCACGTTCGACAACCGCTGTGAAAACGTGACCGAAGCGTTGCGGCTCCGCGGCCATTCGGCCTCCATTCTGACCTCCAGCCACGGACTGCGCACCGAGCAACGGGACGACCAGGCCCACCGCCGCCTCACCCTCAACGGCGCTTTCGGCCACCCGCCCGTCACGGCCTACCTGGAGATTAAGGCGCTGGAGTTGCATAACAACCGCGTGTTGCTGGAGTCTCTGGAACAGTTTGGCCCGGAGCTAGTCCATGTTTTCAGCCTTCATGGCATATCCAAATCTCTTCTCTTCACTTTGCGCAATTCAAAACTGCCGGTCGTCTTCGATGTCTTTGACCATTGGCTTTCTGCCAATGTTCGTGAGGACCCGTGGCTGCGCTTTTGGAACTCGCCTGCCCTGCCCTTTCTGAGCCAATCCAGCCGCAAGGCGCTGGAGTTGAGTGGCGAACGCGGACGCATGGATGACACCGCCCCCACCCGCATGAAGAAAGGCTATGACAGGCTTCCGGTCCTCTTCGCGGAGGGCAAGGCCTGCGCCTCGGTCGAACCCAACTCCATCGCCGGCTTCCAATTCGACCGGATTTACTTCTGCAGCCAGGCCCTCAAATGCTTGACCGAGCAAGTCGGCTTTTGCGTCCGGCACGCCGAAGTCATCTATCCGGGCATCACGGCCGCTTATGTGGGCGACATCAAACCAGCGGCGGCGGCCCTGACGCGGTTCCTGGTCGTCAGCCGATTGACGGAGGAGAGCGGCGTGGCCACGGCGTTGAAGGCGTTGAAGATCGCCCGGCAGGCCGGGCTGAAGATCACGTTGAGCGTCTATGGACGCGGGGAATCCAGTTACGTCGCCGGCCTTCGCTCCTATGCCGTGGCCAATCAACTGCCCGTGGAGTTCCTGAACGTCTCCAATTTGAACAGCGATATGCCGGCCCTTTACAAGCAGCACGATGTCTTGCTGCACACACCGGAGTGGGCGGAGCCGTTCCCGTTCACCGCCCTCGAGGCCATGGGATGCGGCCTTCCGGTCATTGCCTCGACACCGGGCGGCGCCGAGGAACTGCTGCGCCACGGCGAGAACTCCCTGACCTATCCCCCCGGCGACGCCGCCCAGTTGGCCGCGCGCATGCAGGAACTGCTCATCTCCCCCGCCCTGCGGTGCCAGATGGCCGAAACCGCCCAGGCCGACGTCCTGGCCCGCTTCAACGAAACGACCGTGATGGACCAAGTCGAGAATTTCCTGCTCAACTCCCTGGCGCAGACCAATTAGCCCAGTTTTAGTAGAGTAGGCAGGAGAGGTCGGATTAAAAGGCACAAGGCCAATGACCGACTCCCTCCCGCCCCTCATCGAACCGAACGGACGGATTTCCCATATTCGGCTCTCCGGGCTCATTCATCGGGCCGCTTTCCACTTCGGCGTGGTCGGCAGTTCATAGAGTCCATAGCGTGCGTGCAGTTGTTCCGTCGGGTAGTGTGTCCAGAGGTTGTGCCGGCAGGCGTGTTTGCCGTCCAGCCTTTGTTCGTTCCCTTCTGTTTCCTTTTGATCCGCTGGCGCCCACATGGCCGCTGGCAGGAATAGGGTTTCTATACACCAAGCAAACGAAGGGGAAGATGGCGGAAGCCGTTGAACACTTTGAGCGGGCGATTCAGATCCAAGTGTAATAATGACCTCCGGCCCGGATTATTCGAGGTGCTGCGATAAACTGACGCCCACGATGAAAGCAATGGTCTTGAAATAAGTAGCCCATCTTGGTTCGAAGTTTTGGAGTGATGAGTTCATGTTCGTGGCAAGTTGATAATCCGGAATTCCTGCAATGGCGCGAAACAATTGTTTCAATTGTTCATAAACTGTTCCACCCACTTTGGCAAACTCGGTTTGCAAAGCGCCGCTTTGACCGATTTGCCGCACGGCTGTTTCGAAAGCCTCTTGCGCATCCAATCCAGACCGCATTTGGCTTTCCACGGCCTCGCGCAAATGATTTTCCAGTTCCTCCATCGGCGTGGGCGTCTTGATTCCGGCGGTCAGCATCTGCCGGCGCCATTCCGCGATTGATTCTTCAATGTCAAACATAGTGTTCCTTTTGCAAGCCGGACAGAACGCCATGGACCAGCGACCATTGTTCCTGATGCCTGACCATCGCCATTTTTCCGCCTTTTTTGAGCGAATAATACTTCCGTTTCCGCCCGGTTTCGCTTTCGTCCCAGCGTGACTTTATCGAATCCCGATCTTCTATCCGGTGCATCACCGGATAGAGCATCCCGTCCGTCCATTCGATTTTGTCCCCGGAAAGCCGTTTCACTTCCTGAATCACGGCATAACCGTAGCTTTCGCCGCGGGAAAGGATGGACAAAACCAACGGTTCGGTCGAGGCCGCCACGAGTTCTTTCATTAGCATAGCGATACCATACATAACCTTGCAATGTATATCAAGGGGGCTATGAATTCTTCAAAGCGCCCATTTGCATGTCCTTGATAATCAACGTCCGAGATGTTGGTCGCTTTCTCCACCCGTCGCCAAAGGCGACCGAGTTTGCTGTCATGCGCCCGGCACTGTCCTGCAACCCGCCGTGTCATCCTACGACGCGGCGATGCCAGGCGGGCCTTCTTAGCCCGGCTCTTCGGCTGGTTCCGACGGCGGCTCATCCGCCGGCGGGAGTTTTGCGGCCGTTCGCGACATCGCCATCATCCGCTGTTCCCGCACCTGCGCCAGGAATTCTCCCTGTGTCAATGCCGGGTTTTGTTCCTTTGCCGCCTTGAAAGCGTCGAGCAGTTCCAGGCCCTCTGCGGCCTCCGCCTGGGCGAGGCTGGCCATTTTCATGTTCCGGCGGTTTATCTGCCGCCGGTTTTGCGAGGGGAGTTTCAATCTCTGGCAGGCTCTGGCAATTTAAAATCCCCCCCCGTTTTGGCCATTGCGGCGCAGCCCGCAGTCCAACAAGGGAAAAGAACTCTTCCGCGCGGCGCGGCGCCGCGTTTGTCGAGGCCTTTAGCCGTAGCGCAAACTTCCAAGTCTGCTGTGCCGCCGATTTCCAAATCGGCACGCTGCGCAAAGTCATCGCCAGTGCGGGCTTGGAAGCCCGCGGCACAGCAGACTTGGAAGTCTGCGCTACAAAAGCTGATCTGCACCCAAATCCGTTGCCTTGCGCGGAAACTGCTTGCCCTTCACGGGAAAGGATGCAAAATGGGTGCTCCTGTTAATAACAGGGACGCCTCGGTAGCTCAGTTGGCTAGAGCAGCTGACTCTTAATCAGTTGGTCGTGGGTTCGACTCCCACCCGGGGTACCATTCCATCAAAGATTGGCAACCCCCCTATTTTAATCTAGCCCCCAAATCGGTTTTCCCCGATGATGCGGCTTTATAGGTATGCCAAGACCTGCATTGGATGAACTGCGCATCGAGCGCCGCCCGGAAGCGCCGCGAGCCTCCAACCTCCCCTGGTTGGTTGGCGCGGCGGTGGTTGTGGCGTTACTGGGCGCGGCTGCGCTCTGGTGGCACCAACGCGCCGCCATTTTGGAAGTGCAAACCGTCCCGGCCCGCCGCAACGGCAGCGGGGCGGATCGCGCCGTGTTGCACGCCTCCGGCTATGTCACCGCGCGACGGAAGGCGACGGTGTCGGCCAAAGTCACAGGCAAAGTGATGGAAGTGCTTTTCGAGGAAGGAATGAAGGTCAAGGACCAGCAAGTCCTGGCGCGGCTGGACGATTCCAATGTCAAGACCAGCCTGGACGTCGCGCAGGCGCAGTTGGAGTCCACGCGCGTCTCACTGGAGGAAACACGCGCCCAACTCAAACAGGCCGACGTGGAATTCCAACGCACGACCGACCTTGCCAAGCAGAAGATCGCCTCGCCATCCGACTTGGACAAAGCGGAGTCCGACGCCATGACGCTGCGGGCGCGGCTGGCGCGGCAGGAATTGGACATCATCACCGCGGAACGGCAGTTGACGCTCTGGAAGCAGCAGATTGAGGACATGGTCATCCGCGCGCCATTCGCCGGCGTGGTGACGACCAAGGACGCGCAGCCCGGCGAGATGATCTCGCCGGTTTCCGCCGGGGGCGGCTTCACGCGGACGGGGATATGCACCATAGTCGATATGAACTCGCTCGAAATCGAACTGGATGTCAACGAGAGCTACATCAACCGCGTCGAACCGGCCCAGCCAGCCGAGGGGACGCTCGACGCTTATCCCGACTGGAAAATCCCGTGCAAGGTCATTGCCATTATTCCCACGGCGGACCGCCAGAAAGCGACCGTCAAAGTGCGCGTGGGCTTTGATCAACTGGACCCGCGCATCCTGCCCGACATGGCGGTGAAAGTCGCCTTTCTGGAAACAGCCGGCGCGCCCGCGACGGCGGTCCGCGGCGTGGTTGTGCCCAAGAATGCGTTGCAAAACCAGGACGGCCGCGACGTCGTGTTCGTCGCGCACGATGGCCGCGCGGAACGGCGGGCCGTCAACGTGAGCGACACACAGGGGGATGAGGCTGTCTTGAGCGCCGGCGTGAACGCCGGCGAACAAGTGCTTGTCAACTGCCCTGCCGGACTGAAAGATCGGGACAAGGTGAAGGAGAAAACGCCATGAGCGAAAATGAAAAAGGCGGCGAGCCGCTGGTGCGTGTGGACCGCGTGGAAAAGGTCTTCCATCGCGGGGCGGAGGATATTCATGTGCTGGCCGATTTGAGTTTGCAGGTGCCCGCCGGGGAGTTCCTGGCGCTGATGGGTCCGTCAGGATCGGGCAAGAGCACTTTGCTCAATTTGATTGGCGGGCTGGACCGTCCCACCAGAGGTTCAGTGTCCGTTGGCCAGGAACGCATAGACGAGCTTTCCGACCGGGAACTGGCGCACTGGCGCGCGCGGCACGTCGGTTTTGTTTTTCAGCTTTACAATCTGATGCCCGTGCTCAATGCGGAGCGCAACGTGGAGTTGCCGCTGCTGCTCACACACCTCTCGAAGACCGAGCGGAAAAGCCATGTGGCCACGGCGCTTGAGGTGGTGGGCCTGTCGCATCGCGCCAGGCATTATCCGCGCACCCTTTCGGGCGGCGAACAGCAGCGGGTCGGCATTGCGCGCGCCATTGTGACCGACCCGACGATCCTGTTGTGTGACGAACCGACGGGCGACTTGGACCGGAAGGCAGGGGATGAAGTGCTGGATTTGCTCCAGGCTCTGAACCGGGAGCACGGCAAGACGATCATCATGGTCACGCACGATCCGCACGCCTCGGCGCGCGCGGCGCGGACGGTGTATCTCAACAAGGGCAGCCTCAGCAGCGAGGCGGAGAAGTGAAGGAGAAACGCTGATCCGCCTCTTCGAGTTCCCAACGCGCGTCATGAAGTATTTCCATCTCATCTGGTGCAACCTCAAACGCAAGAAGGCGCGCACGGCGCTGACGCTGCTCTCCGTGCTCGTGGCGTTCGTCCTCTTCGGTTTTCTTTGCTCCATCAAACAGGCGCTGACCGGCGGCGTGCAAATGGCCGGGGCGGACCGGCTGATCGTTCGCGACAAGGTGTCCATCATCCAGTTACTGCCCCAGAGTTACAAAGCGCGCATGGAACGCATCCCCGGCGTTGTTCTGGCGACGCATCAAACGTGGTTCGGCGGCGTTTATCAGGATCCAAAGAATTTTTTCATGCAATGTCCCGTGGAGCCGGAGGAGTTCCTGGAGATACATCCGGAACTCATACTCCCGCCGGACCAGAAAAAAGCCTGGCTGCAAACCCGCACCGGCGCGGCTGTCGGACGGAAAACGGCCGAACGATTTCACTGGAAGATCGGCGATAAGGTGCCCATCCGGTCCACCATTTGGGCGCAGGCCGGCGACAACCGCGTCTGGGACTTTGATATCGTCGGTATTTATGACGGGAAGGAAAAGGGGACGGACACGACGGCGCTGCTTTTTCGCTACGATTACTTCGACGAAGCGCGGGTTGGAGGCAAAGGGCAGGTCGGGTGGTACACCATCCGGGTCAAAGACCCCGCGCTGGCGGCGGAAACGGCGAAACTGGTGGACAAGGAATTTGAAAACTCCGACTCCGAAACCAAGACGGAGCCGGAGGGCGCGTTCGTCCAGGCATGGGTAAGCCAGATCGGCAATATCCAGTTGATTGTCGTGTCGATTCTGGGGGCCGTTTTTTTCACCATCCTCCTGGTGACCGCCAACACGATGTCGCAGGCCGTGCGCGAGCGAACCGGAGAATTGGGCGTGCTCAAAGCCATCGGCTTCACCAATGCCCAGGTCGTCGGGATCGTGCTCGTCGAGTCGTGCCTGATCTCCATAATCGGGGGAGGTCTGGGCCTTGGTTTGGCGTGGATGGTCGTTTCCCGAGGCGATCCGACCGGCGGTCTGCTCCCGCTGTTCTTTTTCCCGGCGCGCGATTTGGTCATTGGCGTGGTCCTTTGTGTGACGCTCGGCGTGGCCGCCGCGGCTTTTCCCGCCCTGCAAGCTCTGCGCCTGCGGGTGTCGGACGCATTGCGGAGAATGTAATTGACTGTCTCCATGAACTGGCTCTCACAAATCATATCCATCACCCGATTCGGGTTGATGAGCCTGCCGCAACGACGCGGGGCGGCGGCGACCACCTTCATCGGCATTGCCGGCGTCGTCGTCGTGCTTGTCGGCGTTCTGTCGATGTCGGCGGGTTTTACGCGGGCCATGTCGGTTTCCAGTTCGCCGGACACTGCCATCGTGCTGCGCAGCGGCGCGGACAGCGAGATGGTCAGCGGCTTTTCGCGCGAACAAACCCAGATCATCGCCGACTCCCCTGAAGTGGCGCGCGCGGGCCAGGGGGCGCTTTCCTCCGCGGAATTGTTCGTCATCATCGACCTCCCCAAACGCTCGACCGGCATGGACGCCAACGTGCCGCTGCGGGGCGTGGAGCCGGCCGCCTTGCAAGTGCGGGACCATCTGAAGATCATCCGGGGCCGGATGTTCGAATGGGGAAAGGATGAAGTGATCGTTGGCAGCGGCGCGGCGCGGGAGTTCACCGGACTGGAGGTCGGCTCCAGCATCAAAGTGGGGCGCTACCAATGGCCTGTCGTTGGAATGTTCTCCGCCAACGGAGCGGTCTGTGAATCGGAAATCTGGAGCGATGCCAAGGTGCTCCAGGCCGCCTACCATCGAGGCGATTCCTTCCAGTCCGTCCTCGCCAGGCTGACCACCCCCGGGGTGTTTCAAACATTCAAGGACTCGTTGACGTCCAATCCGCAACTGAACGTGAAAGTCTCGCGGCAATCCGAGTATTATGCCGAACAATCCGAAACCATGACGCGGCTCATTAGGACCCTGGGCTTTTCGGTGGCTTCTCTCATGGCCATCGGCGCGGTCTTTGCGGCGTTGAACACGATGTACAGCGCGGTCGCGGCCCGCACGCGCGAAATCGCCACCCTGCGGGCGATGGGATTTGGCGGCGCGGCCGTTGTCGTCTCATTGATGATTGAGTCGCTTCTGCTGGCACTGGCCGGCGGCGCTGCGGGCGGCGCTCTGGCGTATTTCGCCTTCAACGATTTTCACACCTCGACCATGAACTTTCAGAGCTTCAGCCAGGTGGCCTTCGCGTTCCGGGTCACCCCGCGGTTGCTGCTGGAGGGGATGATCTGGGCCGCGGCCATCGGGTTGATCGGCGGACTGCTTCCGGCGGTTCGCGCCGCCCGGCTGCCCATCGCGGCGGCTCTGCGCGAATTGTAGGAGGCCTGGATGTCTGACTCACGGCGGAGCGCCGGGGCCGAAGAGCGCGTCGAACTTCGCGCCCAGGTTGCGGGAGTGGAATTCGAGCGAGCAAAGCGCCTCCAGCTCGCCTTCTGCAAAATGTTTATTGACATCCGAATCAAGCCGCAATTGGCGCAGGAAATCCGCGTCGTCACGCCCGGCGCGTTTGGCCAGCCAGGTTTGCTCGGCGTTGCGCTGGACCAGTTCGTAGGCCGCTTCCCGCGTCAGCCCCTTGCGGATGAGCGCCAGCAGGACAGTCTGGGAGTTCCACATGCCCAGCGAGAGCGCCAGATTCCGCTTCATGTTTTCGGGATAAACGATCAGCCCGGCGGTCAGTTTTCGCAGCGTCACCAGCATGTAATCCAGCAGCGTGCAGGAGTCGGGAAAAATGATCCGCTCCACCGAACTGTGGCTGATGTCNNCGGCTGTTGGTGTTGCCGATCTCCAGGATCGGACCGGGCACCGATTCGGCGTGCGCGCACAATAGCTTGAGCCGCCCATCCCCACCCTGGACCACCGACAGGAGCGTAACCGGGCCGTGTTTGACGGACATTTCCACGGACAGTCCACGGCCTATTTTGCCATGATAAACGCGCAATGGGCGCACTTTGGTTTTGCCTTCGGCGATGGCGATGTGGCCGGGTCCGTCGTGCCCCATCAAAACGACGTCATCGTTGAAATCCATGGCGTAGTATTCGGTGAAGGATCCGCCCGCGCCAAAGCTGTCCATGATCTTCATCGCCTGCGCGTTTTTGATTTCGTACTCGCCGGCGACGGGAATGCCGCAGGCGGTCAGGAGCGAGTTTCCGAGGATGATCGAACTGATCGCGTCCTCGTTTTCCGCGTTGCCCGCGCCCATGTAGTAATAGGCCAGGGAACCGAGATCATGCGTTTGGGCCAACCGGTCCAAAGCGACCGAGGTCCGGGCCGCCCGCTGCAATTCCTGGGCCGAACAATCCGGCTGCACGTCAAACACTCGATGAAAGTCCGCGACGCGGGCTTTGATCTGGGGTGCGGTGACATCGCGCCGCAATGCGGCCAGTTCGTCCACCTCGATGATTTCGATATGGCCGCCGAAAACAGCGCATTGCTGAGTCAAGTCGGAATAAATATCGAGCATGCCGCCGTAGTAGTGTCCCATGACTCCCAGGCGATTGTGGAACATGACGCTGGCCGTCTGTGCGGCATCGATCCAGGCCGCGGCCTGGTTCCAACAGGCGGGGTCGTCGTGCAACATTCCTGTGATCTGGTGAAAAGGGATTCCGCACCGGTTGAAGACGCTGGCGATTTCGGGCACGGGGCAGGCGGAGCAGTGAGCCAGCCATTCGCCGGTCATGGCCGTGCGGTCTCCCATTTTGTTGAAGGCGGCGTAGTCAATGGCCGCGGCAGGCTGCACATTGAGAACGATAACGGGCACTTTGGCGCGTTGCACCACCGGCAGCACCGTGGATGAAAGCGCGTAAGTGGTCACATGCAGGAAAATCAAATCCACGTCCTCCCGCCGGAACCGGTGTCCGGCCTCCAAGGCCCGGGCCGGCGTATCAATCAGACCGAGATTGACCAGTTTGACGCCGGGACGCTGCAATCGCTTCTCCACGACGGCCAGGTATTCCTCCAGCCGTCTCTTTAACCCGGGGAATTGTGGCCAGTAAGCATCCAGCCCAATGCCAAAAAGACCGACGCGCACCACGGGCGTGACGCGACGGTGCAGGTCGGGACCGGCCTTGCGTTGAACGGGGTTTTTCATGTCAAGAGGGCTTTTCGGGGCCGAAAACTTTCTGGAATGCGGCTTTCACATTCTGGAAATGGAAATCCAGCGAGCAGAGCTTCTCCAGTTCGCCCGCGGCGAAATGTTTGTTGACCTCTGGATCGCGCCGGAGTTGCGCCAGAAAATCCGCCTCGTTCCGCCCGTCGTGTTTGGCCTGCCAGGTTTGCATGGCGTTGCGCTGCGTCAGCTCGTAGGCGGCTTCGCGGGAGAGGCCCTTCTTGATCAGGGCCAGCAACACGGTTTGGGAATTCCAGAGGCCCAGCGAAAGCGCCAGGTTCCGCTTCATGTTCTCCGGATGGATGATCAGGCCGCCGGTCAGTTTCTTGAGCGTCACCAGCATGTAATCCAGCAGGGTGCAGGAGTCGGGGAAAATGATTCGTTCCACCGAACTGTGGCTGATGTCGCGCTCGTGCCAGAGGGCCACGTTTTCCAAAGCGGCGACGGCGTTGCCGCGCACGACCCGCGCCAGGCCGGTGAGGCGTTCCCCGGTGATTGGATTGCGCTTGTGCGGCATCGCGCTGGAGCCTTTCTGGCCCGGCGCGAAAAACTCCTCCGCTTCGAGCACTTCGGTGCGCTGCAAATGGCGGAACTCGGTGGCCCACCGTTCGATGCTCGCCGCGATCAACGCCAGGACCCCGATGAACTCGGCGTGCAAATCCCGCGGCACGACCTGCGTCGCGACAATCGCCGGGCGAAGCCCCAGCTTGCGGCACACCTCCAACTCCACGCGCGGCGACAGGTGCGCGCTGGTGCCGACCGCCCCGGAAAGTTTGCCCACGGCGACGCGTTCGCGCGCCGTTTCCAGGCGCCGCGCGGCCCGCGTGAACTCATCGTGCATCAGCGCCATTTTCAGCCCGAACGTCGTCGGCTCGGCGTGGATGCCGTGGCTGCGCCCGATCATTGGAGTGAATTGATATTGCCGGGCTTTTGCCGCGATCACCTCGCGCAAGGCGGCAACATCGGCGCCGAGCAGATCGGCCGACTGCGTCATTTGCACGGCGAAGGCGGTGTCAATAACATCACTGCTCGTCAACCCGAAGTGCAGCCAGCGGCCGGCGGGCGCGCCGATGTTTTCGGCGACGTTGGTGGTGAAGGCGATGACGTCGTGATTGAGGGTCTTTTCCAATTCCCGGCAGCGTTCGATGCTGAAGGCGGCGCGGGCCTTCATCTGCGCGAAGTCGGACGCGGGCACGATGCCCTCGGCGACCAGCGCCTCGGCGGCCAGCAACTCGATTTGCAGCCAGATTTCCAGCTTGCGCTGTTCGGTCCAGATGTCCCGCATTTCCGCCCTGGAATAACGTTGAATCATGTGTTTTTTAACGGCCTCTTTATCGCTTGGCCATCCGGCTGCGCGCGGCCTCCAGAATTTGCCGTTCCCGCTCGGTCAGGCTGTGGATGCCGTGCGCGGAAATTTTCTCCAGGATCGGGTCCACCTCACGGCTGATGAATTCCGCCGGCGGCAGTTCTTCCGGTTTTCGCCGGGCGCTCCGGGCGGCGCGTCTTGGGAGAGGGCTGGGCGCGTCCCGGCGTAGCGGCCGATTCCGCGCGAAAGGCCGCCAGAATCCAAACGCCGGCGCCGCCATGCGCCAGCGAATCCAAACAATGCCCGTCAACATCCCGCCCAGGTGCGCCGCGTGCGCCACAAGAACACCGCTGGAGTCCGACAATGTGGAAGTGACGAACGGGGAAAGAATTCCGAACAGCGCGATGCCTCCCTCGACCCACAAAATCACCTTCGCAGGGAACGTCACCGGCAGGACGAAAAACAAAAGCATCGTGATGAGATCATCCGGCGCATGGACGGCAAATGCCGCAATCAACCCAAACACGCCCGCCGAAGCCCCGACCACCCCTGCCCCAAAATATGACGGAAACGCAAATTCCAGCCCCATCTGCAATAGCCCCCCGACCGTTCCGCTGATCAGGTAAAGCGCCAGCATTCCTCGGCTTCCCAATATCGCCTCCACCGCGCGTCCGAAAAAATAAAGGCCCATCATGTTGCCCAGCAAATGCCAGAGGCCGCCGTGGAGAAATTGAAATGTGATAAGTTGATAAACCCGCCCGTGGCGCAATCCGTCGGCGCTCAACGCCAGCGCGCCCGTGAAACGTCCCCCCATCAAGTCGTCCATCAGCCATTGCGTCAGAAAGCAGGCCACCAAGGCGACCAACAAAATGTTGGTCATCGACCATCCTGGCCGGCTTGGCTCCCGCATGTATGACCGATCGCTGAGCATCGAAAACAATCTAGCCGCACCCGCCCGTTTTTTCAACGCTTTCGTGTGTATTTGGGCGGTCGCGCTTGCATTATCGAGCTTTCCCATCCTCAAAAGCGGCGGCGTTGCGTCCGCGCGGAACCCGGTCCAGGTGAAAAACCAGGAAGCCATGAAGGAAAAGCCCTATTTCAGTCCTTTGCGCGTCGCTCAATCGCAGGCGGAAGACCTCCGGCCAATCCGCCTTCAGCAAAGTTTCCAGAATCTGGCGCGCGCCGGGCGTCAGGTGCGATTCCTCCAAGTTGGGCTTCAGCCCCAATTCTTCGAGCCATTTGATTTCAAACGCGAAAATCGCCTGCGGCAGGGCGGGCTGTTTGGGCAATTGACACAGGAACGCGCCGAATAACTCGAACGCCAGCGGCACGGGCGTCTCCAGTTCCGTCGTTTGCTCGATCAGCGCCGCGCAGTAGGAGGCCTGTTGCAGCCAGGCCAGTTCGGAGCGCAAGGCCGCGTGGCTTTTCACCAGCCGCACCTCGCGCAAGGCATGCAACTCCGACCGGCTGGAACGCGCAAAACTCAAGTCCGCCAAATAAAACAAATCCATCTGCCCCCGAAACGGCGATTTCGGACGGCGCGCTCCTTTGGCGACCGTCGCCACGCGCCCCGCCTCGCGCGTCAGCCAATGCACGATCAAACTCGTGTCGGTCAGCGGCCGGACGCGCAAGACCAGGCCGGTCGCGCTCTCAATCTTCATGGCTGCGCCGGGCCGGGGTCCTGGGCCGGCGGCGCTGTCCGGTTCGAGAGCGTCGAAATGGCCAGCCCGGCGTGTTCCGGCGAAATCGCTCCGAGGCTTATGGTGTACTTGATTCCGTCAGCCACCGACATGTCGAGTTTGATCAGGTCGCTTTCGGGAATCAGGACAAGAAAACCGGATGTCGGATTGGGAGTCGTCGGGATGAAGACGCTGACCAGTTTCTCCGGCCCCAAGCCGCTCTGTTCGCCGGTGACAAATCCGACCGCTCGCGAGCGCGGATGCGGGAACGGGACCAGCACCACCTGCTTGAAGGAGGATTTGTTGGTGGAGAAGGATTCGTTGACCTGTTTTACCGTTCCGTAAATCTTATTCATCAACGGCACGCGCATGATGGTGCCATCAACCCACTCCATCGCTTTGCGCCCCAAATAATTCCGGCCATAACGTCCCGCCAGGCAGATCAGAAACACCGCCAGAATCAGCGCCACGCAGCTCCAATACCATTCGATGTCCCCCAGCCCGCCGTCCGGCCGGTGAACATGCGTCAAGGACATGGGCAAAAAGAACAGCAGCGTGTTGGTCACGTCGGAGACGTTTCTAAAAATCCACACGACCACCGCAAGGGTAATGACTCCGGGCAACACCAGGGCCAGCCCGGCAAAAAAATCGGCCCGGCATCGCTTCAGGAAACTGGTCTCGTTCAACGCCATCTCAGTCGCTCCCCAGTTTGACCAAATCGAAGCGCAAGGACAATTCCTTTAACAGCCTGTTTTCCCGCCGTTTCATCGCGCGCCGCGGACCGGGGGCCGTGTCGTCGCAGCCCTCCAGGTGCAACAGGCCATGCGCCAGATACCGCGCCACCTCCTCCTGCCAACTGGCCCGGAAACGCGGGCCCTGGCGAACCGCGTCATCGACCGAAATAAAAATCTCCCCGCAAACCCTTCCCTCTGCGGCCGCTCCCTTTTCCCGGACGCCGCTCCGGCGCGCCCCCCCTGCCCTCTCCTGGTGATCGAAGGTAATGACATCGGTGGAACCTTCGTGGCCCAAAAAAGTTTCGTTGAGCCGCGCCATTTCGGCCGCGCCGATCAGATGCACGCCCAGTTCGTAGGAGTCGCGGCGCAGCACTTCTTCCAACAGGCAGCGCGCCATGCGGCGCAGCAGCCGCCGGTCCACCTTGCGCGTCTGTTGCCGATTCAACAAAAGCAGGGAGTTCTTCACTTTTGGCCGCCCGCTGTCTTTCATGCCTGACGCCCGCGATGCTCCTCGTAGGCCGCGATGATCCGCTGCACCAACGGATGCCTCACAACGTCCCGCCGGCTCAATTGGATGAGCGCGATCCCCTCCACGTTCCTCAACGCCCGCTCCGCCTCCAGCAACCCGGAGCGTTTCTGCGGTGGCAAATCGATCTGCGTCGGATCGCCGGTGATGACCGCCTTGGAACTCATCCCCAATCGTGTCAAAAACATAAACATCTGCTCCGCCGTCGAGTTCTGCGCCTCGTCCAGCACCACGAACGCGTGGTTCAGCGTCCGCCCGCGCATGTACGCCAGTGGCGCGATCTCAATGACCCCCGCCGCCATGTTCTTCTCCATTTCCTCCGCCGGCAACATGTCGTGCAGCGCGTCGTAAAGTGGCCGCAAATACGGCGTGATCTTTTCGTAAAGGTCCCCCGGCAGAAATCCCAGCGCCTCTCCCGCTTCCACGGCCGGACGCGTCAAAATGATCCGCGCCACCCTCTCCTCCTTCAGCGCCGACACCGCCATCGCCATGGCCAGGTAAGTCTTTCCCGTCCCGGCGGGGCCCAACCCGAACGTCACGTCATGCGCCCGGATGGCATCGACGTATTTCTTCTGCCCCACGCTCTTGGGCGTCACCGGCGCCTTGCGCGGCGAAGTGACAATGCGCTCGGAAAACAACGCCCGCAACGCCTCGGCCCCCTCATTCTTCACCACGCCAAGCGCCTGGGCAAAATCCCGGTTCCGAACCGCGCCTCCATTTTTAAGGGCCGACTCCAGCGAGTGAAACAACTCCCGCGCCATGTCCAACCCCTCATCGGTGCCTTCCAATTTGATCCAATTCTCCCGCGCGACCGCTTTGACCCCCAACTCCGTTGTCAGCGCCTGCAAATTGCGCGGTTCATTGTTGAAAGTTTGCTGCGCCAGGCGCGCGTTCTCGAAGTGGAGGGTTTCCGTTGGCATCGGCGGGCGGGGTTATCTGGCCAGCGCGGCGCGCAACTGCGACGCCACTTCCGAAAGCGCTTCCGGCACCACCGTCGTCGCCCCAATCACCGGCATGAAATTGCTGTCCCCGATCCAGCGCGGAACGATATGCACATGGACGTGGTTGATGATCCCCGCCCCCGCAGTCCGCCCCAAATTGATCCCGATGTTAAATCCATCCGGGCGCATCACCGCGCTGAGCGCGTTCTGGCAGCGCCGCGTCAACTTGAACAAATCGCACATCTCCTCCTCGGTCAACCCGTTCAGGTCGGGCGACAATTTGTAAGGCACCACCAGCAAATGGCCGCCCGCGTAAGGATAGCGATTGAGCAGCGCGAAACAACTCCGGTCGCGCGCCACGACGTAATTGCCCACATCATCGCTCGACTCGGCGATTTCCTTGAAAATCAGGCCCGTGGCCGGCTCAGGCTTGGGCGCTCGAATATAGGCAATCCGCCACGGTGCGTACAACGGTTCCATGCCCATCACGCTAGTTGCCGGCCCGCCGAAAGTCAAAGGAATGAAAGAAGCCTCTGGAATCCCGCGCCAATTTAAGATGCACAAGTTGCACAAGCCTGCTCCAGCGCCGAAATCTCCGCACCGCAAGGGAAACCACACACGACTGGATTTGCCGGACGCTTATTGGCAACACCAGAACCGCGCGCCTGGCGTACCTTCTCTGGGGGAAAAGGCCAGGATGAGGGCGATCCCCGCCGAATTCTATCCGGGTCCCGGGGCCCGGCGCTCGCAATCACGCTTGCGTTGCAACAAAACTACCGTAATTTACCGTAACATGCGAACTCCGCCCCGTAAGGGAAACCGTCACCGCCATCAATTTACGCCTATTTATGGCTTGAATTGACGTCAACGCGCCAGTTCGCGCTCTGTTTTGAGGCGGAGCTGGCCGCAGGCGGCGTCGATGTCCCCGCCTTTTTCGCGGCGCAGGGTGGCGGAAACGCCCTCGCGCTCCAATGCGGCCAAAAAGGCGTCCTGGACCGGATCGTCGGGCCGGCGCCAGGGCAGGCCCTGGACGTCGTTGTAGGGGATCAGATTGACCTTGGCGCGCAAATGGCGGGCCAGGCGCGCCAGGGGCAAGGCCTGGGGCGGAGCGTCGTTGATTCCGGCGATCAAGATGTATTCGAGGGTGATCATGCGGCCTTTTTTCCTGAGGTAGAAATCACAGGCGGCGGTGAGTTCCTTGAGTGGATATTTGTGATTGACAGGCATGATTTTGGAGCGGGTCTTGTCCGTGGCGCCGTGGAGGGAGATGGCGAGGCGGAATTGGAGCGGTTCGGCGGCCAGTTGGCGGATTTGCGGGGCCAAACCGCTGGTGGAGACGGTGATTTTGCGCGCGCCGATCTCGCCGCCCCAAGGCGCGTTGAGGATGCGCAGGGCGCGCAGGAGGTTGTCGTAGTTGGCCAGCGGTTCGCCCATCCCCATGACCACGACGTTGTTAATCAGGCGCGCCCCGGCGCCCGCTTCGGCGCGCTCGACTGCCAGGACCTGATTGACGATTTCGTCGGGGAGCAGATGGCGCTTCCAGCCGTCCAGGCCGCTGGCGCAGAACTTGCAGCCGTAAGCGCAGCCGACCTGGGTGGAGATGCAAAGGGTGTGGCGGTCGCTCGGCTCGCCGTAGAGGCTGGGGCTGGCGGGGATGAGGACGCTCTCGATCAACGCGCCGTCGGCCAGGCGCCAGAGGAATTTTTGAGTGGTGTCGCGCGCGCCCTGGCGGCGGGCCAATTCGGGCCAGCGGAGCGCGAAGGTTTCCCGGAGGCGCGCGCGCAAGGCCTTGGGGAGGTTGGTCATTTCGTCCCAATGGGCGGCGCGGCGGGCGTAGAGCCAGGTCAATAATTGGGCGACGCGATAGGCCGGTTCCTGCCAGAGGGCGAAGTGGCGCTGGAGTTCCTCCTGGGTCAGGGAGCGGATGTCGGGCTTAACGGAATCGGTCTTCATCAAATTGTTCAAAACGCCGCAAGCATCCCCATTGACTTGAGCAACGGAGGCCGGTAACTTCGATGCCAACGACGGAATGGAAACGGCCTAATGCAACAAGTAATCGAAAAGCTGCTCATTTTGCAAGACAGGGATCACCGGATTCTGCGCGCCAAAGACCACCTGGCGCGCGTTGAACCGGAGCGGCAGGCGCTCCAAAGCAGGGCCGCGGCGGCGCAGGCCGGCATGGAAACGGCCAAAGCGAAGCTGAAGCAGGTCGAAAGCGACCGGAAAAAGCTGGAATTGGAAGCGGAGTCCAAGAAGCAACAGATTGAGCGCTACGCCTTGCAGCAATTTCAAACGAAAAAGAATGAGGAATACCGCGCCTTGGCCCACGAAATCGATACTTGCAAGGCCAGCATTACGGAGTTGGAGGACCGGCAATTGGGCTTGATGGAAGAGGCGGAAGCGATCCAAATAGCCGCCGCCGCCGCCAGCCGGGAGGCCGACGAAATCAGAAAGGCGGCGGACGAACAGTTGAAAGAACTGGCCGCGCGCGAACAGACGTTGCGGAGCGAATTGACCGGCTTGGAAGGCAATCGGGACCAATTGACCGGTGCGATAGAAGACCGGGCATTGCGGCACTACGAACGGTTGTTGCACAACAAGGGGGACAGCGTGGTTGTGGGCATCCAGCACGGAGTATGCGGCGGGTGCCACATGAAGTTTCCGGTGCAACTGATGGTGACGTGCCAGGCGGAGAAGGATTTGGTGACCTGCCCCAACTGCGGGCGGATACTGTATTACACGCCGGACATGGATTTGGCCGTTGCGGATTGAGCGGCAGGGGTTACATTTAGGTTGATTCCGGGAGAGCGGAGGATCGCTTTCGGCCCTCGCGGGCCGGAGGAGGAAAGTCCGAACACCAGAGGGCGCGATGCCGCGTAACCTGCAGGGGCGCCCGCGCCGTTGCAGGATACACGCGGGGACAGCGCGCAAGCGCTGCCACGGACAGTGCCACAGAAAACAGACCGCCCCGCTCGCAAGAGCGAGGCAAGGGTGAAAAGGCGAGGTAAGAGCTCACCGCTTGCCGAGTAATCGGCAAGGCACGGAAAACCCCGTCGGGTGCAAGGCCAAATAGGAAACCCCGGAGCGGCCCGCTCCAGTTCCCGCCAAGCGGGACGGGTTTCGGGTACGGCTGCTGAGACAAATGATCCTCTCCCCCGATTTATCGGGGCAGACAAAATTCGGCTTACAGCTTTGCCGGAATCACTCATGGAGCGGTCAAGCGTTGCCCCGCGACGCTTCACCGCTCCACATTCATTTTTTCCTGGAACCATTCCGCAGCCAGGCGTGCCACTTGTCCAAGCGTCCCCGGCTCTTCGAATAAATGCGTTGCGCCCGGCACGATTTCCAGCCGCTTTTCACAGCGCAACCGCCGCATCGCCTGCCGGTTCAATTCCAGCGTCGGAGTGTCGTCGCCGCCGACAATGAGCAGGGTCGGCGCGCTCACGTCCCCCAGCGCGGCGCCCGCCAGGTCCGGCCGGCCGCCGCGGGAAACCACCGCTCGCGCCAATTCCGGCCGCCGCGCCGCCGCGAGCAGAGCCGCCGCCGCGCCCGTGCTGGCGCCAAACAAACCTAGCGGCAATTTGGCCGCCTCCGTGCGGCCGGCCAGCCAGTCCACGGAACAGATGAGCCGTTCGGCCAGCAGCGCGATGTCAAATCGAAGGCGCGCAGTCTCGCGGTCCATCGACTCTTCGGCGGGCGAGAGCAAATCGAAGAGCAAAGTGCCCAAGCCCGCCTGGCGCAGGGCGTCGGCGACGAAGCGGTTGCGGGGACTGTGGTGGCTGCTGCCGCTGCCATGCGCGAAGATCACCACGCCGCTGGCGCCGTCGGGGATGGCCAGTCTTCCTTGCAGCAACACGCTTCCGGCTGGCACCTGGACGTCCGCGTCCAGGGGCGAAGGTGATTCTGTCAGCGCGGCGCTCGGCAGTTTGTCCGCTTCCGCCAGCAACCGGCGCACCTCGTCGTCGCTGGTCTGCTCGAAATCCTCGTACCACTGCCCCACTCCGCGAAAGTTGTCGGGTGTTTCCACGCAAACGATTTCGTCCACCTCGCCCTGAAACTCCTGGAAGGTCTCCGGCGCCGCCACCGGCGCGGCCACCACCACCCGGGCCGGATGGCGCTGGCGCACGGCCATGACGGCGACACGCATGGACGCCCCCGTGGCAAGGCCGTCATCGACCAGAATCACGACGCGGTCCCGCAACTCCGTCGCGGGCCTGGTGCGATAGGCCAGTTCCCTGCGCTCCAACTCGGTCTGTTCGCGGGCGATGATCCGGTCGATGACCTGGCGCGAGACGCGCAGGGAGGCGACGACGCTGTCATTAAGAAAACAAAAACCGCCGCTGGCAATCGCGCCCAGGGCCAGTTCCTCGCGCCCCGGCGCTCCCAATTTGCGGACCAAAAAAACCTCCAGCGGCGCTTGCAGCCGGCGCGCCACCTCGCGCGCGACCGGGACGCCGCCCCGCGGCAGGCCCAGAACAATGACGTCCGCGCGCCCGGCATAAGCTTCCAATTTGGCGGCCAGGAGCCGGCCGGCTTGCGCCCGGTTTTGGAATTGAAAGCTCACGTTTGGTCTCAAGCCGGCGGGGGCTCCGGCCCAAACGCCGCGATGATCTTCGGACGGGTCATGAAAATAAGAAGCAACACCGGATAGGCCAGACCGAGAAGGGTGCCAAAGACCACAGCCATCAGGGTGAGGGCCCCGATCATGCCGGCGGGCACTGCCGGGAAGTGAGCCAGGGTCGCCTGGACGAACGGGTAGCTGACAACGGAGCCGGCCATGATAAAGATGGCGGCGGTTACGGCATAAACAATCGAGAGAATGCGCGCCCAGTTTTGCGTCAGCAACAGCCCGATTCCGGCCGTCAGCAACACCAATCCGAAGACCCCTGTGATGCACGCCGAGAAGCGGTTCCAGGCGGCGTAAGCCGGGTCGGATTGCATGGTTTTGACGAGGGCGTTGCCCGACACGTTGGCGTGCCCAATGATTTTGGATAACATGAGGCTGGCAAAATCGAACAGACCGAAGCCGATGTTGAGAATTCCGAAGATCGTGAGCGCAATGGGGCGTGGCTGCATAAGTTTCCTTTGATTAAGCCGGGATCGGGCCTGAGGCGAGCAAAAAATGCTCAGAACCGCCGCGCCCTGTCACTTCTTGGAAGTCGTTCGCTGGGTGATCCACACCAAGTCTTGATTGCCGGGTGATTCGATGTCATGGGGAATAAACCCCTGGCCCGGCGGCACTCCGATCGTCGTTCTGGGGTCCGTCCACTTGTGGGTTTCAACGTGGCCGTCTGCGAACGACACCACCCCGCGACCGCGATGCATGTCGGACGGGAAATGAATGAACATTTCCGCCGTCATATCGACCCCAAACCCCGGTGTGCAGATGCTCGCGGGATTGACATCCATGAAAACGAAACGATTGGCCACAGGGTCCGCCGCCAGGTCCGCATACTTCATATAGACGCGGTAGCCGGGGGTCTGGGCAAGCGGCATCATGAGGTTGGCGCCCGAGACACCCATGTAGCTGTTCATGGAATAGCTGCGAAGTTCGTTCACCAGCGTTCCGTCCTCACCCACGGACCACCTGGATTCGTCAGCCGGGCATTTATAGAGCCGCGCCGCGGGTTGGGACGGCGCCAGCAGCGCATATTGGGCGCCCGTCAAATACTGCGAGTTGGTCAGCGTTTCCGGGTCGCCGTGGTTGCCGCCGTAAACCCACAAGTGGGCAACCGTGGAAACCTCATTCTCATCCCCTCCGTTGAGAACCAACACCTCGCGGTTGTCCAAGGTGTAGGTGGACCATGCCACGACCATTTGTCTCTGATTGCTCGTGCATTGGATGCGCAGCGAGTCCGCCTTGGCGCCAGCCAGGGCTGGCAGCAGAAGTGCCGCCAAAATCGCGATCACCGCAATCACCACCAGCAACTCGATCAGCGTAAACGCCGCCCTGCCGGGCATCCGCGCCGGCGCTCTGACCGCGGATAATGTCGGACACATGGATGTGAAAACAAACACTACCGCAGCCTGGAGCCTGGCGCAACCAACAACGCCGACACCCAGACACGCCGGGCGCAACAGAACCGGGCGCGCCCCGATCAGCAGCTTCGGGTAACCCTTCCTCCGTCAGTTTAAGGTGCGAATAAGCGCGAATAGGCGCCTGGCATCTGCCCAAAACCCCGGAGTCTTAACTCGCCAGAGGGTGCCAGAGGGTGAAAATCTGGAACACCAGCCGATCAAAAGAAAACAGCCTTTCTCGCGCAGAGTCGCCGAGAGCCGCAGAGGAAGGAATTCAAACACATCTGCCTGCGCTCCGCTTCGATTCGGGGATGGGGAGGGCGGGGGGTGCATTTGCCTTGATTTACCTTGTTCGTCGCCGTGGTTGGAAAAGCCACAACTGGAATCCATATTGCCACCCTCTGCCAGGATGGCAGGCCGGAAAAGGGGCCAGCGCTCCGCGCAAGGCGGATCTACAGCCGCGACAACCGGGGCATGGCGTGGTTCAAACGGGTTCATCGCTCACCCCCCCGATCCGCAGCCTTTCAAAGAACAACCCCCCCTCACCCACTGTGCCCATAATACCACATAAGTTGCATTGTGCAAGCAACATCTTGAATTTCCGCAACCAGGCGAGCAGGGCCGCGGACGAAGACATTTGACCCCGAATTTCATGGATGCACACGGATGAGAACTCTTTATCCGTGTTAATCCGGGAAATCCGTGGTTAAGCCCACCCCCCCTTTTTTCCTGCACAAGGGAACGGCCATTTTTGCGGTGTGGCTCTCGCTGGAACGGGTTCGCCGCTCCGGCTTTCCGCAAACCGGCCTATGTCAATGAACATCCACCCTTTTCCGGCCACGTCGCCAACATACAACAACAATTGATTAACGCAATACTTTTTCAATTCCGGCCCGGGCGGATGCCGATATTGCGGAAAACAATGCTCGCGGCATTGCGTGATTTCGCGGACGCACGCGCAATTCCGGGAATGCTTCAACGCCCTGGCAGAGGCAGCCAGGCGACGGCGGAAGGAGAGAGGGACGGGGTGAAGTCGATCCCCGAAGAATTCTGTCCCGTGCCCCGTTCCAATTCGCTCCTTCAGCGCTTCTGAGCTTTGACCTCCGCCCGCGCCAGCAACGCCGCGAAAAGAGCCGGCTTGTCGCGCAGATGCTCGCAAGCCTCCCGCCGGGTCACCAGCCCGAACCCCTTTCCGTAGGCCCGGCCGTTGACCACGCAGGCATCAGTTTGGTTCTCCGCCAACTGCTCTCTGCCCCGCGCCACCGCCTCGGCGCGGCGCCCCTCCAACTCGTACTTCCAGCCTGCCAAATACGCCTCTGGAAACCATCCCCGCAGTTCGACAATGATCTTCGCCGCCGGACGCAACTCGGCCAGGATGACGCCCTCTCGCGTGGAAATCTTCGACAAGCGGATTTCGCGCAACTCGCCGCCGTCCATCGGCGACCAGATTTTCCCGAATTTGAAATCGCCGACCGCCGCCGCGTGAAAGAGGGCATCGGCCCCTTTTTCCGCCAGCCGCCGCAAGCGCCGCCGCAAATCGGCGCCGGTGGTGAACACCTGCGCGGGCGGCCCGGGCGGTTCCAGGCGGCACGTCGCATAGTGGCCGCGCAGCAACACGACCTCATGCCCGCGCGCCGCCAGAAACCCCGCCAACTCCGTGCCCAGGGCGCCGGTCGAGAAATTCGTCAGCCGCCGGACATCGTCCAGTTCCTCGTAAGTCGGCCCCGCCGTGACAATGCACTTCATGCGGAAATTTGAATGGGTCTGAGACATTTTGGACAAGACCGCTCCGACAGGGGGATCATGCCGCCGCCAGCCAGCCAAAGCAAGGCTTTGACGCTGGAGGTTGGACATTTGTACAGGCAAACTCGTGGAACCCACAAAGGGCCGTTCATCCAAATCGGCGTAATGGGCTTGGGTTCAGCAAACGGTCGCGCAATTCCTTCACCGCCGCATCCTGCAACCCGACGATGACGTTAAGGGTGAGAATGCGTTTCGCAGCCCCCCGGCGCGCAGCCTGCAAATGCAACATGTCAAAGATCGCGCCGCCGCGGGCGCCAACCATTTGGCTGTTGCGCATCGCCTGCTGATAGTCACTCAGCCCAAGATCAACGACTTGAAGCCGCCGGATGACGTTCGCATCAATCACTTGCGTCGCCTCAGCCGGGGTTGGCTGAACCTCCAAGCGCCCGCTGGTCAGCGTTGCAAAAGTCTCAGCGACGGCGTGTGTGGAAGTAAAGCCATCCGCGGAACTGGCCAGCGCCCTCAACGCCGCGCCGTGATGCTCCTCCTCCTCCACCATGGCGGCGACCAGGGCCGATGTGTCAAAATAAGTGCTCAGAATCGCTCCCCGCGCATCGCGTCCACGGCCTCAGCCGCGTCAAATTTTCGCCCGCCGGTGGAAACCACCAGGAGACCGCGCCGCTTCTTCAATACCGCGCTCCGTTCCGGGGCGACCAACGTAAGCTCCACTTTGTTGCCCATGACTTCCGCCTTGAATGCGGCGGGCCGGGATATCTGCAAAGCCTTCCGCATTGGTCCGGGAAGGACCATGCGTCCAAATTTATCCATTGTGATAACGGCTTCCATTTCGAGTGGTTATGCCATTTGCCATGCCAAATGGCAAAACAGAAAAGCATTGCTTCCGTGGCGGCGGCGATTTCCAAGGCACGCCTGACGGAAGCGCCCCTCTCGAAATAACGTGGCAATAGGCTGATAACGTCATCGCCAGATTGCGCAGGCGCAAGTGAGCCGTGGCCGGGCTTGTTCCTAACCTGAGAGCCCCCGGACTGTTCCGGCTGCGCGGCGCCGGGGCGGGGATGGCCCGCGGCGCCGCATGGGTATGATTTACGACTTCTCGCTCGCCAATTCCTCGTTCGTCGCCACGTTGACGATCTTGAATTGCTCGGCGTGAAAGCCCGGCTCGGGCCGGAAGGAGAGTTTGCCGAAATAGCGCTTCTCCATGTCGATGATGAGCTTCTCGTCTTCCGTCCGCAGCCGCTCCAGAACGGTGGGATGGACGGCGATGCGGAGTTGGAAATCCGATTCGTCGCGCGGACGCTGTTTGAGGATTTCGTTGAGCTTGCGCTGGATTTCCACGCTCATCGTGATCGCGCTCTTGACCTTGCCCCGCCCCTTGCAATAGGGGCAGTCGTCATAGACCGCCGCGCGCACGCTCTCGGAATGGCGCTGGCGGGTCATCTCCATCAACCCAAGCTGTGAGATGGGCAGGACGTGGGTCTTGGCCTTGTCGCGGCGCAGGCCCTCCTTGATGCGCTGATAGACCTGTTGCTGGTCGCGGCGGGATTTCATGTCGATGAAGTCAAGCACAATAAGGCCGCCCATGTTCCGCAGGCGTAGCTGGCGGCAAATCTCCTCCGCCGCCTCGATGTTGACGCGCAGGATGGTCGATTCCTGGTCGCGGTTGCTCTTGTGGCGTCCGGTGTTGACGTCGATGGCGACCAGCGCCTCGGTTTCGTCAATGACGATGTGGCCGCCGCTCTTGAGCGCGACCTGGCGAGAGAAGGCGTTCTCCAATTGACGGCTGATGTTGAAGCGGTCGAAGATGGGCTGGTGTTCGGCGTAAAGCAGGACTTTCTTCATGGCCAGCTTGTTGATACGGGCGATCATCGCGCGCATGCGGTCGTAGGCCGCCGGGCTGTCAACCACCACGCGTGCCACGTCTTCGGTGAGGAAATCGCGGACGGTCCGTTCGATCAGGTCGGGTTCCTGGAAAACGCAGGAAGCCGGCGGCTGGGACTTCATCTTCTGCTGGATTTCATTCCACTGCTCCAGGAGCAAGGTGAGGTCGAGGATGAAGTACCGCTTTTGCTGGCCCTCGCCAGCGGTGCGCATGATGACGCCCATGCCTTCGGGGATGTTGATTTCGCGCAGGATGCTCTTGAGGCGCTGGCGTTCCTCCGGGTTTTCGATTTTGCGCGAGATGCCGCTTTGGTCGGAGTTGGGCAGGAGCACCAGGAAACGGCCGGGCAGAACGAGGTTGGTCGTCACCCGCGGCCCCTTGGTGCCGATGGGACCTTTGGTCACCTGGACGATGATGTCGCTGCCGGGCGGATAAAGGCGGGGGATGTCCTTCTGTGTGATGCGGGGCCGGTCGCGGCGGCGGCCATCGCCACGATCCACGACTTCGACGCCGCTGTCAAAGGCATTGGGAACGATGTCCCAGTAGTGCAGAAAGGCGTTCTTCTCGAAGCCAATATCGACAAAGGCGGCCTTGAGGGGGTCTTCGAGATTGCGGACCTTTCCCTTGAAGATGCTGCCAACCAACCGCTCCTCGGTGGAGCGCTCGATGGTGAATTCCTCCAGGCGCCCGTTTTCCTGGATGGCGATGCGGGTTTCCAGGGATTCGGCGTTGATGATGATCTCCTTGATCATCTTGTCCTCCTTCTTGGCGGGCAGCAATTTCTTGAAGACCTTCTTGACCCGTTCAATTAGAGTGGGCGGCTGGGTCTGCAAGGGCACCGGCTCGAACTTTTCCTCGCTGACATCGGCGGGAGTGTCCGTGCGCGGTCTGCGGAAAGCGCCTCGTTTGTCGCGCGCTTCCTGTTCAGGCGAAGCTCCGCCCTGTTCCGCTGCGGGGGCGCCTTCCGGGGGCAGGCCGGCGGCGATGTTTTGCGCCCGCTCAATTTCGTCGTCGTGCCGGGGGCTTTGAAAGAGGGGGTCGGGCTGTTTGCTGCCCGTGGCCTCGGCCCGCGCCTCCTGGGCGGAACGGTCGGGTTTGTGGCCGAAGCCGCCGCTGGGGCGGAAGCGCATGCCGCGTCGGCGGCGTGAGAAGTTGCGATCACTCATAATTTAATAAGACCTCCGATAGATGTGGACGTTGTGCAGAATGCCAATGGCGATCAGGGAGCATACCACCGAGGACCCGCCATAACTGAGCAGGGGCAAGGGGATGCCCGTCACGGGCATTAAGCGAATATTCATACCGATGTTGATAAAGACGTGGCAAAACAACAGAGTGACCACGCCCACGGCCAGCAATTGACCCAGGTGATCGCGCGCCTGGCTGGCAATATTGATCCCGCTGAACAAGAGCACCGAGTAAAGCGCCAGGACCACGACGCTCCCCACAAAGCCTTCCTCCTCGGCTATGACCGAGAAAATGAAATCATTGTGCGCTCCCGCCGAAGGCAGGAAACCCAGCGAATGCTGCGTCCCCTGCGTCCATCCCTTTCCTGTCAACCCTCCGGAACCGATGGAAATGAGCGCCTGATTGACCTGGTAGTTCTTGTCGCGGCTCTTGTCGCGTCCGAAGTAGGTCATCAGGCGTGTTTTCTGATACGGTTCCACGATCTTGATTTGCTGCGGCAAGAAAACAATGGCCGCCACAGCCAAGACCACCAACAAACCCAGGCTTCCCACCAACCCGCCCAGCATCGGGCCGGGCACACCGGCCGCGAACATCATGGCCAGGCTGATCGCAAGGAAAACCAG
Organism: Verrucomicrobiales bacterium; assembly: GCA_003138485.1. GTDB lineage: Bacteria > Verrucomicrobiota > Verrucomicrobiia > Limisphaerales > Palsa-1400 > PLGF01. The sequence continues at coordinate 15,306 of PLGF01000044.1, read as the reverse complement.
CGCCGACCCCAGGTCGGGCTCCCTCAATACCAAAATAAACGGCACGACGGTGTATCCCAGCACCGCCAGAAACACTTTGCCCGTCCTCAACTCCTCCCGCGGCCGGCTCAAATAACCGCCCAGCCAGAGGATAAACGCCACCTTTGCGAATTCCGACGGCTGCAAGCTGAAAGGCCCCAGATTGATCCAGCGTTTCCCTCCATGGTGCTCGACCCCGATGACAAAAACCGCCAGCAACAGCAGGATCGCCCCCCAATAAAACACCGCCGCCCAGCGCACCAGGCGACCGTATTCGATGGAACACAGCCCCACTGCGGCGCCCAATCCCAGCGCGCACCACAGAATCTGATGAAGATAGATTTCCTTGTACCACACCAGCGGGAGGACTCCGGCCGAAGTGGCGCTGTAGATGAACGCCGTGCCCAGGAACATCAGCCCCGCCGCGGCCAACCACATCGGCCAATCGTAAGGACCCTTGTTTTCGTTGAGAGACGGGTCGTTCATGTCAGTTGCGCGCCAGCGCGGCGGTTGGATAGTTGACAGGCATCGGCGGGACGCCGCCGGAACCGGCGGGCGAAAACGCGCGCGCCACTTTGTTGCCGGCCTTGGGCGCGGTGCCGCGTTCCTCCTTTTGAATCGCTTCGTATATCTTCCGCGCCACCGGCGCGCAAGTCGGGCCGCCAAAATCGCCATCCTCGACCATGACCACCACGACGTAGCGCGGGTCTTCATAAGGGCCGTAGGAATCGAACCAGGTGACTCTCCGATACGGGCTGCCCGGAGACTTCACCTCAGCGGTTCCGGTCTTGCCCGCGACGCGGAAGTTGTCCAGATACGGAACCCCGCCCGAATGATGAAAATAGGGGTAGGCGGTTCCGCCCAGGGAGGTGCTGTCGGGCGGATGTTCGGTGTCAGCCAGCATGGCATGGCGGATCGTTTCCAGGTGGCCCGGCTCGATGAAAACCTGATCGTGAACCCGCCCCTGCTGCGTCAGTTCCCGCGTCTCATCCGTTTCCGGCGACTTGGAGTGGCTGGCAACGCGCGGATGGAACAGGGTCCCGCCATTGGCAATGACACCCAGGACGAGTGCCATTTGGAGCGGCGTCGTGGTGATTTCCTGTCCGATGCACACATCCGGCGTGCTGCGCTCCGAAATCCCCTGGCCCGCCTCCTCCGGACGCGGCACATCGCCCGCCACTTCCTGTCTGGTTTCCAGGCCGGTCTTCTCGCCCAGATGAAAGCGCCTGGCCACTTCGAGGATTTTCCGCAAGCCGGCTTGCATGCCGTAGTGAATAAAATAAGTGTTGCTGGATCTGAAAAACGCGCGCTCAAAATCGAACAACCCCGCGCCCGCCGTGTCGCGGATGACATGCGTCGGAGAGCTGCGGAATTCGCCTGGACTGTCGAAAACCTCGCTTGTGTTCAAACCACTTTCCAGGCAGGCAATGCTGGTGATGATCTTGAAGGTCGATCCGGGAGGGTATGCGCCCGCCACGGCGCGGTTGAATTGCGGTTTGAATTTGGGATCGCTCAAGCGGGCATACTCCTCCTGGGAAAGGAGGCCCACGAAGCGATTGGGATCAAACGCCGGGGCCGAGGCCAGGACGAGGATGTCGCCATTGCGCGGGTCCAGGACGACGACAGCGCCCCGGACGGTGGAGGACTGGGCTTCGGCGAGGGCCTTTTCAGCGGCCCGCTGCAAGTTCAAATTTATTGTCAAATAAATGTCGTTCCCCGGCTGGTTGGGGGTCTCGATTTCCTCGCGCTGGCGGTAGTTCTGATTATTGACGAGCACGGACTTGACGCCCGCCTGCCCGCGCAATTGCGCGTCAAAGACCAGTTCGACGCCGCTTCTCCCCTCGAAATCCGGCATGGTAAAGGAGATTTCCGAGGCGTCCAGCGGGTCCATGGGCCGCACATAACCCAGGAGATGGGCGGCCAGGGAGAGACCGGGATAGACTCGGATCGGCTGGACCTCCAGTTCCAGGTCCGGCTGCCCGGACAATTTCTCCGCGAAGATGGCCATCTGCCTGTTCGTCAGGTCCGGGACAATCTGGAAAGGCACATAAGGGTAATTGGTGTAATGCCGCAGGAACGCGGCCGCATTGAGCACGCGCGGCTCCTCCAGTTCCCCGCTCACGCGGCAGGTGATGTTGCTGACGACTTCGCAGTCGGCCTGCAATTGGAGCTGGCGCCGCATGCCGGCGGGCAGAACGATCCTTCCTTTTTTCCTGATCACTTCGGGATGCGCGCCCGCGTAGGCCGCCAGGAGATTGCTGTAGCTTTCGGCAAACTGGCTCCGAAGGTCTTCCAGATAAAGGCTGGCGTTGTAGCGAGGCCGGTCGGAGGCCAGCACCCGGCCGCGACAGTCGAGAATTCTGCCGCGGATGGAGGGAATGCGCACAGTGCGGATCGATTGGTCTTTGAGGCTGTTGGCGAAGCTCTGGGCATTGACGATCTGCACAAACCAGAGGCCGGCTAGAAGGACCAGAAGGCCGGCCGCCACGCAGGCGGCGATGATCTGCAAGCGCCGCCCCTCTTGTTGGAGTATGTCGATGACGAACATATTACAGCCGCCCCCTCTTGATCTCCCGGTCCGCCCGGAAGGCCGGCGGCGTCACCGGCTGGTAGGCCAATGCGTCGTGGAGACGATCGAAAAGTTGAAAACACAACGGTGTCAGCGCGCCCCCGCCCGCGGCCAGGACGATCCATTGCCATAGGGAAAACCAGCCCAGGAGCGGCAGGCGGCCCAAGTTCAGCAAGAGGAAGAGCGTCCCCAGCGGCTGCGCCGCGCCCGCCATCATCCCCAAGACCACTTGCGCGAAGACGCTGCGGCGCAAGAGCAGCTCCCGGCTGTGGTAAATCAGAAGGCCCGTCACCAACAGCGGCAGCACGCTCACTCCCAGCGGGTTGAGCGAAAGGGAATCGAACCAAAGCCCTCCGCAAAAAGCCAGCAGCACGATCGACGCCAGGCCGTTTGTCAGACTGGCATAAACCATCAGTGCCGGCAGCAAGTCTATCTGCGCGCCCAGACAGTAGCGGAGCAGGCCGCACCAGCCCTCCAGAAACACGGCCAGGTACGCCACCGCCAAGATCAACAGTGTGGGCAGCCAGTTCATGGAATCATCACCATCACTTCCTCCAGCGCCCCCAAGTTGACCGACAGCTTGACGCGCGCTTCCTTCGACAGCCCGTAATCCTTGGAGCGCACATCGACAATTCTCCCAATCGGGATGCCCCGTGGAAAGACACCGCCGTCGCCCGAAGTCTCGACACTCTGCCCCGGCGCCACGAGGCTGTTTCCCGAAAGGTAGTCCAGATCAATCATGCCATCCTCCTGCGGCATTGAGGAATTGGCGAAAAGGACCCCGACTTCGCCGTTGTTGGTCACAACGGCCGAGACCCGCAGATTAGGATCGCCCAACATGACTACCTGGGAGCGGGTCTGGCCGACGCCTTGCACCCGGCCGACCAGTCCCGCCGCGGTCAAAACGGGACAGTTGGTGCGCAGTCCGTCGCGGGCGCCGAGGTCGATTTCCAGGCTGCGCCACCAATTGGCCGGGTCGCGGGAAATGACGCGGGCGAGCTTGAGCTTCCATCGGGTTTGGCGCGGCCAGCCGACCAGCGCGCGCAACCGGGCGTTTTCGGCCCAAACGGCGGCGTCTTGGGAGAGGAGAAGTTGTTGTTCCTGGGCTTGGCGCTGGAGTTGGTCAATCTGGCGCTGCAATTCGCGCTTGGGCGTCAGACCCTCGCGGGCTTCGCCAAGCAATTCATGCGCCGAGCCGGTAAGCCCAAAGAGCGGCAGGAACAAGCCGCTCACCGCGAGCTTGAACTTGCCCATCGTCTCGCCCGGCAGCTTCAACAGCGCCAAGGCCAGCACCACCAGCACCAGCAAAAATATTAAATGCGACTTTTTCAGCATCTCGCCCTGCCCGCGCTTTGCCGGCGCGGACGCGAAAAATTTTCAGGGCGAACTGGAATTAACCGCGCGAAGAAGCAACTCGTTTGAGAAAAGCAAGTTCCTGGAGGACGCGCCCCGTGCCCTCAGCCACGGCGCTCAAGGGGTCGTCGGCTATATGGACGGGCAGGCCCGTTTCCTTGGCGACCATGCGGTCGATGCCGCGCAAGAGCGCGCCGCCGCCGGCCATCACAATGCCGCGTTCGACCAAGTCGGCCGCCAGTTCTGGCGGGCAGCGTTCCAGGGTAATGCGAATACTTTCCAAAATGCTTGAAAGGGGTTCCTTCAAGGCCTCACGAATTTCTTCCGAGCGAATGGACAACGTCTTGGGCAAACCGGCGCTCAAATCGCGCCCTTTGACTTCCAGCGTTAATTCCTGCTCCAGCGGAAAGGCCGATCCAATACGAATCTTGATCTCCTCCGCGGTGCGTTCGCCAATCATCAGGTTATAGGCTCGCTTCATGTGCGCCACTATCGTCTCGTCAAACTCATCGCCTCCCACGCGCAAACTGCGGCTGAAGACTATTCCAGCCAGGGAAATGATCGCTATCTCGCAGGTGCCTCCACCAATATCCACGATCATGTTTCCCGCCGGTTCATGGACAGGAAGACCGACCCCGATGGCCGACGCCATCGGTTGCTCGATCAAATATACTTCGCGCGCTCCGGCATGAGTTGCCGAATCCTTCACAGCCCGCTTTTCCACCTCGGTAATGCCGGACGGCACGGCGACGACAACCCGGGGAGCGATCAATTTGCGATGATGCACTCGTTGAATGAAATGCCGCAGCATCGCTTCGGTGATCTCGAAGTCGGCGATCACGCCGTCTTTCATCGGCCTTATGGCCACGATATTTCCCGGGGTCCGTCCCAGCATGCGTTTGGCTTCCTCGCCCACCGCCAGCACGTTGGTCGTGCCGGCCTCGATGGCCACGACGGAAGGCTCGCGGAGCACGATGCCCTGGTCTCTGACATAAACCAGCGAATTGGCCGTGCCCAAGTCTATTCCGATGTCGTTGGAAAAGAGGCTCTTTAGTGTTGCAAACATGAATGTTACCTAAACATCACCCACACGTTACGCATCCCCCCTCTTTCCGGTCAAGTTTATTAGACAACACAAATTGGCCCCGGGTGCGGATCAGGTTTTTTAGCCAGACTTCCAAGTCTGCCCTGCAAGAAGGCATCCGTCAAAACCCCAATCTTTCCCAATCTTTCCCAGTAAACCGCGCGCGAAATGGTTCGCAAACAACTGACTATTAACATCTTAGATTGTGCGGCCGTATAGAGCGGAAAGCCTGTGAATCTTGTGCGTCCGCAGGCGCGCATCGAATGGGTTGGCCTTGAAAACCGCAAACGCCTGCCGCGCTGCCCGCTGCTGGATTTCTGACAGCCTGCTCCGACTCCGCCAAAAGGTCTTTGGGGCGCGAAAGCGGTAATTCATTGGCCGCCCGGATACGGCTCATTCAACGCGGTGTCCAAATCCACGACGCGGCCGGCGGCGATGTCAGCCATGCCCTGTTTGAACTCTTCCGGGACCCAGGAATCATCGGATTGCATTGGCAGAGCCGGGAGGATCGATTTGGATTCGGCGTTCGACTGACCGCCCAAAGGGCCGTGCGGCTTTGAGCCGCTCCGCCTCCCCAAGCCTCCGCAGGTTCAAATCCTGTCGCTCCGACCACTTCATTTCATCGTTTTTTTCGATTCCGGCCCAAGTTTTATCAATTCGCGGCTTGGGCGCCTTTGTATTACTGTTTCGGCAGATGAGTTCGACCGAACTTCAAATGAAATGCCTGGCGCATTTGCGCCTTGGCATGAGTGCGCCCCTGGATACAGATTGGGCGGAGAATTGAAAGGCGCTTTATGGATTCCATTCCAACTCTAATTATAGTGTTGGCTCTCGGAATTCCTGTGGCCTTGGCCATTTGGCTGATTGTCCGAGCCGTCCGAGCGAAAGACCGAATCGAAGCACTGACCCGCCGCCTCGGCACTCTTGAGCGGGATATTGCTCGAATGAAGCAGGAACGGGAATCAGTTCATCCGGTTGCGCCGGCATCCGGGCCGCAACCCATATCTGGCGCGCCTCCGGTTGTCCCGGTTAAGCCTGCTGTCGCGCAAGAATTATGCCGCGCTCTCGCAAACTCTGTGCGCGACCGGCGTGCTCATTCTTTACGCGGAGACGTTCTCCTGCCGGTCCTATTACAAATTTGAGTTTTTCGGGCCTGTTCCAACCTTTCTCATGATGGTGCTCATCACGGTGACGGCCTTTCTGCTGGCGGTGCGATTGAATGCCTTGGTCGTGGCCATCCTTGGAACGCTCGGCGGTTTTCTCACGCCCATGCTGCTGACCACCGGCCAGGACAATCTGCCGGGCCTTTTTGGATATATCGCCATTCTTGACACGGGGTTGATCCTGGTGGCGCTCCACCGGCGCTGGTTTTTTCTGGCCGCGCTGGCGGCGATTGGCACAGCCATCATGCAAATCGGCTGGGCTGGCAAATTCTTCGTCTCTGGAAAGTATTTTGAAGGCGACAAGATTCTGCTCCCCCTCGGCATGCTTCTCGCCTTCAACGGGCTATATCTTGCGGCACGTTGGTGGGCGAAAACGCGAAAGCCCGCAGACGGGGAAGGTCCGATGAGGGTCGAGAAAACGGCCCTGGATATAAAAATCTGGATATTCGGTTCCACGATAGGTCTGGCGGCCGTGGCCTTGGCGTTCACCTTGTGGTTTTTAAACTTCCAATCGTTGGCTCAACGTCCCTGGCTGCTGTTCGGTTTCGTGCTTCTCATTGATCTCGTCGCTCTGGCGCTGGTGCTGGCCGATAAAACCATGGCCGTTGTTCAACCCATCGCGGGATTACTCATTTTCGGTTTGCTCGGATTTTGGACGCAACAATGGCTGACCAATGAACTGCTCAATGCCGCGCTGGCTTTTTATTTTATTTTCGCCGTCCTCCACTCGGCCCTGCCGGCGTTCCTCCAACGGCGGCGCGATGGGACGGTTCAGGCCGGGGCGATCCACATTTTTCCGCTTTTGGCGCTAGTTCTTTGTCAGTTTGGCGATGGCGTCCCGCGTCTCAGTCAAATGCACATCGGCGGAAGGGCCATCGGTCACGTGCGCGATTTTGCCGTCGAGGCCGATCAAAAAGCTCACGCGGCGGGCCATGCTTTTGCCAGCCATCCGCACTCCGTAAGTGTCGGCGATTTTGCCATCCGTGTCGGCCAGCAGCGGGAAATTGAGGGAGTATTTTGAGATGAACGCCTGATGGCTTGCAGTCGAGTCGAAACTGACGCCGATGACCTCCACCTTGTCCTTGGCGAGGTCGCCCATGCGGTCACGCAATCCGCATGCTTCCTTCGTGCAGCCTGGGGTGTCGTCCTTCGGATAAAAATAGAGCAACACCACCTTTTTGCCGATTTCGTCGGCGAGTTTCCAAGACTTGCCGTCCTGGTTTTTCCCTTCGACCAGCGGGGCCGCGTCCCCGACTTTGGGGGTTGATGATGTTTGTGCCAGGGCGGATGAAAGGTTGGACATAGTTACGAGAATCGTCGCGGCGAATAAGCTCAATAAGTTAATCTTCATCTGGCCACATTACCATAAAACGCAACCGCTGCAAGTTCCGGAGAGAATCTTGCTCCCGGGGGGCGCAAATCTGTTTTTGGCAAAATCTATCCTTGCCGCGCCACCCTCACCCTCCGCCGTCGCAGGGCCATGGCGGACAGTCGTTGGAAACTCAAGTGGACGGCCAATGATTCTCCCTCTCCTGGCTTGTCCCGCCCTAGCCGTCAGGCGACGGCGGAAGGAGAGGGCCAGCCCGCAAAGCCTGCGCGCAAGCGTCTTCCCAATAATTTGTTCACTTCTCCAAGCCCGCTCCGGTGATGACTTTGCGCGGCGTGCCGATCTGGAAATCGGCGGCACGGCAGGTTTGGAAACCTGCGCTACAGATTAGGGCTTCGACACAGGCGGGATGCGCCCTGGAGCGGCGCCCTCTCACCGGCGGCGTTGACCGGACGGCATTTGCTGCTACGCTTCTCTTCCGGTGATTGCTTTGATTGATTATGATTCGGGGAATTTGCGCAGCGTCCAGAAGGCGCTGCTCAAGGTCGGCGCCGATGTGCGCGTCGCGCGGTCTCCCGGCGAAATGGCGGGCGCAGACGCCGTCGTGCTGCCGGGGGTCGGCGCGTTTGATGATTGTGTCAACGCCATGCGCAGGCAGGACCTCCTCGGCGCGATAAAGGAATTCATCGGGAGCGGGAGGCCTTTCCTGGGCATCTGCGTCGGCTACCAGGCGCTGTTCGAGCGGAGCGAGGAGTTCAACAGTTGCGCGCCGGGCTTGGGCGTGTTTGGCGGCAAGGTCGTTCGATTCTCCTCCACCAGCGGCCTGAAAGTGCCGCAGATTGGCTGGAACCAGTTACGCATTCTCCGGCAGGACTGCCCGATCTTTGAGGGCATCCCCTCCGGCAGTTACGTTTATTTTGTCCACAGCTTCTTTCCCAAGCCCGACGATCCGGCGCTGCCCGCCACGGAAACCACGCACGGCGAAGCTTTCGCCTCATCCGTCTGGCGCGGGAACGTCTATGCGACACAATTTCACCCGGAGAAAAGCCAGACGGTGGGCCTGCGGTTGCTGAAGAATTTCGTCGCGCTGGGGAAATAGGCCAGCGCATTTCAAATGTTCGCAGTTCAAGGGCCAATGATGCGCTGGAATGACTAATGTCATTTTCCCTGATTCCTCCCGACGACAGCGCCCGCTTATATCCAAAAGCTGCCCTCCCTCCATCGTTGCGCTAACCCCAGCCTCACCGCGCCAAGGAGCGCAGGGTGGCGAGATTCTCGATGTCTTCATGCAGGTCGTCGGATTTGGGCGTTTCAAGGCAGCCGGGCAAGGGGCGGAAATGGCTGTCGTTGACAATGTGGCGGAAGGCTTCCAATCCGATTTTCCCCTTGCCGATGTGCTCGTGCCGGTCCACGCGCGAGTTCAATTCGGTCCTGGAATCGTTCAAATGAAAGGCGGCGATTTGTTCCCGCCCGATCAACGCATGGAATCGGCGCATCGTCTTGTCCCATCCCTTGGGCTGCCGGATGTCGTACCCGGCGGCGAAAAGATGCGCGGTGTCGATGCAGACGGCCAGCCGCGCCGGCTTCTTGACACCTTCATAAATGGCGGCCAGATGCTCGAACTGGTTTCCCAGGCAGGTTCCTTGTCCGGCCGTGTTTTCCAGCGCCACTCGCACCGGCGAGCGCATGGTCGCGGCAAAAACCTCGTCCAGCCCCGCGATGATCCGCTCCAGCCCCTGCGTTTCCCCCGCGCCGAGATGCGCGCCGGGATGGAGCACCAGCAAGGGCAGCTCCAGAGCGCCGGCGAAGGTGAGTTCCTGAATGAGCGATTGCACGGACTTGGTCCGGTTGGCCGAGGGCGGCGCGCCCAGGTTGATGAGGTAGCCGGCGTGTCCGAAAATGGCCCTAAAGCCGGTGCGGGCCTTCTCGCGCTTGAACCGCGCGAGGTCGTCGGGCGCGGGGGGCCGTCCGAACCACTGCATATTATTCTTGACGAATATCTGGACGCATTCCGCCCCGATCCGCTCCGCCCTTTCCAGGGCCGTCCACGGGCCGCCCGCCGTCGAACAATGCGCGCCGAAGATCATGGCGGGCCGGGCGCTAGAGTTTCTCCGGTGATTGCAGCAGCGACGCCACTTTCGAAAGCAGGCGCCCGGCGGCGCCGCCGTCCAGCACGCGATGATCGAAGCTGAGGGTGAGGTTCGCCTCCGTGACGGGCACAAATTGGTTTTTCTTGTTGTCCCAGAACGGGATCTTCCGGCCCGCGCCCAGGCCCAGGACGAGGGTTTGCTCGGGCAGCGGAATGGGAGTCGCCCATGTCAATCCAAATGTCCCGAAATTCGTCACGGTCGCAATTGAGCCGCCGGTCGCCTCCGGCGGCAGGCGGCGCTGGCGCGCCAGGGCGACTAATTCGTTGTAGAAGGTGATCAATTCGCTCAACGGGCGGACGTCCGCGTTGCGCACGACGGGCACCAGCACGCCGTCCTCCGCTTCCACCGCGAAACCGATGTCGATGGATGGGGGATGGACGATTTTGTTTCCGATGAGGCGCCCGGCGGGGGCGCTGTTGTCAGCCAGCGCGACGGCCAGCGCGCGCAACGTGTAAAGCGCAGGGCCGATCTTGGGCCGGCTGACCTTGCGGTGCGCCAGCATGGCTTCCAAAGGGCATGGCATCCCCACCGTCGCCAGCGGACGCGTCCAGCTTCGCCTCATGGCGTCGGCAACCGCCACGCGCATGCTGGAGGCGGTGCTGAGCTTGTGCTTTTCCAGATTGGCCAGGAAGAACTCAAAATCCTGGATGGTGACCCGCCCGGCCGCGCCGCTGCCCGGCACGCCGGCCAGGTCTGCGGCGTGCAATCCCAACTCGTTCATCCGCGCCTTCATGCGCGGAGACATGTAGCTTGCCCCGGACGCGTGGGCGGGAACGGGCAATCCCCGCACGGTCGGTTCGACGCCGCGTCTGGCTTCTGTTTCGCCTTTGGCCAGGCTCTCGGCGCCATTGGCGGGCGGGCGCGCTTCTTCAGGCGCCGCCGTGTCCAACCCCATTTTTCCGGCTTCTTCCGCGGACAGTTCGACGCGCCCCAGCGCCGCGCCGATCGGATAGCTTTCGCCAATTTTGGCCGTCAATGCGACCACCTTCCCGGCGCACGGGGAGGAGACGATCATCGTCGCCTTGTTGGTTTCCACCTCCAGGATGTCCTGGCCCGCGGCGACGACGTCGCCCGGCTTGACCAGGTAATTGACAATGGTCGCTTCGGCGATGGACTCCCCCAATTGGGGCATGATGATGGGCAATTGTTTCATTTCACATTCGCAACAAATTCCGGGCGGCGGCGCCGATGCTGTTCGCGTTGGGGCGGTGAACGGACCAAAGATCGGGATGGTAGGGAATGGGCGTGTCTTTGGCGTTGAGGCGCTGCGGAGGGGCGTCCAGCAGCCCAAAACCCTCCGTCGCGACCCGCGCGATCACTTCCGCCGTCACACCGCCCCACGGGAACGCTTCGCCGACGCAGAGCAACCGCCCCGTCCGCGCCACGGAGGCGACCACGGTGTCGGTATCCAGCGGTTTGATCGAGCGCAAGTCCACCACTTCGATCTCCTCTCCCTCCAGGGCGATTTCTTCGGCGGCGGCGAGCGCTTCGTGCAACATGGCGCTGTAAGTGACAATGGTCAGGTCCCGGCCCGCCCGCGCCACGCGGGCTTTGCCGACGGGCATCGCATCAGTCGGCAGCGCCGGGGCTTTGAGGTGATAATAAAGATGTTTGTGCTCGCAGAAAATGACCGGATCGTCGATGGCCACCGCCTCCAGCAACATGCTGTAGGCGTCCTCAACCGTGGCCGGAGTCATCACGATCAATCCCGGATAATGGGCGTAAAGGCCTTCCAGGCATTGGCTGTGAAAGGGGCCGCCGCCTGCGAGCCCGCCCGAAGGCATCCGGATCGTAATGGGGCACGGGACCCGCGTGCGCCAAAAAAGCGTGGCGGCCTGGTTGATGATTTGGTTGAAGCCCGGCGTTGAAAAATCGGCATACTGCATCTCGATGATCGGGCGCATGCCTTCGATGGCCGCTCCAATGGCGGCGCCCACGATCGCGTCCTCGCTGATCGGCGCGTCCAGCACCCGGCCGGGAAACTCCTGCGCCAGCCTCTTGGTCGCCTTGAACGCGCCGCCGAACTCGCCGACGTCCTGCCCGTAAATAAAGACACGCGGATCATCCGCCAGCGCTTTGGCCTGGGCCTCTCGAATGGCTTCCAGATAGGTGATGCTCATGCCGGGATGGAAGGAATCGGCGCTTCAAAAATCTCCCTCAGGTGGCGCGAAGACAGCGCGCACCAGTCCTCTTTGAATGGGTCCGGGGCCGGCTCGCGTTGCGCCGTGGCCGCCGCTGCCTCGACTTCCCGCGTCACCTCCTGACGCAGCGCCAGAAGCGCTTCAGAGTCCGCCCATCCTTCCCGCAACAACCGCTCCTCCGCCACTTGCAGACAATCCCGCCCCAAAGCCGACTCTTTAAGCTTCGCATCAACATAGTGGGCGTCGTCGTGCTCGCCGTGTCCGCACAGGCGCAGCAAGCTGGCGACGACCAACTGGGGTCCGCCGCCGGCGCGCGCCTGCGCCACCGCCGTGGAGAGCACCCGCAAACAGTCCTCCAAATCCGTCCCATCCGCCTTGTGCGGCGTCGCCCCGTATCCGATGGCTCTATCGGAGAGGTCCTTGCAGGCAAACTGGCGCCGCGTAGGCGTGGAATAGGCGTATTGATTGTTGGCCACAACCAGAACCAGCGGCAAATGCTCGACCGCCGCCTGGTTGAGCGCCTCGTGAAACGCGCCCGTCGATGTCCCTCCGTCCCCAACGCACGCCGCTCCCACCACGCCTTCCACATGGTTGAATCGCCGGGCCATCAACGCTCCGTTGACCACCGAAATCATCGCCCCCAAATGGCTGATCATCGGCAGCAACCCCTTCTTCGGACGTCCCCGATGCACATTGCCGTCCCGTCCCCGCATCGGACCGAGCGCGGAACCCAGACAAGTGCGGACGGCATCAAGCAGTGGCTCGCCAAATGCCAGACGCCCGGCGCCGTCGCGAATGAGCGGGGCGAAAATGTCGCCGGGGCGCAAAGCCATGCCCAGCGCGGCGCTCAAGGCCTCCTGGCCGCGGCCCAGGAACACGCCGCCGTGAATCTTGCCCGCCCGTCCCAAACTGGCGATCTTGTCGTCCAACACCCGTGCCAAAAGCATGAAGCGATAGGCCTTCAGATATTGCGCTGGAAAAGGCGGGGGCGCTTCGGGCGTCCGCGGATTCTCCTCAGAATGCAGCATGGGGTGTAATCTATCGCGCATGGGCGTCGTGGCGCAATGGTTTCTTTGTGGAGATTGCAAGAGTTTTTTCCCGCGGAAGACGCGGAATGACGCAGAAAGAGAAGTCTGACGCATTTCTCTTCTTTTCAGCGTGATCCACGTGTTCCGCGGGCAGAAAGTCCAAGTCCCAAATCCACTTTACAGCATAGCGCGCGCCAACCACTCAACCGGCATATGGGGTGAACACCCCATTGCGCCAAAATCGCTTTTCTGACGACGATTGCGCTTGAGCTTGTAAGTCATATGAACGCGACTGATTTTCTTTCGGACCAAGTAACCGTTGCCCCGGCTGAATCGGAGTATGCCTTAACCATCGTGGGAGTTTATCAAGACCCGCTGACCCAAAGCTGGGGCGTGCCAATGTGCCGCCTGGCAACGCAACTGGCCGGAAACGAACACGTCCGAAACACATGGTACGACGCCCATTCCTTGGACGATATCCAGATCCTCACGGAGGCTGTTCGCGCCGCCCTGGTAGCCGATCTGATTGTGGTCTCGGTCCATGCCGCGGATGAATTGCCGCTTGGCCTTTACGTCTGGATAGACGCTTGGCTGCCACGCCGGGCCTCACGCGAGGGCGCCCTCACCGCATTGATTGGGGCCGACGAACCGCAGGACCCGCGGTCCTCCCGCACGCGCGAGTATCTGCAAGCCGTGGCGCGCAAGGCCCAATTGGATTTTATCCCTCGCTTCGAGAGCCGTTTCCACGGGGAGCCTCTGAACGGGAGAGTGGTGCGTTCGCCTGCCGAATAGGAGCTTCCGAGGGTCATTCCTCCAATTGCAGGCGGGCCACCTTGAGGCTGGACTTAGCAGGTGGAAATAAATTAAGGTGGCAAGCTGACTGGTTCTTTTGGCGGCTGGCAGCGTTGCTCGCTCGTTGCAGATCCATGCGGATATGCGCCTCGCTCGCCCTTGCCAGCCGCCAAAATCCCTGCGTCATCTTGCCACCTTAATTTATTTCCACCTCCTTATTTGGCGGCTGCCAGGTGAATTGGCAGCGTAATCGAAAAGGTGGCGCCAGTGCCAACGCCGTCACTATGCGCTTGGAGGTCTCCTCCAAGTTCCCGCACCATGCGGGCGCTGCTGCGCAAGCCGAAGCCGTGGCCGTCGTTTTTCGTCGTGAACCCGCCCTCAAAAATGCGGGTGAGATTTTCAGGAGGGATGCCGACGCCATTGTCTGCCACACTCAGGTGGACAAAATCACCGCCATTGCTGGCCCGCAAGGCCACTTGTTTGTCAGGCCGGTCGGAAGCAAGGCAGGCTTGGTTGGCGTTGCGGAGGAGGTTGACCAGAACCTGCAAAACCTTGTGTTTCTCAACCATGATGTCAGGCAGGCTGCCAGCATAGTCGCGCACCACTTGGACGCCGTGCCGTGCCAGACTGGAGGAAACAATGCGCAGCGAGTCTTCCATCATGTCAACGGGCTTGACCCGCTCGCTCGCGCCGCCCATCTTGGCGGAGCTTTGCTGCATCGTCACTATTTCTGTAACGTGTCGAACATTTTGTTCCAGTTCCCGCAATTCCCCGAGGATTGTTTCGTGCTCCGTGGCCAGGCGTTCGGCCAATTGTACCAGATAGCCGGGGACGAGTTTTCCCTGCTGATGCTCAGTGATGAAAGAGCCCAGGTCACCAGCATGCTCGTTCAGCAAGGCTGTGACCTTGGTCAGATGGGAGGCCCTGGACTGCTTCAATTGATCGGCAATGACGCTGGCGGAAATGTTGATGCTGTTGATGACGTTTTTGACATTGTGCAACACGCCGCTGGCGAATTCCGCGATGGCGGCTTCGCGCGAGGCGCGGATCAGGTCCTGGTGTATCCGCTCCAGTTCGATTTCCGCCTGCTTCCTGTCACTGATGTTCACCACCATCCCAACGCGCCCTGTAATCCCGCCAGTTTCCGAGCGCAGAAAGGCCGTGCGCAGTCGGACCCAGCGAATTTCGCCATTGGGGCGCACGAATCGGAACTCGTGGTCAAAATCAAGGCCTTTGCTTTCGCTCTCTTTAAGGCCGGCAGTCACGCCCGGCAGATCGTTGGGATGGATGCTCTGAAGCCAGCTTCGGCCGGCGATGGCGTCTTCGGTTGAAACTCCGCTCAGTTCCTGGCAACGGGAGTTTTCGTAAACCAACCTCCCGTCTTCGCCGGTCAAAAAAATCCCCATCGGCGCGAATTCGCTCAACGTGCGGAACCGCCTCTCACTGGCCTGAATCACTTCGTAGGCGGCGGACAGTTCCATAGTGGTGGCATTCGAAACGCCGGGCGACGAAGGGACCTCGACAATCTCGATATAGACCAGAGTCTGGTTGAGCAACTGGAAAGCGATTTCACCAAAGGTGACAGGCCCGACAAAACCGCCCGTGCGGCGGCCTTCGAGCTTGCAATGCACATAGTTGAGAAAGCAATTGCACGAGAATGCGTATTCCGACGGCTGTCGGA
>PLGF01000109.1 GCA_003138485.1 Verrucomicrobiales bacterium | reverse complement strand
ATGGGAGAGGGCCAGGGCGAGGGGCCTGGTCAACCATAATCTTTCTACCCGTCGCGCGCCAGGCTTTCCGGCAAGGCGGTCAGTTCGGTTTCGGCGCCGTCGGGTTTCCAGAGCATGCGGCCATTTTCCAGGATGCGGACAATTGTTCCGCGTAACGAACTATCCAGAGTTTTCACGCGGTCGCCAGGTTTCCAGTCCGCGCTTTGGGAAACGGATTGGACGGCGTCCATCATGGCGTCGCGGTCCAGCACGCCGGCGATGTAATGGGCGACGACGGAGGAAATTTCGCGTTTGCGCAGCGGCGGCAGGTCGCTGAACAGGGCCAGGGTCAATTCCCGGCCGATGGTGGCGAAGGTGTTGCCGTTGAAGAACAGGAACGGGGTGTCGTGATGCTGCTGCTTAAGGAAGTCGAGCGTTTCGAGCAGCGTCAGCGGGACAGTTCTTTGGGCTTCCCAGCTTTCCTCGCACGCCCGGTGAGTTTGCGGGTTAAGTCCATGCCGTGCTCGACCTCTTTCGCACGCTCCCCGGTTGATGCCGACAACAGATTCCCAGTTCCAGTTTTGGATAAAAGCGGCCCGGGTTTGAAGCGGTGAACCCAGTCCGCCGCTGCCTGGCGGATGTCGTCCGCTGTCAGGTGTTGCAGCAGGTCCAATCGCAGTTTCATCGCTCATAATTTAGCAATGTGATCGTTTGCGCGCAAGCGTGGCGGCACGTCATGCTGTAGGCGGGAGTATTGGCGCGTCTTGCGGATCGCGCAAGAACAAGTTCCAAGCATCGTCCCGCGTCGGCGGGTTCCGTTTTCAAAGATTGGACTTGAACTGGTCCGACTCGCGCTTGAAGAGGAGATTGAAGGTCGTCATGGAACCGTAGCAACGGGAGATGTATTGCTGAAATTCAACCTTTTCGGCATCGCTCAACTGGGGATGGCCGTTGATCTTTTGTTCCAGCACGCGAAGGTTGTTGCGCATCATGACGATCTTGTGGAAGAAGGCTTCCAGGGGAACTTCCTTGTTCTGCAAGGCCGGGTCGGCGGGGCGCAACACCATCATGCCCTTGTTCCAGCGGACGGCGAGTTGTTCGACCAGGGTGTCGTCGCGCTCCAGGCCCATTTCCTTGACGATGGCGCTGGCGATCTCGGCCACAAAGGCGGTGAGCGGCATGGCCAGGCCGCTGACCTCGGCCAGGGCCTCGGCCGGTTCCAGATCGGATTGTTCGGGAGCCAGCGAGCGCAGGCCGCTGTCGAAGCGGATGTCGGCCACATGCTCAGAAATGCTTTTGACAGTGCCGGTTCCCAGTTCGGGATGGCGCACTTTCATGCCGATGTGCATGGCTTGGAGTCTCATGGTTGGTAATAAGAATGGAAGGCTGCGAAAGGGTTAATTTTCCTTGGCCCCGTCCTGCCGGCGCAGCCCGACAGATTGGGCGATGTCTTCAAATTCCTCGCGGCTGACGTCTTCCAGACGCTTGCCCTTGGCGGCGAGTTTCTCATTTATTTTGATGGCCTTTTCCGTCATGGCCTGATGGGTTTCCTCGGTGCCGCCGATGAGGGCGAAGTTGGAGCCGGTGGTCAGACGCTTGTGGCCGTCGGAATCCACCCCGATGCCCAGGAGAAGGGCGGCTTTTTTCTTTCGTTTCGGCGCAGGCGGCACGAGACCAAGGTAGGTTGATTGGGCCGCCATTCCAAGCGGAAAAATCCAACGTCAGCCCCTGGGATTGAAGGAAGAGACGGCGGCCAATTGTTGCCACAGCGTTTTTTCGCGCTCGGAGATTTCCTTCGGCATCTGGACGCGGGCCACCACGAAAAGATCGCCCTGCTCGCCGGCGCGCCCCGGCAAACCGCGGCCCTTGACGCGGAGGCGCTGGCCGTTCTGAGTGCCGGGGGGTATTTTGATGCTGAGGGCGCCGTTGAGGGCCGGGACGGAAACGCTCGTGCCGAGGGCGCCTTCCCAGGGGGCCAGGTCCAGATCATAATACAAATCGCCGCCTTCCACGCGAAAATCGGGATGGCCCGCCAGACGGACGCGCAGATAAAGATCGCCGGGCGGGCCGCCGCCGGAGCCTGGCTCGCCTTGGCCGCTGACGCGCAGACGCTGGCCGTCCCGCACGCCCGCGGGGATTTTGACCTTGTAATTCTGCGTGACAGTCGTCTGGCCGCTGCCGCCGCAGGCGGGGCAGGGGCGGCGGCCCTTGACTCCCGTGCCGCGGCAATCGGCGCAGAGCGTGTTGCGCCGGACGGAAATGGGGCGGACGGCCCCGTGCGTCGCCTCCTCCAGAGTGACCATGATGACGCCCTCGACATCCTGACCCTTCTCGGTTTCCGGCTCGCCAAAATCGGCCTGCCTGCCGCGGGCGCCGCTGAAAAACTGCTCGAAGAAGTCGCTGAAACCGGTGCCGCCGAATTGGAAGTTTTCGGATTCGGGTCCGCCGCGCCACTCGTGAGCGCGGTCGCCTCCCGGCATCGGTCCCCGGTAAGCGCCCTGTTTCCAATCAGCGCCCAGGTCGTCGTATTTCTTGCGCTTCTCGGCGTCGCCCAGCACCTCGTAGGCTTCGTTGATCTCCTTGAATTTTTCCTCGGAGCGCTTTTTGTCCTTGGCGACGTCGGGATGGTATTGGCGGGCGAGGGTGCGAAAGGCCTTGCGGATTTCATCGTGGCTGGCCGTGCGTTCCACTCCCAGGGTCTTGTAATAATCTTTGAATTCGACCGGCATATAATACGGGGTCCACGTTATTTCCGGTCCGCGCGGTGTCAAGTCGCAACAGCGGCGGCTCAACGGGCGCTTCTTAGATTTGTCAGACCTTGCCGTCGGCGGGGATGGTTTTTTCCGCGAAGACCAGCGCGCCGGTCGGGCAATGGCGCACGCATTCCTCGGCGACGGCTTGCAGGCCGTCCTGGATGGGGCGGCCCAAGGGGGCGGCGACGCGGACGTCGAAGCCGCGCCCGACAAAGCTCAGGCCCAGCGGTTCGGCGGCCAGTTCGGTGAGTTTGACGCATATCCCGCAGAGGATGCACTTGCCCGGCTCGAAGATGATGCCGGCGGGCTGAAGTTGCTGCTCGAAGGGCCGGCGTTCGGAACGGAACCGGCTGGCGTCGGCGCCATAAACTTGCGCGTAGTGTTGGAGGAGGCAATTGCCGGAGGAGCGGCAGTCGCAGTGCAGGCAGCGCGCCGCTTCCTGGACGGCCGCGGCGCGGTTGGTGGCGGAGCAACGGGAGCAGGGTGCGGCGCTGGGTTCCTGGCCGGCGGCGCGGAGGAAGTCGCGCATTTCGCCCGGCTCCAACCGGCCCATGATGCTGGAGAAGGGCTTGCCGGCACGGCGCGGGGACTGTCCGCGCAAATAGAGGCGGACGCAGTCGGCAGCCGCCCGGCCCTCGGCGATGGCGCGGACAATTTGTTTGATAGGCTTGACGCAGGAGCCAGCGGCAAAAATGCCGGGCGGACTGGCCATGCAGGTGGACGGGTCGGCTTTGAGAAGGGCGCCGGCCAGCGGCACTTCCAGCTTTTCGCCGGCGCCTTTGGCCAGTTCGCCGACGGTGAGCAGGATGGCGTCGAACCCGCGCCGCAAGCCGTCCAGGGTCACCTGGGCGCCCAGTTCGATACCGGTTTTGAAATCAATTCCCATCCCCGCCAGCAAGGCGACTTCCGCTTCGAGAACGGCGGCGGGCATGTCGGCTTGCGGCACGTCGCGCAATGTTCCGCCCGGCCTGGCGTTGCGGTCGATGACGGTCACGGCGAAGGAGGAGCGGGCCAGATCGTGCGCGGCGGCCAGGCCAGCCGGGCCGGCGCCGACAACGACGACGGATTGGCGGGTGCTCGCGGCTTTGGGCATGGAGAGGACGGACTGGCGGAACTCCTGTTTGGAATCGTGATCTGTCAAGAATCGTTCCATTTCGCGAATGGCGGCCGGCTCATCGAACACGCCGCGGCGGCAGCCTTGTTCGCAAGGATGGTGGCAAAGGCGGCCCAGCACACCCGCCAGCGGCAAAGACTGGCGCACGGTGACAATCGCCTCATCCAGGCGGCCGGCCTGGATTTGGCGGAGCATGGCGGGGATGTTCAGTTGCAGGGGGCAGAGGCGATTGCATGGAGAGAGGCAGTCGCCGACGTGGTCGCTGAAAAGCAATTCGAGGGCGGTGCGGCGGGCCTCGTGGACTTCGTCGGTCTCACTTTCAATGACCATGCCGGGCACGGCCAAGGTGGCGCAGGAGGGAGTGAGGCGGCTTTGGCCGTTGGCGACGACCTTGACCAGACAAACCTGGCAGGAGGTGAGAGGCCCGCATTTTTCCAGGTGGCAAAGAGTGGGAATGGCGATGCCGATTTGGCGGGCGGCCTCCAACACCGTGTGGCCCGGCGCAACCTCGACCTCTTTGCCGTCAATTGTAATTTGGAACGCGCTCATGTGACCTCGATGGCTTTTTGCGGGCACACCTTGCGGCAGGTGTCGCAGCGGGTGCAGAGGCCCAGGTCGATTTCGTGCCGGGCGTAAGGCGTCATCGGGATGGCGTGGACCGGGCAATGCTGGGCGCAGAGAGTGCAGCCGGTGCAGGCGTCAGTGACGCGATACTTGATAAGAGCGGCGCATTGGCCGGCGGGACAGCGGCCTTCCAAGTGGGCCTCGAACTCGGAGCGGAAGTAACGAAGGGTGGAGAGGACGGGGTTGGGGGCGGTCTTGCCGAGGCCGCAGAGGCTGCCGGCACTGACCTGGCGGGCGAGCCGTTCGAGTTCCTCCAGGTGGGAGCGTTGCGCCTTGCCCGCGCAGAGTTTATCCAGAAGGTCCAGCATCCGCCGCGTGCCGACGCGGCAGAAGGTGCATTTGCCGCAGGACTGGTTCTGGGTGAATTGGAGGAAATAGCGGGCGATATCGACCATGCAACAGGAGTCGTCCAGGACGACCATGCCGCCCGATCCCATGATGGCGCCAACCTCGCGCAAGGATTCGTAATCGACGGGCGTGTCCATGAGGCTGGCCGGGACGCAGCCGCCGGAGGGGCCGCCGATTTGCACGGCCTTGATGCGGCGGCCTTCGGCCGCGCCGCCGCCGATTTTCTCGATAATCTCGCGCAGAGTGGCGCCCATGGGGACTTCGATGAGGCCGCCGCGGCGGATTCGCCCGGCCAGCGCGAAGACCTTTGTGCCTTTGCTCGTGGCCGTGCCGAGGGCGGCGAATTTCTCCGGCCCATGCCGGATAATCCACGGAACCAGGGCGAGCGACTCGACGTTGTTGATGAGCGTCGGCTTGCCCCAGAGGCCGGACTCGGCGGGGAAAGGCGGGCGGAGCCGCGGCATCCCGCGCCGTCCTTCAACCGAGGCGATGAGGGCGGTTTCTTCGCCGCAGACAAACGCGCCGGCGCCCTCGACAACGCGCAGGCGCAAAGGGAAGCCGGCGCCCATCAAGGTTGCGCCCAGCCAGCCGCGCCGCTCCATTTCCGCGATTGCCGCCCGCACGCGCCTGACTGCCAGCGGATATTCGTGGCGCACATAAAAAATGCCCTCGCGCGCGCCGACGGCCGCCGCGGCCAGCGCCAGCCCCTCGATGACGCGATAGGGGAACGATTCGAGAATCATGCGATCCATGAACGCGCCCGGATCGCCTTCGTCGCCGTTGCAAATCACATATTTGACATCGCCCGGCTGCCGGCTGACGACGCGCCATTTTTGGCCGGTGGGAAAGCCCGCCCCGCCGCGCCCGCGCAAGCCCGACTGCTCGATGGCGGCGACGAGTTGTTCGGGGGAAAGGGCGGGGGCGGCGTTGTCCCCGGGCGTTGCCAGGCACCGCCGTAGCGCGGCGAAGCCGTCGTGGGCGACGTATTCATCCAGGTCGAGGGGGTCCAGTTTGCCGAAATGTTCGGTGGCGATGTGGACCTGGTTTTCGAGAAAGGCGCGAACGGCGGGATCGCGTTTGCTCATGGAAAATCGGGCCACCTGCCGCTGCGGCGCGTCCTCTTCCAATAGCAGGCTGTCGAGCATGCTTGTCCAGAGCCGTCCGGCCCGGCGCAAAAGGCCGCGCGGGCGGAAATGGCGTTGCATGAGGGCGCCGGCCTGCGCGGGAGTGACGTCGGAATAGAAGGCGGCCGCCTTGCCCGGCTGGTCCACTTCGATCATCGGGGTGCGATGGCACATGCCCATGCAGCCCACGCGCTTGATGGTCACGTTGCCGCCGCACAGGCCCGCTTGTTCGCGCAATGCGTGAAACAACTGGTCGCTGCCTTTGGCCATGCAGCAGG
This sequence comes from Verrucomicrobiales bacterium, assembly GCA_003138485.1. Lineage (GTDB taxonomy): Bacteria > Verrucomicrobiota > Verrucomicrobiia > Limisphaerales > Palsa-1400 > PLGF01. The sequence goes on along the minus strand of PLGF01000109.1, from coordinate 7,020 downwards.
AACCGAGGCCGACGTGGATTTGGGCAGAGCCATTGCCGGGCCGATGTTCCACTTCCTCAGTCGATTTTGCTCCAGCCGCCTCACTTAGCTGGTCGAGGTAGTCGCGGACCTGGTCAGCGCATTTCTCCGCGGACACGTGCCCGATGGTCGAGTTGCCTATTTTGACGACAGGGGCCAGCGTGCAACAGCCGAGGCAGGCGACTGGTTCGATGGTGAATTGTTGGGCGTCATCGGTGTCGGCGCCTGCCGGGATGCGCAGGTGCCGCCGCAAAGCGTCCTCGACCCGCCCGGCCCCGGCGACGTGGCAGGCTGTGCCGTGGCAGACGCGGAGAATATGTTTGCCCGCCGGCTTGAGGCGGAACATGTCGTAGAAGGTCGAGACGCCGGAAATGGCCGAGGGGTGGATTTCCGTCAACTCGCTCAGGCGCGCGAGCGCTTCCTTGGGGAGGCAGCCGTGATGGTCCTGGAGCGCCTGGAGGATGGGGATCAGGTCGGCGGGTTTGCGCCCGATCAGCGCCACGGCTTGCTCGACAAAATTAAGGTCCACGGCGGGCATGGGTCAGGGTTGTTTGGGCGCGTTGGCGCCGGCAAGGCCGAGGGCGTAAAGGTTGGTGGCGCCGCGCAGAAAGACAAGCCCGTTGGCAAAGGCGGGGCTGGCCAGAAACTTCTCAGAAAACTGGATTTGACCGATTTGCCGGAACTCGCGTCCGGCTTGGAACGTCATGAGCGCGCCGTCTTGACCGAGGATGAAGAGCCGTCCACCCAGGATGGCGGGCGATGCCTCCACACTCACGCCGAGGTCCTTTTCCCAAATCTTCTTTCCACTGACGGCGTCCACACAAGTCACGACGCCTCCACTGCTGACGGTGAAGACCAGATCGCCGTTGCTGACCGGGCTGGTAATATCGGGGACGTTTTCGTCGTTGGTCCAGGCGACGCGCGTCGTGGTTACATCGCCCGCGCCGTCGGGCCGCAACGCCAGGAGCCTGGAGCTGGGACTGATCACGAATAGAAGGCCGCCAACGAAAATGGGCGAGGGGACGACTTCGTTTTCGAGCAGATGCGCGCGCCAAAGCTCGTTGCCGTCTTGCAGCGCGTAGGATATGACCAGCGGATCGGCCAGGGTGATGATCTGCGTCTTGCCAGCCGCCTCAATGACGATCGGCGTGGCCCACGAGGCGGGCACGGGGCGGCTGCGCTCCCACAAAACCCGCCCGCTGGCGCCTTGGAACGAAATCAGTTTGGACCCCGCCGTGGGGGAATCGCCCTGGTCCAATTGGACGAGCAAGTTGTTCCCCCACACGGCAAGAGAAGTGGCGTAGCCGTAGGAGTTCTTCAACGGGCCGAGATATTTTGTCCACGCCACGGAGCCGTCGAAGTTGACCGCGGCGAGGTCGCCGTTGCCGAAAATGGCGTAGGCCCGCTGGCCATCCGCGGCCATGGTTGAGGCGGCGTAGCCGGTGTCATCGGGAATCTCCGGGAATTTGGGCGGACTGCCGGGCACGTTCTCGATGGCGCGCCGCCAGAGGAGCGCACCGCTGGAGGCGCTGTAAGAGAAGACTTCGCGGCGGCTGGCCGTGCCGCCGGAAATGAAAACGCGGTCGCCCCAGACAATCGGCGAATTGTGTCCGGGCGCCGGGATTGCGGATCGCCACAAGATGGGCGCGCCGTTCGTGCTGTCCCAGGCGGACGCGCCGGCGTTGGTGGACACGCCGCTGCCGTCCCATCCGCGGAAGCGCGGCCAGTTGGCCTGGGATTCGGAGAGGGCGGGCGCGGCTTGGGCCGGGGCCTGCTCCGGGCCGGATTTGGATGCCAACTTTTGCCAATCGGCCTCGTCGGCGGGTAAAGCGGAAGTAAGATGGTACGAACACATCAGGGCCGCTCCGGCGACAACCAAACCCAAGCCGGCCAGGGACCAGCGGGCGCGAGATGCCAGTTTGGCGGCCAGTTCGGCGGCGCCGGTTTTTGGCTGGGGAGGCTGGAACTTAGTACTGACAGAAGCGGCTTTCCCGGCCGCCAGCACCAGAACCAGCGCGCCGCCCACAAGCAGCCAGCCGGCGGTCTTGTCCAGGGCGAGCCGATGACGGAAGTTCCGGCGGAATTCGAGGTCAAGCCGGCGGATTTCCGTTTGCAGCGGCTTGTTTTTTGGCTCCGCGGCGAGCTGGTCCTTGAGCGCCAGCAAGCGGGGCGATTTCCACGGGTCATTGGTCGCGGCGGTGAAATGGCCGCGAATGATGACGGCGCAAACCAGCAGGCAGAAGACGCCCGCAATCCATGCGGTGAGGACAAGTGAGCGATGCAGGGAGTTGTTCATAACGGCTCGGCTCCTTGGGCCGCCGGCGCCAAGCCGAGACGCACGCGCTCGTTGGGGCACGCGGTGAAGCACCGGGCGCAGGCGAAACACGCGCCGCGGTCAGGCTCGAAATCCGTCCGGCTCGGACGCACCGACAAGGCGGCCAGTTTGACACCGATGACCAATCCGACCCAGCCGCCGAAGAGCGCGCAGGCGAGGGCAAAGCGACGCCGCAAATCGGCCGCCTGCGTCAGAATGGCAGCCGGATTGTCGGCGGCGCGTTGCAGGGAGAGCGCCTCCGGCGTCATCAGGCCGTATTCCACCGGATGAATCTGCTGGCGGGCGTAACGCTCGGCAAGGGCGACAGTGGGATTAAGCTGAGCGGCGGTCGGGCTGAACTTGGAGCCTCCCCACGCGCCGGCGAGGATGAGCACCGGCAGTAGGGCCAGCAGCCAGCCGAGGCGCTTTCGCTCCGCGCGGAGCCATTTCGGATTGGTTTCCGGCGACGGGGGTTCGCGCATCGCGCCGAAGGGACAGGACTGTTCACAAAGGCGGCATTGGGTGCAGGTGTCGGGGGTGACGCGGACGCGCCATTTGGAGGCCAGCGAAGCCACGCGCAGCAGGCCGCCGTAAGGACAAAGGAAACGGCAATAGGGACGGCCCACAAACATTCCCATCAAAAGGAAGGCCGCGCCAAAAGTCAAGATGAATGTTCCGCCCGACAGCCGGAAGAAGGGAACGAACGGATCGTATCGGCAAATCAGAAAACCCGTTCCCGTGCCGGCGCAGATCAGGCCCGCGCCGAGGAAAATATATGGGACAACGCCGAGGGCGTGTTCCAGCCAGGGCGGCACGACGATGGGCTTGATAAGCACCAGGTCCTGGAGCGCTCCTTGCGGGCAGACGCCCGCGCAAAAGGCCCTTCCGCCGAACAGCGCCACCACGATGGGCGCGAAACAGAAGATCAGCACCGTCAGCGGCACCGCATAGCCCGGGTTGAACAGGCCATAGACGATGTTTTGCGGCGAGCCGATTGGGCAGATGCAGCCTTTGCGGTAGAAGCCAAAGTAGGCGAGGGAAAAGAGCGAGAGCCAGAATACGCCGCGGCGCGAGCGTTTTTTGTAAATCAGCCAGACGGCCGTTCCCAGGGCGGCGAGGAACACCGCCGTGTCGCCGTATTGGAGCCAAAGCTGGCGCGCGGCGGGAGTGGAGGTGGAAGGGAGGCTATAGCCGTTTTCAAAGTCCGGCGGCGGGAACCGCTGTTCGGCGGAAACCAGCAGCGCCATCAGCAACATCACTCCCAGAGCGCCAATGAATTTCAAACGGCGGAGCATAATCTTAGCGGCTGGTGGTCTTGAGGAGATAGGGATGATCCACCGGCACACGGCGGAAGGCGTCGCCCGGACAGGTGCGGGAGATGGCGCACTCGTTGCAATTGAGGCAGCGGTCGTGGCGGATTTGCAGGAAAAGCGAGCCGTTGCCGAAGCGGTTGCAGCCTTCGACACATTTGGCGCAGCCGATGCAGAGTTGCTCGTCAATGCTGTATTGGTAGTAAGGGTCTTCAACGTAAGTGCGCTTGATGGCGCCGGTTGGGCAGAGTTGGTTCTCAGCCGCGGTCGTCAGCGCGTTCGGTTCGGGGGCGAAAAACCCGGTGCAAAGCTGGCAGTAGCCGCAAACGGCGTAGGCGTGGACGCATTTGACGGCGGACTGTTCCAGGACGCATTTGGTGGCGCAGTTGCCGCAGCGCAGGCACTTGGCGGGGTCGATTTGCCAGACGGTCGCCGCGCCGGTGCTCCGGGTGGCCAGGCCGCCCGCCGCCACGCCCAGACCGGTCATGGCCAGCAGCCGCGCGCCATTGCGCAAGAATTGCCGCCGCGTTACCGCGCTGTCCTCTGGTGGTTTGGCGTCCATGCGTTTGCGGTATTCTGTCGCTTCATCCCTTGCGCTTCATCACCCGCACGTCGCTGGTGACAATGTCCAACACGTAGATGCGCCCGTCCGAACCCACCGCCGCGTCGATGCCGCCGTGGATGCAATCGTTGAGGTCCGTGCAGGCGTGGGCGTTTTCCGGGAACGATTCCACTCCCGCCACGACCGACTCAAACTCGCCCGCCGCGGTGTAAATCTTCACGCGCGGAAGGCCCTTCTCACAAGTGACGACCCGCCCGTCGGACAGGGCCGTGATGGCGATGGGGTTGCAGCAGCCGCAGAAGCCGTCGATGGCGGCGCTCGGTTTGCCCCAGGAAGCCTCGAGGTCTCCGTCAAAGGTGTAGGCTTCAACCTGGTGTCGGCCCGGATTGTTCACGCGCAACAAGCCGTCCCGATGAATGAGCACGTCCAGGAACGGACTGGGCACGATGAATCCAGGCACGTTGCGGTCCGCATCCTTGCGCCCGATGCGGCCGGTGATCTTCCCTGTCCGGTCATAGCGGAGGACGACGAGTTTGCCGGCGTCGGCGGCGAAGACATCCTTTTCGCCTGCCGCCAGTCCGGTGAACCAAGTTTTCGGCTCGGGCGATTCCCAACGGGCCAGACGAGAGCCTTTGGCGTCGAAGACCTCCACATGGTCGCGCAGGCCGGCGAATATCGCGCCATCTGCGGCCACGGCGACACAGCAGGCCGGCCCTGAGAGCGCAATTTCCAGGCCGTGCTGGCCGGTGGCACTCAGGCGGTTGATGTAATTGCCGGCGCAAACATAAAGTTGGTCATCCGGGCCGATGGCCAGCCGCCGGGCTTCCTTGTGGGGAATTGGCCAGCGGGCCGCTTCCGCGTAGGTGATGAGTTTGGGATCGGTCTTTTGGAAGCGGGAAACGTCGTAGGCAAACGGGTTGGGCGTTCCCTCACCCTTCGCCTTGGCCGCGGCACCGCCGGCCAGGCCGAGAATGGCCGCGGTTTTTGTCAGCGCGCCGAAGAACCCCCGCCGGTCGAAAAGTTCAAATTCCGGTTTCATCGCAATTCTGATGTGGAATGGCCGGGCGCTTGCCTGGCGGACAGAGCCTGGGGAAGGCCGCAGTCGTCAAAAGCCTCGCAACCGCGGCAGATTCCGGCGCTGATGCAGACCTGTCCGGCAGGCCGGACACCTTGGCGCGCAACGAGTTTGCCGGTTATGGCGGCCAAGCCGCCGAGGACGGCGAAGCGCAGTCCGTCGCGCAGAAACTGGCGGCGACCGGCGCTGGAATTCGGAGAATGTCTGTTCATGCCTCAGCCATTTCGGACAATATCTGCGATTTTTCGACAACAGGCTAATCTTCTTTTGTCCAAGCCTAACCATTTCTTGGGATGGGTCGTTCCTCACGGAAAATGGAAAAGTGTAAAGTTTTCCGGCATTGCGACGTGTTCGGTTCGGGGTTAAGTTGACCCAAGAAGAGACGATTAAAAAGACTGACGAGCTTTGCAAGGAATTATAAACATGGCGACCGACATAAAAAATGAGCCGATAAGTGCCGGGCTGCATTGCTGACGGCTCGACACCAGAAGAAGCGCTTCAAAATATAATGGCGGTCATGCACGAATGGCTTGAAACCGCAAAGGAAGAAGGCCGCGAGATTCCCGCGCCCATTACGTTTGATTTGCTGGAGCGAAACGCACAAGCCGCCCAAACAGTGCTCCAGCAACAGATAGAAAACCGTGTTCGGGACGTTGTGGGACAGATTTTGCAAGAGATGAGGGAACAACAAGCGATGCCGAACATTTCATCCTGGCGGGAAGGCGGTCTTGCTGGCTCCCGGTACAAGGCGGAAACCTCGCGCTGATTGGTGGCTGGAAACGGCGGGTAAGCGGTTTAGTCCACCATGACCCGGAATTATCGTTCTCGCCGGGGGGCAGGTGCGCCTGCGTCGCGCATGTGCTTAAAGGAAGAAGTGAATGTTATGAAGCGTCTGTGTATGCCTGCTCGCGGTTCTTCGAAGCAGGTGAACTTGCGACGCTCGGGGCTGCTTTTGCATTCTTGTCATGGTATTTTTGGAGGACGAAAGCGACAGCGGTTATCGCGGGGACAGGCATAGCGTATATGGTTTCGTGCGGGTATTCTCTTTATAGATAGATCACGAAAAAACGTCCCTTAGACGACCGGCTCGAAGACGGGCCGTATCAAGGGGGAATCAGCGTATTGGAGCGGCACGAGCCGGCCTGAAATCAGCGGCTTGCAGGCGCTCGCCCCCGGCCCAAGGGCGGCCATTCAGGTCAAACGTAAGCGGTAAAGGAGGGTCCCCCTGTTGCGGGCCGGGGATGCGGGATAACTCGGCGGATTGGCCGGACGGCGATGAAAAATCAAGCGGCCAGCTTGACTTGTGTTTGACGGGCCTTCTTTCAGTTGAGCGGCGTCAGTTAGCCGGCTTCCTGGTTGGTCGTGCCGGGCAGGCGCTCCAACATCTTTGGGATAGCTGTAAGGTTCCACACCGTGACGCCGGCAGTTTTCGATCAGAGTGTAGATGACGGCGGTTCCGGCGCCGGTTCTCCGCCATCTTCCGTGATCTCCCCGGGCACGAACAAGGTGACGGCCATCTCCGCCGGGCCGACGCACGCGCTGGCGTTGATGACCAACCAGACGGTCATTGGCTGGGGCGCCGGCTCCGCGACCAACACGAGCGGCAAGACCAACATCACGGCCATTTCCGCCGGCTTCAAGCACAGCCTGGTCCTCAACGGCAACGGCGCCGTCTCGGCGAAAATACAAATACAGAAATACAGGGGTCAAACCGTACAAAATACAGGGGTCAAACCGTACT
>PLGF01000175.1:2051-68209 GCA_003138485.1 Verrucomicrobiales bacterium | reverse complement strand
GCACCCTTGTGCATGATAAATAGCGCGGGGGCTGCGCCGGTTCAGGGGACCCGGCCTACAAGCCGGTGGTTGCGAGCGTTGATAATCAAGGACATGCAACCCAGCGCTTGGAAGTTTTTGAGCGATGCCAGGCCGGGCGTGTCCAAAAGCTGAGATGTGCCCCTTCCCGCGCCCGCGCGAAATTGCCCGTTGCGCGGGGGGCCTCCTCGTGCGATAGAATCCAGATGCGATATCGGCGATTTGGTCGGACGGAATTGTCCATGCCCGTGATTTCCTGCGGGGGAATGCGCTACCAGTTCAAGTGGGCGGATGCGCCGCCCTCAGACATCCCGGCGGCCAGCCAGGCCAACCTCGAAGCCACCATTCACCGCGCCCTCGAACTGGGCATCACCCACATCGAAACCGCCCGCGGCTACGGCACGTCCGAAATGCAGTTGGGCAACCTCCTCCCGAAACTCGACCGCTCCAGGATCATCGTCCAAACCAAAGTTGCTCCCGAGGCCGACCCGGCGGAATTTCTGAAAACCTTCGACCGCTCCATGAAATACCTGCAACTCGACTACGTTGACCTGCTGGCCCTGCACGGCATCAATCAACGCCAGATCCTGAAGTGGTCCTTGCGCAAAAACGGCTGCCTTGCCGCGGCCCGCCGCCTCCAAAAGGAGGGGCGCGTCCGCTTCGTGGGCTTCTCCACACATGCCACCACCGACATCATCCTGGACGCCGTCCAGACCGGTGAGTTCGATTACATCAACCTCCATTGGTACTTCGTCAACGACCTCGCCTGGCCCGCCATCGCTGCCGCCCGCCAGTGCGACATGGGCGTTTTCATCATCAGCCCCAACGACAAGGGCGGCAAACTCTATGAACCGCCGCCCAAAATGGTCGAACTGTGCGCGCCGTTGACCCCGATGCAGTTCAACGACCTCTACTGCCTGGCGCGCCCGGAAGTGCATACCTTGAGTTGCGGGGCGGCACGGCCCGGCGACTTTGACGATCACATCCGCGCGCTGGATCATTACGACCACGCCGCCGGCGTCATAGCGCCAATCGAGAGCCGTTTGCGCGCTGAAATGGAGGCCAGGCTGGGGGGCGATTGGTGCCGGCGCTGGTTCGAGGGGCTGCCCTCGTATGTTGACGTTCCCGGCCACGTCAATGTCGCCGAAATCGTTCGCCTTTGGACATTCGCCAAGTCCCTCGACCTGGTCGAGTGGGGTAAAATGCGCTATAACCTGCTCGGTCAGGCTGACCATTGGTTCCCCGGCCAAAACGCCGCCGCCTTTGACGAGCCGAAGCTCCGCGCCGCCCTCCGGCACAGCCCCTTTGCCGCCAGAATCCCAGCCGTGTTGCGCGAGGCGCACGCCATGCTTTTCGATAAACCAAAAGCCCGCTTAAGCCAGAGCGCCTGACCCTTCTTTTGAGTCAAATGCCCGACTTTGCGGTCAAAATCGCTCGAAACCGAATGCTGGACATGGTTTGGCTGACATGATAAGCATTACGGCCCGTTCGCTGAAGAACGGATGCCGGCCAGGCGGATGCCCGCCACCGGAACAAAAAGAAGAAACAGACATGAAACTTATACGAATCGCGTTCCTGATCACAACGCTTGTGGCTTTGCAGGCCCCCGCCCAAACCAACCAATCCTCCCCCAAACCAGCTTCCAACCTGCCCCCGGGACTGGTCAACCCTTCCACCCCGGCGCCTCCGCCGGTCATGCCCGAAAGAGGCAAATTCAGCTACGCCATCGGCATGAACCTCGCAAACTCCTTCAAAAGCCAAAGCGTCGATGTTGATGTCAACGCCCTCGCCGCCGGCATCACGGACATCCTGGCCTCCAACTCCACTCGGATCACTTTGGACGAAATGACCAATACCCTAAAGCAATTGTCCGGCGCCTTGCGCGCCAAGGCGCAGGAAAAAATGGAAAAGGAAGCCGCAGAGAACAAGAGCAAAGGCGACGAGTTTCTTGCCAAACACGCCAAGCTCGATGGAGTCATTTCCCTGACCAATGGCATCCAATACAAAGTCATCACCAACGGCACCGGCAACAGGCCGCAACCCACCGACACCGTCACAGTCAGCTACAGGGGAACGCTCATCGACGGCACCGAATTCGATAAGAACGACCTGTTTCGCGCCAGGCTTAAAGGCGGGGTCATCAAGGGTTGGTCGGAGATACTGCCAATGATGAAGGTCGGTTCCAAATGGGAGGTCGTTATTCCTTCAGACCTGGCCTACGGCAAGCGATCGATGGGAGCAAAAATCGGCCCCAATTCCGTCCTGATCTTTGAGATCGAACTGCTCTCCATCGTGCCTCCCGCGCCTCCCGCCGTTGCTCCCGCCGCACCCACCAGCGTCATGCGGCCCGCCGCAGCCAACGCCGCCCCTGCCGCCACCACCACAACACCCGTCGTCAGCGGCCAGATCATCAAAGTCCCCTCCGCCGAAGGATTCAAAAACGGCGAGAAGGTCGAGGTCATCACCAACATGCCGCCCGCCCCGCCCGAAAAGTAGAAGCGCATTGATCATTGCCGAAGTTTCGGCTCCTGGCCAGACACGCTCAAATCTCGGACGCCCGCAAGGCGGCTTCGAGTTGACAAAGGTCGTTGGGCAACGGGGCCGTCCACGACATCCGTTTGCCCGGCTGCTGCGGATGTTCCAAGGTCAACACTTCGGCGTGCAAGGCCTGCCGCGGGAAAGGGATCGATTCACCGCCGCCAGGAGTTTCCCGGCACTTTGGATTGTAGGTCCGGTCGCCGATCAACGGCAACCCGGCGTGGGCTGCCTGGGCGCGGATTTGATGTTTGCGCCCGGTTTCAAGGCGGAGCCGCAACTTGGTGGCGAAACGCTTGCCGCCGGAGAGAGGATACTCGGCCACGACCTCGTAGTGGGTGATGGCCTCTCGCGCGCTGTCCGGCGCCGTGGCGGCCCGGGCGGCGGGGACGATTTGCTGGCGCAGACCGTCCGCGCTTGGTTCCAGCCAGTTGCGCCAGACGCCGGAGCGATTGGGCGCGCGCCCTTCGACGTACGCGATATATTCGCGTTTCATTGTATGCGCCTTCAACTGTTCGATCAGGGACCCGCGCGCCGCCGGGCTGAGAGCGATGCAAAAAACGCCGCTGGTAAACTGGTCAAGGCGGTGAACGGGCAGCGGCTGGAGTTTGCGATAAGCCGGAGGCAGCGTTCTTCCCGCTACGCCTGGCTCCCTGGCTTTGAGTTTGCCGGCCAGGAAGTCGGCAAGGATGCTCAGGGCGGAAAGGTCGCAATTGACTGCCGGCACGGCGATGAGGCCGGGACCTTTATTGACAATCGCCAGCGCGGAATCAAGGAAGAGCAACCCGACGCGCGGATGAATCCGCCAGCCGGAGCCGCAATCCAGCGTGGTGGCATGGCGGCCAAGCAGCCGCAGCGTCTCCCCCGGATCGCGGAGCAACTGATGCGGTTTACGCAGAACCACGCCCCCGACGCTGACGCGCCCGGCCAGGATCCACTGTTTGGCCCGCGTCTTGGGGGTGCCGGGATGCCGCTGCAGCAGCCAATGCAGGAGGGGCTGGCTTTCGTGTTCGGCGCGGGCATCATTCATCAGCGCAAGCATGGACTGGATTTGGCCAAAATCAAACCGATCGTCAGAGACTTTGGCCTGCGTCTGCCGTAACGTTGCCGGGATGAACCAGCGGCATGTCGTGGTCGCGGGCGGCGGAGCCAGCGGAATTTTCGCGGCGATCGTCTGCGCGGAAGCGGCGCCGGGAACCGGAATCATGGTGCTGGAGAAAAGCGCGCAGTTCCTTTCCAAAGTGCGGATTTCCGGCGGCGGGCGTTGCAACGTCACTCATGCGTGTTTCGACGCCCGCGAACTTACCGCCCATTATCCGCGAGGCGGCGCCGCGCTGGCGGGACCGTTCCGGGTCTTTCAGCCTCGCGATACCATCGCGTGGTTTGCCGCCCGCGGCGTGCCACTCAAAACGGAGCCGGACGGCCGCCTTTTCCCCGTTAGCAATTCCTCGCAGACCATCATCGAGTGTTTGCTCCGCGCGGCACGGGCCGCGGGCGTCGAACTGTTGGCCAAGCGGGGCCTGGAGCGCGTGGTCCGGTCGGACGAGGGTGGTTTTGCGCTCGGCTTGACCGGCGGCGAAACGCTCCGTTGCCGGCGGCTGATGCTGGCCACCGGCGGTTGCCGCGCCGCCGCGGCCGGCCAACTGGCACAGTCGCTTGGCCACACTCTGGAGCCGCCGGCGCCGTCGCTTTTCACTTTCCATATCGCGGACCCCTGGCTGCGCGGGTTGGCGGGGATTTCTGTCCAGCCGGTTGAGGTCTCCATCCCCGGCCTGGGACTGCGCGAGCGCGGCGCGCTGCTGGTGACCCACGCGGGCGTGAGCGGCCCCGCCATACTGCGGCTCTCCTCCTGGGGCGCGCGGGCGCTGCACGGATTGAATTATCAATTCCCGTTGCAGGTCAACTGGCTGCCGGGTCTGGACCATGAGGCGCTGGCGGCTCGGTTGGAGGCCCGGCGCGCGGCGCAACCGGCGCGGCTTATTGTCAATTCTACACTTCCACCGCTCCCCGCCCGCCTCTGGCAGGCCCTGGTCCTCTCCTCGGGCATTGCCCGTCCGACCCGCTGGGCGGAATTGTCCGCCTCGGCGCGGCACCGGCTCATCCAACAACTCTCCGGCGCCAGGCTGCAAGCCGTGGGAAGAAGCCTCAACCAGGATGAGTTCGTCACCTGCGGCGGCGTGCGCTTAAGCGAAGTCAATTTCAAGACCATGGAGAGCCGGCTCTGTCCAAACCTTTTCTTCGGCGGCGAACTCCTGGATATCGACGGCCTGACGGGCGGCTTCAATTTCCAGGCGGCGTGGACAACCGGCTGGATCGCCGGAAGGTCCATGGCCGCTCCAGCCCCCCAGGCTGAAACGGCGGATGTCGCTTGACAATTCCGCGCCGCCGCAGTTCATCATGCGGGTAATGAGCAACGAAATCCAGAAACTCCAGTTAAGAGAAAAAATCGGCTATGGCTTCGGCGATTTGGCGTCGGTCCTGTTCTGGCAGACCATCATGGTGTATCTGCTTTACTTTTACACCGACGTGTTCGGGCTGACAGCAAAGGCGGCCGGCCTGATGTTTTTGATTTCCAGGGTGCTGGATGCGTTCTTTGACGTGGTGATCGGCATGACCGCTGACCGCACCAGGAGCCGGTGGGGAAAATTCAGGCCTTACATATTATGGGGCGCCGTTCCGCTTGCGGTTTCCGCGGTTCTGGCGTTTTCGACGCCTGGATTCGGGGAAACCGGAAAACTGGCTTATGCCTACATCACCTTTATCGCGTTCATGTTCCTGTATTCAACGGTCAATATTCCCTACACGGCCCTGCTGGGAGTGATCAGCGGGGACCCCGTCGAAAGAGCGGATGCCGCGACCTCCAAATTCATCGGCGCGTTTACTGCCGGAATCATCGTCTCCGCGACCGCCCTGCCGCTGGCAAAGTATTTTGGGGAGGGCAACGACGCCAAAGGCTGGCATACCACAATGATGATTTACGCCACGGCGGCGGTCGTTTTTCTTGTGGTCACATTCCTTTCAGCGCACGAGCGCATTCAGCCCATCGCCAAGGAGAAAACCAACGTGTCAAGAGATTTGGGGGACATAGTCCAGAACACGCCCTGGATAGCGCTGTTCATCGTGACCATTCTTTTCATCCTCTTCGTCTGCATCCGCATGAATGTCACCACCCACTATTTCAAGTACTACATCGGCGAGCAGAGCGTGACCCTCTTTGGCACGACCCACAAATATGGCTTTGAAGTGCTCGCCTCCGCTTTCAACACCGTCGGGCAGTTGTTGTCTTTGTTGGGAATGGCGCTGATTCCCTTGTTCGCCAGGCGCTTGGGGAGAAAGAAAGCGGCGATCATTCTTTTCGTGACGGCGCTGGTTTGCACCGGCTCATTCTATTTCTTCAAGCCGGAGAACCTGGCCCTCATTTTTGTTTTTCAAGCCATCGGCTCGATGGCTGGAGGTCCCATTTCCGCCCTGTTATGGATCATGTATGCCGATACGGCAGACTATTCCGAATGGAAGACCGGCAGGAGGGCGACCGGCCTTGTGTTCTCCGCCTCCATTATGTCCAATAAACTCGGCTGGGCCATCGGTTCCATGGTGGCGGCGTTTATCCTCGATAAGACGGGGTTTGTCGCCAACGTGGCTCAAAACATCAATGTTCTCAACGGTCTGAAAGAGATGATGAGCGTCATTCCGGTCGTCGTAGGCGCGCTGGCGTTAATTATTCTTGTCTTCTTCTACAAGCTGGATGAAGCAACCATGGCCAAAGTCAAGGCAGCGCTCGATGAACGGCGCAAGGCCGGCGCCCAAGCCGCCCCAACAGTCTGACCACAAACGCCCCAGCAGGGCGGGGCTCCCGCCGAGCCGGGGCAAGGCATGACAATTCCACACGAGAAACAGGCAGATTATGAAATTTGGATATTTTGACGATCAAGCAAAGGAATACGTAATCGAAAAACCGGATACCCCGCGATCCTGGGCGAATTATCTCGGCTCGACCGAATACGGCGCGATCATCACCAATAACGCGGGCGGCTACAGTTTCTATTTGTCCGCCGCGCAGGGACGGCTGACGCGGCTGCGTTTCGACGATGTGCCAGCCGATCAGCCGGGCCGGTATGTATATATTCGCGACAAGGACTCAGCCGATTACTGGTCCAATGCGTGGCAGCCCGTCGGCAAACCGCTGGACCAGTACAAAACCACCTGCCGCCACGGCACCGCTTACACGATTATCAAATCCGAGTACGCCAGGATTGAAACGGAAACGACCTACTTCGTGCCGCTTGGCAAACATTTCGAATGCTGGCTGTTGAAGGTGACAAACAAGGGCAGCGCCAAAAGAAACCTGAGCCTGTTCACTTTCGTCGAGTACCCGAACCTTTGGAAGTGTTTCCACGACTTCCTCAACCTCCAATACTCCCACGGCATCGTGAAAATGGATTTCGTTGACGGCATCGTCGATTACGGCAGTTCCGTTCTCATCAGCGACGAGGAGAACCGCTCCTTTCTGGCGTTCCTGGGCGGTGAAATAGCCGGCTTCGACACGGACCGTGACGTGTTCATTAGCCCGTATCGCGGTTACGCCAACCCGATGGTCGTCGAGAAAGGCCGATGCACCGGATCAAAGGCCTTCGGCGACGATGGCTGCGGTTCAATCCAAATCGACATCAGCCTCGATCCAGGCGAGACAAGAGAGCTTGTGGTCCTCATGGGCGTCGGCAAGGCGGCGGTCGAAGGCAAACGAACTGTCAAGGAGTTCGGCGCCATCGCCAAAGTCAAAGCCGAATTTGAAAAGCTCCGAAAGTACTGGCGCAACCGCATCGAAGGATTGACCGTGAGCACGCCGGACGCGCAGTTCAACAGCATGATGAACATGTGGAGTCCCTTCAACTGCCTGATGACTTATTCGTGGTCGCGCATGGCCAGCTTGATCTACAGCGGCGAACGGGACGGGCTTGGCTACCGCGACACGGTCCAGGATTTCATGGGCGTCATGCAAATCATCCCGGATGAGGCCAAAGAGCGTCTCGAACTGATGATTACCGGCCAGTGCTCCACCGGCGGAGCAATGCCAATCGTAATGGCCTTCACGCACAAGCCCGGCAAAGAAAAACCGCCCGGCGAAGACGAATATCGTTCCGATGACTGCCTGTGGCTTTTCAACGCGATCACCACTTATGTCAAGGAGACGGGCGACACCGACTTTTTCAACCAGGTCCTGCCTTATGCCGACCGAGGCAAGGCTACGGTGCTCGGCCACCTCCGCCGGGCGATTGAATTCAATCTCAAACGTACGGGCCAACACGGTTTGCCCAGCGGCCTTTTCGCCGACTGGAACGATTGCCTGCGGCTGGGCCGCAAGGGCACGTCGGTGTTCGTCGCCCTCCAGGTGCGTTACAGCCTGGCGGCTTATATCGAGATTTGCGGCATGTTCGGCAAGACAGCCGAAATCAAATGGGCGAGAAAACAGCTCGACATCATTGACATGAAGCTCAACCAATTCGGCTGGGATGGCAAATGGTACATCCGCGCCTACAAGGAATCCGGCGAGCCTATCGGCTCGCGCCAAAACAACCAGGGTTCAATTTATCTCAACACGCAGTCTTGGGGCGTCATCAGCGGCCACGCCGATGAAAAGCGCGCCCGGCAGGCGATGGCGTCGGCAAATGAACGGCTCGCCACCGATTACGGGCTGATGCTCTGCGCGCCGCCTTATGAGAACATCCCGTGCGCGGAGATCCGCTCCATTGTGTTCAACAAGGGAGTCAAAGAAAACTGCGGCATTTTCAACCACACGCAAGGCTGGGCGGTCATGGCCGAGGCCATGCTGGGCAACGGCGACAGGGCGTTCAAGTACTTCCGCGGCAGCATGCCGGCGTCATTCAACGACAAGGCGGAAATCCGCGGCAGCGAGCCGTACGTTTACTCGCAATACACTCACAGCGTTGAAAGTCCGCGTTATGGCGCCTCCCGCGTTCCCTGGCTGACGGGGGCCGCGTCCTGGGCGTATTACGCGGCGACGCAGTATCTGCTGGGCATCCGCCCCGATTACAAAGGCCTTCTCATCGATCCCTGCATCCCCGCTGATTGGAAGGAATTCACCGCCACGCGCCGGTTCCGCGGCAAGATGCTTGCGATCAAGGTGACAAACCCCGCGGGCGTCCAGAAAGGCGTCAAGAAGATCACGCTGAACGGGCGCCCGCTTGAAGGCAACCTCATTCCCGCCTCAAAAATGAAGAAGCAAAACGACGTTCTGGTCGAGATGGGGTAGCAGTTGTTAGCGCCGGTTTGAAAATGCAGATGAATCCGACAAGTTCCCCATGGCGTATCGGCAGGCCCTTTGGCTTTGGCTCTTAAGGATGAGGGGCCGGCGTGACCCAGCCGCGATGCCATGTGTAAGTCCAGAGGTTGTTCAACTTGACAAGTTCAGCATGGTTGTCGGCGAAGGCCATGTTGATCATGCCAGGAAGCACCCTGGTGCGGGAATAAGGATAATTCCTCGGCGCGGCGGCCGCGGGACGGTCGTTGTGCCGGTCGATCAAACAAAGGCCGATGCTATGGATGCAGCCGGGGCGGTCGCCGTTGTAGCCGTCGTAAAGGTCTGCCGTGCCCGGCGTGGGATCCGTTTCCAGAGGGAACACGTAGTACCAGATGGAATCCTGAAAAAGCGGGGTGGTGGCAGGGAGCAAAAGATCCGCCTCCTCCCTGAAGAAATAATGGGTAAACGTATCCACCGGCGTGTGCTCCACCGCGAGCCATCCGTTGATGGCGTAACTGCCGGGGGTGGAGGCCGCTTGGGAATCCGAGCCAAAATAGGTGGCATCGGCAGTGCCCCACCCGTCATCCGTCTGCTGCGTCGGGGGCACATGGGTCGAAGGGCAGATCATCACCTTGGCCTCGCCACTCTGGATGGCTGTATCCACGCTATCCTCGTCGGCCGCCGACAGGATCAACTTCCCTCGATTGTCGTCGGTGTACATGTGCCGCGAGAGCGAAATCTGCCTCAAATTATCGAGGCATGAAATCCTTTGCGCGCTCAGTTTTGACCTTGCCAGCGCCGGCAACAACAACGCCGCCAGGATGGCGATAATGGCGATCACCACCAGCAGCTCAATCAGCGTGAAGGCAGCCGCAATCAACCTCCCGGCAGGATCGGGGAACAGTTGATGTGCTTTCATTCAGCCACTTTGCCGCATCTAATCCGTATTGTAAACCGGGAAAGTTCTTTGCGGGCTGTTGGGCCAGGCGGCGGGCCGGTATTGGCTCAAAGCCTAGACATCAGTGGGCGCGCCATCTGTTACAACCACCCTTCGGGAATAGGGTAAAAGCATCAGAAGCAAAGATCCGGCCAGAGCAAACACAATAAGCGCGGCAACGGTGGCAAAATCAACCTCGAAACCTGAAAACTTCCAGTTCGGAAGAATTCTGGAGAATGGAGCCACGAGCGGCGCCGTGAAACCATAAAGCCAGGCAACGAACGGCGTGCCTGTATTAACCACCAAAAACTTAAAGATCAATCTAAAAGTTAGCAGCAGCGCGATAATGCCCACGACAAAATTGATAAAAGTCCTTAGAAATTTAAACATAAATATATTTTAAGTCTGTTTTGTTTTGGCTGTTTCTTACAGCTTATTGTGTTTGCCTCAACACTGGAGCCACGCTACACGGTCCGGCATCCCTTCGCTATGGGGTGTAACCCGCAGGACGAATCACAAGAATAGGGCACGCCAAGACAACGGCATATTTTTAAGGGACGGCTGCGAGCATCCCGCCGCCGGTCTTGCATGATGCTGATAACCCCTTCCCTGAGGCTTTCAACGCTTTCTTTTCGCAGCGCCGCCCGGAGGGCGATGATTCAGGCAAACCCCTATGCGCGGTTCAGGCTGGGAACCGATGGCAGGCGGCCCAAGCGGGGGTATTGTTCAAATGGGACCGGTTTTGGATTATTGGCCAGGGGGGAATAGTTCAATCCAGAGAATTAAACAGGAGGATTTGTATGAATACCATATTGCGTGAGACGGGGACTATCAAAGCTGTGCGCATCCATTCCTTCGGCGGGCCGGAAGCTCTTTGTCTTGAAGACGTGGCTGCGCCTGAGCCGGGGCCGAATGAGGTTCTGGTTCGTGTTCACGCGGCTGGTGTCAATCCCTTCGACTGGAAAGTGCGCGAAGGAGAATGCGGACCGCTGCCGCTGCCGCGAACGTTGGGGTGCGATTTTTCCGGCGCGGTCGAGGCCCTTGGAGAAGGGGTGACGGATTTTTATGTGGGACAACCGGTTTTTGGCCATTGCGCTTCGGGCGGCGCGTTCGCCGAATTGATCGCGGTTCCCGTTGCCAATTTGGCCCCAAAACCGTCTGCGATGGACGATATTCACGCCGCGGCCACGCCCTTGTGCGGACTGACGGCGTGGCAGGCTCTGTTTGATCTGGCGGAAATCCGGCCCGGCCAGAAAATTCTCATTCATGGCGGGGCTGGAGGAGTGGGGTCGTTTGCCGTGCAGTTGGCCTTGCGCCAGGGCGCCTGGGTCATCGCCACCGCCTCCACCCGCAACCTTTATTTCCTGCGCCTGCTCGGAGCCAAACAAGTCATCGACCACACCACCACCCGCTTTGAAGATGTCGTCAAGGGCGTGGATATGGTTTTGGACTTGATCGGCGGCGAGACGCAGGACCGATCCTGGAAGGTCCTTAAATTGGGCGGCCGCCTGGTATCGACCGTATCGGAGCCGTCGCAGCACAAGGCGTTGATATGCGGAGTGCGGGCGCGGAAGGTACAGGCGCGAACCAGCGCGGACCAATTGATGCTGCTTGGGGACCTGATCGCCAACGGCGAAATCAACGTCATGGTGGAGAAAATCCTTCCGTTGTTCCACGCTCCCGAGGCGCTGGAAATGAGCCGGTGCGGCCACGTCCGCGGAAAGATCGTTTTGACAATCGATCAACGATGAAAGGTCAATGGCCCGGCAAAAAGCGATTGAGGATTTCGTGGCGCGGCGCGGCCAGTTTTTGCAGGGATTGCTGGCGCTCGATGACTCCCTGGCCGTAAGTCCGGGGCGGATTGGGGTTGCGGTAGAGGATTCCGGTGTAAAGCCGGGTTCCGTATTCGCGCGCCCGTTCGGTTGCGCCGGCGCGGTCGGCCGGATCGTGCCCGATCGATTCCAGGCTCCTCATGCGGACCTTTTGCGCTTTGAGTTGCTGGTCTTCCTCTCCGTATGTGACGCACGGTGACTGAATGTTGATAAAGGCGAATCCGGGAAAGCGGATGCCCTCCTCGATGATCCGGGCCAGACCCGGCATGTCGGCCGGAGTGCCCTGCGCCACGAAGGAGGCGCCGTAGCCCATCACGTAAAGCAGCGGGTTGACCGGCTCCTCCAGGCTCCCAAAGTTGGACGTGGCCGTCTTGCGCCCGCGCTGCGAGGTGGGCGACAACTGCCCCTTGGTCAGCCCGTATATTTGATTGTCCATTACGATATAGGTGAGATCGATATTACGCCGGATGACGTGGGCGACGTGCCCGCCGCCGATGGAAAATCCGTCGCCGTCGCCGCTGGCGACCAGGACGAGCAATTCGGGGTTCGCCAGTTTGATGCCTTGCGCGATCGGCAGCGCGCGGCCATGCACGGTGTTGAAGCCGTAGGCCGTCGTGTAGCCCGGGATGCGGCTCGAACAGCCGATGCCGGAAATGAATGCGATTTCGTGGGCCGGGCGTCCGATCGCGGCGAGCGCCCGCGTGATGGCTGTCACAACGCCGTAATCGCCGCAGCCCGCGCACCAGATCGGTTTGAGGTCGCTCTTGAAATTTCCCGCCTGAGGCTTGTCAACTGCAATGGGTTCGAGCGCGGTCATAGTTAAGGGATCTGGCAAGGTTTCCTGGGTCAGTCTGCAACTTTCTCCGCCGGATGCCGGTCCCCGTTGCCGTGTAGAGGCGGGGCCAATTTGCGGAGCCGTTCGAGGACTTCGACCGGTTGAAACGGGTTCGACCCGCTCCTGGCAAACGGTTCTACCAGGGCGGGGAGGTCCACGAACATTCTCACCAGGCGGTAGAGTTGTCCCTGGTAGGATTGCTCGATGAACAACCCGCACCGCACCGACGCGAAGAAGTCCCGGTACACCGGCTCGGCGACCGGGTAAAGAAGTTTGGGCACGAGCAATTTCACTTGCAACCCCTCCGCCCGGGCCAATCGCAGGGCTTCCCTGGCCACGCCGGCCACACTTCCCCAGCTCACCAGCCCGACGGGCGCGTCCGGGTCCCCTTCCACCAGAAACAAATCCCGGCGGTTTTGCAGCGGGTTGAACTTGCGAAATCGCTTCTCATTCATCCGCGCGTGCATCGCGCCGCTGGCAGTGGGGCGGCCCAGTTCGTTGTGCTCGATCCCCGACGCCAGGTAGTTGCCCCCGATCATTCCCGGATGACTGATGGGACTGATCCCGGACTCCGTCAATTTGAACCGGGCGTATTGGGCCAGGTCCCCCTCGGTCGGGCGCTTGCGTTCGACTAGGCGGAACGCGGAGGTGTCAATGGGTTCGACGGTTTCCTTGCGCTGCGAAATTTCCTGGTCGGACAGAACGATGACCGGGGTTTGGAATTCTTCAGCGAGGTTGAAGGCATCCACGATGGCGCCGAACATGTCGCCCACACTCATGGGCGCCAGAATGGGACGGAGGCAATCGCCGTGAGCGGAAAACGCCGCCTGGAACAGGTCCGCCTGCTCCGCCTTGGTCGGCATCCCGGTGGAAGGCCCGCCCCGCTGCACGTTGACGCACACCAAGGGCAACTCGGCAATGCTCGCCAAGCCAAGCATCTCCGTCTTCAGTGACATGCCGGGACCGGAAGTCGCCGTCAGCGCCTTCTTGCCGGCGAATGACGCACCCACCACCGCGCCGATGCCCGCGATTTCATCCTCTGCCTGCAAGACCGTCCCCCCGTACTTCCAAATCTCGCGGTCGAGGAACTGCATGATCTCCGTGGAAGGCGTGATTGGGTAGCCGGAAAAAAAGGTGCATCCGGCAAAAATGGCCGCCGCCGCGCACATATCGTTGCCGTCGGTCAGCAGCTTGGCTTTTCGCCCGGTGTGCGGGGCGGCCAGTTGGTGCTCCTGGGACAGCGGATGCGCCGCGGCAAAGTCCAGCCCGGCCTGAAACGCCCGCGCGTTGCCTTCCACCACCGCCGCCCCTTTTTTGGCAAACTTCTTGCGAATGCCCGCCGGCATGCTTTCCCGGCCAATTCCAAACCAGCCCGCCAGCAATCCGATCACCACGACGTTCTTTGCCATCTCAGTGCCGGCGTGTTGTTGGGCCATTTCAGTGATCGGCACGCTGAAAACCACCCTAGGCGTCACCCCATCCAAAGGCAGCTTGTCGGGAGCGACACCGGTGTTGCTGTCGTAAATCACAATGGTGGCGGATTCCACAGGGAGTTCCGATCCGAACCGGCGGAAATCCTCCCAATTGAGCGCCACGGCCACGTCAAGCGGCCCGTTTGGATTGAACACCGGCTCCGTCGCCAGCCGCACCCGGCAGGAAGCCTCGCCACCGCGGATTTGCGATCCGAAGCTCTTGGTCATGATGCCGTGGTAGCCCTCCAGCGCCGCGGCGGTGATTAGAGATTCCCCCGCTGATACCACTCCGTCTCCGCCGGCCCCGGCAATGCCGATTATCAAATCCTGACTCATGGATGACACATTGTCCTGTCGTCTCAGTTCCGCACTCACCGTCCATTGGCAATTCCTTGCCAATTTTTGACCATTCCCGCCATTTCACGGCGGTATGAAAACGCATGAACACGCATGAGAAATGCTCGGAAGAGGCATCCCAAAAGACACCGCCCCCAAGTTTCAATGAAACTCCGAGACTGTCGCGCTACGGGAACCCCCGGCGCGCGCCGGTTGAAGGGGCGGGAAACTCGTCCCAAAACCTACCGGTGGCGCGCTGGGATTCTGGCGATGGACGGAGCCGGATTACAGGCGAGACTTGCCGGCCGCTTTGATCTTGGCCCATCTGGCCCGCGCAATCGCGGCGAGCCTGGCCTTGACCGCCGGACTGGTGCGCCGATCCCCCTTCTTAACAACCTTGGGCGCGGGGGCCTCTGTGCCTCTTGCTCTGGCCCATCTGGCTTTTGTCGCGGCGATGATGGCCTCTCTGCCAGCGGCGCTTAAGCGCCTCTTTTTCTTATCTTCCGGCGGAGCTGCATCGGTGGCGGTGCCTTTGATCCTGGCCCACCTGGCTCTGGCGGCAGCCGCCATCCTGGCCCGGACCTCCGGCGACCGGCGCCGTCCTCTGGTCTTGGGGGCGGCTGGTGTTTCATCGGCGGCGGCCGGAGTTTCACCGGCTTCACCCGCGATGGATGCGATCTCCGATTGGAGCATTTCGATTTGTTCCTTAATCGCGATAACGCGGCTAAGTTGACTTGTAGTTAGTTCAGTTATACTGATCATTCAAAAGAAATAACGCAGTCCCGCCCAAAGTGTCAACCACCGAATTATCGCGAAATAACAGGATAGGAAACGCCGCTTCAGATTTGCGAGGCGGGGGTGCGCTTGAGGAAGATGTTAAGGATGCGGGACACGTTGTCTTTGTATTGCGGATCGCCGTTTAGCTTCTTCCAGACCGGCGAGTTGGAGAACGCCTGCCAATGCTTCTTGTGTTCGTCCATGTTCCGGCCCGATACCATATAGACAAGATTGGGCATGTGCGAGCCGGCTAGAGTCTGGCTGTAAAAGACCGGCGACAACCCAACTTCGCCCATGAGCGAAACCTCGCCCCTGTTAAACATCTCGACCTTGTTGTTCCCCTTGCTTTCACTGGGACTTTCGTAGGTGCGCAACTCGAAAACCCACGGCGCCTTGTCCGCCGCCGACGGAGGCGCCGCGAGCTTCTTCATGCTGTCAAAAGCCACGCCCAGGGAGCTTTCGATGCGTTCGTAGGCGGGGCTCGATTTGGGCAGCGCCATGAAATCGGCGGCCGCGGCCTGATAGGCGGCGTCGGCAGCCAGCCGGGCGGGGATGGAGGCCCAGAGCGCCAGGGAATCGCATGGTAGGAGAACGTACACGCTGTTGGTGGGGGAGTCTTCCAATTCGGTGAAGACGCCGACCGGCTGAATACCCATCCGGTTGCAGGCGGGCACGGCCGCGTTTTGCCAGTAGTCGCTGACCAGCTTCTGTTGCTGTTCTGACTTTGTCCTGTAAATTCGCAGCTCGTAATACTGCGGCTGGCCGGAGTCCGCCGCCAAGCCGTTGACGGCCAGCGCCGCCAAAGCCAGCGTGATTGGGATGAATGCGCGCGTGTTCATAAATTGAAAATGGCGGAGAGAGGGGGATTCGAACCCCCGGTACTTTTTGGGTACTCACGCTTTCCAGGCGTGCGCGTTAAACCACTCTGCCATCTCTCCGCCCGGCTGCTTTAATCGCACGAAACCGGCTTCGGGGCAAGCCGTTTCGGCGATGTTAATGAGCCGCAGTCCCCAAAAAGGTCTTTCAACCTGCCAGAGTTCATTTTCAGCCTTTTGGCCGGCAGAGCACGGCGATTCGAACCCTTTACGGGCAAGAGCATTGACTAACCGCCTGAATGGTATCAACCTTGGGAAGATGAAGCTGTTTAAGCCGGGTGTCGCGCAGCTCGCGCTATTCTGGCTCAATGGAATGCCGTCTATCTTCACGGCAACTGTCTTAAAAACTTTTCAGCGACGCGTCTGCCCGCATCCAAAGGCGTTGAATAGGCTTGGGGTTCGTATCATTGCCGATAGCAGCCACGGCGACAGCCAATTCGTGGAGCAAGAAAAGGTTTTTCAAGCATTGCTGCTGCTGGAAAAGGCCGACGGGCAGCTTTTTCGGAGAGTGATGCGGAGGCTTTCTACGATACACGTTCGTGCGGAAGGGCCGTCATCCCGTGTGCTGCGGGGCGGCTGCGCCGTTGTGAATCTCACCGACATACCAAAAGGCATCAGTCATCCCGCCGCGATCGCGGGCGCTCTGGTTAGCATGGCTACACGGGTGATGTTTGCGAAAAGAAGATTTCTCAAACGAGGTGGAGCCGGTAAACGAATCAACCGGATTTGTCGCAGGACCGGGATGAGAGCCTTTGCAAGAATGGCGAGTTTATACCGGAACCCTGGACCGGCGCTCCAAAGCTCATCTTCAACCAGCGAGTTTAGTTCGATATTCTTCGATCAAAGTTCCTCAATCATCCACAGTTGCGCCAACTGCAAGCTTCTCGTCCGGGCGCGCATATTTGAATGAACTCTTTGTTATCTTCGCGTCCTTCTGTTCTCTCTTGATCCGCTGGCGCGTCGCGATTGGCCCCTAACAGGAATAGGGTTCTTACGCACCAAGCAAACGAAGGAAACGAAGAGTTTTTTCATGCGCCCTCGTGAGACAATTGGGATGTCCGGCAAAACCTGACGGATGGACATTCTTGCCTGCCTGCGGCGGGCGGGGTGGCAATTATTACCAGTTTTTCAGGGTTCGGGCGGCAAAACGGCCCGGATTGGCCCTTTTTGCCCGCTGGCACATTCACTGCTAATGGCTTGGAGAACTTGTAACGATGATTGATGCTCTATTTACAAATTCGGATTACGTGGCGGCGAAAAAGATGCTGGATGTCTCGCTGCTGCGCCATCAAGCCATCGCCAGCAACCTGGCCAATATCGAAGTGCCCGGTTACAAACGCCTGGATGTCTCCCCAACCTTCGAATCCCAGTTGTCCCAGGCCGTCGCCAGCCAAAACCCCGATTCCATCGCCAGCCTCCAGCCCCGTTTGGCCGTCGATACCACGGCGGTTTCCGGGCGGGCCGACGGGAACACGGTCCTTTTGGAAACGGAAATGCTTAAACTCAACGAGAACACGCTGGAAAACAGTGTCGAGACCCAGATGGTCAGCAATTCCCTCAACCGCCTGCGCATGGCTGTGACCGGCAAAAGCTGATTTGTTTTATGATCAACCTTCTCACCGGCATCGAAAGCACCGCCTCGGCCTTGGACGCCGAGCGCATCCGCATGGATGTCATTTCGCAGAACATCGCCAACGTCAACACCACCAAAGGCGCGGACGGCAAGCCCTACCAGCGGCAGGTCGTCGTGTTTGAAAACGTCCTGCGCGCCCAACAGGATTCCGATGGGGGCCCCTCCGGGCCGCAGTCCGTGCAAGTCGCCCGCATCCAGAAGGACGGCCGCCCGGCCCGCCAAATCTATTCCCCCGGCCACCCCGACGCGGACGCGCATGGCATGGTGGCCATGCCGGACATCAACATTCACGAGGAAATGGTGGATATGATTTCCTCCTCGCGCTCCTACGAAGCCAACCTTGCGGTGGTCAAAAACGCGCGGGCCATGGCCATGCAGGCGCTTTCGATAGTCAAACATTAAGACACCGCCGCTGAATGGACGCTCTCTCCGCACTCAAACTCATGGCGGCCCCAACCGGAGGCGCCGGGCTGGTGAATTCCGCCCAGCAAATGGCCGCCTCCGCCGCCAAGTCCATTCCCGCGGCGGAGTTGCAACAGATCACTCCCACTCCCAACTCGGACACCCCCCTGGCGGCGGCCGCTCCGGGGCAATCCACCGGCGGGTTCGAGAGCCTGTTGGGCAATTTCGTCAGCGACGTGTCGCAGAAGCAGGCGGCGGCGACCGATGCGGTCACCGGGTTGTTGAGCGGCAAGAATGTTTCGCTGCATCAGGCGATGATTTCGATGGAGGAAGCCAATGTTTCCTTCCAGATGATGGTGGAAGTGCGCAACAAACTCCTCGATTCGTACCAGGAATTGATGCGGATGCAAATTTGATAAAACCTCATGAACAAAAGCCTTTCGCAATTGGGTCAGCAACTCCTGGCAATCTGGAAACAACTCGGCCTTAACCAGCGCATCAGTCTCGTCATCGCCACCGGCGTGCTCGCGATCGGATTGAGCGCGATGTTTTACTGGACCAGCCGCCCGGATTTTGCCCTGCTTTACGGCAAACTGGACGAGGGCGAGGCCTCCAAGGTCATTGCCGCCCTGGACGAGTCCAAAGTCCCCTATCAAGTCCGCGGCGCCGGCGCCATCTACGTCCCCTCCGACAAGGTCTATCAAGCCCGCATGCAAATGGCGGGCAAGGGGATTCCGCGCGGGGAAGGCGTGGGCTTCGAGATTTTTGACAAGGCCAACTTCGGCATCTCCGATTTCGTGCAGCGGGCCAATTACACCCGCGCCGTCCAGGGCGAACTGGCGCGCACGATCAGCCAGCTCGACCAGATCGAAAGCGCGCGCGTCATGATCGTCATGCCCGAAAACCGCCTCCTGGTGGACACTTCCCGCAAACCCACCGCCTCCGTCTTCGTCCGCGTCAAGGGCGCCGCCACTCTCCCCGCCGCGGCGGTTAATTCCATCCGTTTCCTGGTCGCCAACAGCGTGGAGGGCCTCCAGGTCAACAATGTTTCCGTCGTCGATAACCAGGGCAACGTGCTCTCCGAAAACGACGAATCCGATTCGATCGCCGGCCTTTCCAACAACCAACTGACCGCCCGGCGCAACATCGAACAATACCTGGCCAAAAAGGCCCAGGGCATGCTCGAACAGGTCCTCGGTCCCGGCCAGGCCGTCGTCCGCGTTTCCGCCGAGTTGAATTGGGACACCGTCACCCGCACCGAGGAGAAATTCGACCCGGACGGCCAGGTCGTCCGCACCGCCGTCATCAACGATGAAACCACCGATTCCTCCACCGCCTCCGGCGGCGGCGCGCCCCCGTCGCCGGCCAACGGGTCCGACACGAACACCCCGGCCGGCCCGCCAGTCAACAAGAGCCGGACGCAGAAGAAAGTCACCAACAACTCCTACGAACTGAGCAAGAGCACCAGCAACACCGTGCAGGCCGCCGGCGGCATCAAGCGCCTCTCCACCGCTGTCTTCGTCGCCCAGCGCTTCGAGGGCCAGGGGGCCGACCGCAAGGCCGTGACCCGCACAGAGGGCGAGCTGAAGAAATTGAGCCTCATCGTGCAAAGCGCGCTGGGCATCCAGGAGAACGGCGCCAGCCGGCAAGATGAGCTGACCCTCCAGGAGATTCCCTTCAACGACCAGACAATGACCGTCATGTCCCAGCAAATGGTCGTGCAGGAAAAACACCAACTCTGGATGGACACCGTCCTCAAATTGGTTTATCCGGCGATGGCCGGCGCGGTGCTGTTCCTGTTCTGGCGCTTGTGGAAAAACACGGCCAAGGACGAAGTTCCTTTCGCCTTTCCGATGACTAACGGCAATGGCAACGGCAACGGCCACGGCCACGGCAACGGAAATGGCCGCTCCAAGAATGGCTCCCACGGTCCGGGCATCGTCACCGTGGATGTCCTCAACCAATTGATCCGGGAGAATCCCGCCAACATGACTCAGGCCGTGCGCAGTTGGCTGGCCCGCGGCAAACCTGAATCCTGACCGATTATGGAAGATGCCATTGCCACCGGCCCAGTTTCCGAAATGACGCGCCACCAGAAGCTGGCCGCGTTGCTGGTCATTCTGGGGCCCGAAAGCGCCGCGCAGATGCTCAAGAACCTGGAGGAGCAGGAACTGGAATCCGTGGCGATGGAAATGTCCAGGCTTACTTTCATCACACAGGAGTTGCGGGAGGAGATTCTCCGGGAATTCAGCGCGCTGGCCCTACAGGCCGGCACCGCCGTCCTCGGCGGCGTCACCTACACCCGGAGCGTCCTGGAAAAAGCCGTCGGCCCCCTTCGCACTTCGAACATCATCGGACGGCTTTCACCCGCGCCCGTCCCGGCCCGTTCCGTGGCTTCCGCTCCCATTCGGCAGATCGCCGATATGGACCCCGGCCATCTCTACAATCTGCTTAAAGACGAACAACCGCAAACCGTCGCGTTGGTCGCAAGCTGCCTCGCCGCCGAAAACACCTCAAGACTGCTGACCCTGTTTCCCGATGCCAAGCGCGGCCTGATTCTCGAGCGCCTCGCGACCCTCGGTCCCACCCCCGTCGAAGTCGTCGAATCCATCGCGGGCGTGCTGGGCCGCAAGCGCAACGTCAAACCCGCTCGCGTGTTGAACCAGGGCTGCGGATTGAAGATCGCGGCGGACGCGCCCAAGGCCGCGGACCGCAACCTCGGCGGTTCCCCTTTGGCGGACCCGAAGCCGCGCCATCCCAAACCGGCCCAGGCCGCTGACCAGAACCAGTTCGCCCACGAAGAACTCCCCACGCAAGGCTCTGACTCGCCGCGAAGGGTCCCTCTCCAAGTCGATATGCGCGGCCTGGCCCCGGCCCTCAAGAACGCCAGTCCGAAGCTTCAAGACGCCTTGAGGGAGGAAATGGCCCTCTTGGGAAGCCTCAGGCCGCGCGATGCCGGAACCGAGCCCAGTAGTTTATTTGACATTGTCCCCCGCGTCGAAAACAACATCCAATTCCACGGCGCCCTGGCCGCCCCAGCCTGATGAACTCCTGGTCCGACAACCTCACTTTGCCCAACCCACTGCGCGGAGTCGTCCTCTTGGACCGCGACGACGAAAGCGCGGCCCCGGCGGCCGGCGAGGAGGAGCTTCTCGCCAGTTACCGGCGCGGGCGCGACGACGCGGAAAAAGAGCTTGGCCGGCAGCTTCTCCAGCAGCGCGCCGAAGTGCATGAAGTGATGCGCGGCGTGCTCGAATCCCTGCGGAACTCCGTCCCGCAAATCATGCGCGACACCGAGAGCGCGCTCATCGCGCTGTCGCTGTCCGTCGCGCAGAAGATCGTCGCGGAAATACCCATCTCCACCGCCATGGTTGAAGCGGCGGTGCGCGACGCCCTGGCGCAGATCGAGGGCACGGCGCAGTTCACCGTGCGTCTGCACCCGGCGGATCTGGAATTGCTTCAGAAGTCCGGCTCTCCATTGCTGGCCGCCGGAGACGGGGCCAAGGAATTCCGCTTTATGTCCTCGCCGGAAGTGACCCGCGGCGGATGCCTGGTTCAGACGCATTTTGGCACCGTTGATGCCCGCCGCGAAACCAAGTTTGATCTCCTCCAAAGGACCATGCTCGCATGACCAACGGACACACCATTTACACCCCCAACCGCATTGAGGCCCTGCTCCACCGGGTCCGGGAAACCGAGGTCATTCGAAATCATGGCCGCGTCGTCCAGTTGATCGGCCTGGTCATCGAATCCGAAGGCCCGCTCACCGGCGTCGGCGAGATTTGCCGAATCGAATCCGCCGGCCAGGATGGCTCCACGCTGGCCGAGGTGGTCGGCTTCCGCAATCATCATGTCTTGCTCATGCCCCTGGGTGAACTGCGCGGCATCCATCCGGGCGCGGAGGTCATCGCACTGGGGACAACTCTGCGGGTTCCGGTGGGTGATGCCCTCAAAGGGCGGGTCATCGATGGGCTGGGCCAGCCGCTGGATGACTTGGGGCCGATCCGCTCCACCGAAGACGTCAGTTTGACGATGCAACCGCCCCATCCCCTCAAGCGCCAGCGCATCCGACACTGTTTTCGCACGGGCATCAAAGCCATCGACACCTTTGTGCCATGCGGACGCGGGCAGCGTCTGGGGATATTCGCCGGCAGCGGTGTGGGCAAATCGACCCTTCTGGGCATGATTGCCAGCCAGGCGGAGGCGGATGTCAACGTGATTGCTCTCATCGGCGAACGGGGTCGCGAAGTCAGGGAGTTCCTTGAAAAGGATCTGGACGAAGCCGGCCGCCGCAAATCGGTGGTGGTGGTGGCCACATCCAACCAGCCTGCCATTGCGCGGCTCAAAGGCGCCTTCGTGGCCATGGCCGTGGCCGAGTACTTCCGCGACCAGGGCCAGAACGTGCTGATGATGATGGATTCGGTCACCCGCTTTGCGATGGCCCAGCGCGAGATCGGCCTGGCCGTCGGCGAACCTCCCGCCACCCGCGGGTACACCCCATCGGTTTTTTCCCTTCTCCCGCAGTTGCTCGAACGGGCGGGCACGGGGCCAACGGGTTCCATCACCGGCCTGTTCACCGTGCTGGTGGAGGCTGACGACATGAACGACCCGATTGCCGACGCGGTGCGCTCGATCCTGGACGGCCACATCGTTCTCACGCGCGAACTGGCCACGCAGAACCACTACCCGGCCATCGACGTGCTGGAGAGCGTGAGCCGTTTGAATCGCGACCTGACCACGGCCGAGCAGCAGAAGCTCACGGCGCGCGCCAGGGAGAGCATGGCAACGTATCGCAAGAACCAGGATTTGATCAACATCGGCGCCTATCCCGCCGGCACCAATGCCGCCATTGATTTGAGCATTCACCTGCATGAACCGATGCAAACGTTCTTGCGCCAGGCCATCGACCAGGGTTCGTTGACGGAGCAAAGCTGGTCGCTGCTGGCCCAAACGATGGCCACGCCCTTGCCGGCCAAACCCCCGCCCGCCAAACGCTCATGAAAGCCTTTCGTTTCACCCTCGAAGCCGTCCGAACCGTTCGCCAGCGCCAGGAAAACGACGCCCTGGAAGAATACTCCCGCGCCTTGCTCAACCGCCAGCAGGTGTTGGACTCGCTCGAAATGATCGACGCGCGCATCGGCGAGGACTGGTCCCACATCCGGCGGTTGCTGGCCGGTGGCTGCAACGCGGCCCACGCCGCCCAGGCCCACCATTTTCACCGGTCTTTGGAAAAACAGCGCGACGACTGCGTGGCGGCACTGGGCCGCGCCGAGCGGCGCGTCCAATCCGCCTCCCATGCCATGCTGGCCGCCCGGCAGCAGCGGGAGATGGTCGATGTGTATTGCGAAAAGCAACACGCCGCCCACCGCCGCCTCGAGGCCCGCGAGGAACAGAAGCTCCTCGACGAGTTTGCCGTCCGCCGCGTGACCGCCATTCATGCCAGCCAAACCTCCTAGCGTCACATGATTAAACTTCTCGCTCATCCCTGGCTCAGCGCCCCCGCGGGCGTCTTCATCTATCTCCTCTCCACCGTCTTGTTCTGGCAGACTCCCAAGCCGCCGCCGCGCGCCGCCCTCAAAAACGCCTACCATTTCTCGGGGCCGTCCTGGAACTTCAGCAATCCCGAAGCCGATCAACTCATCGCCGAGTTGAAGATCGAGAGGAAATCCGTTGAGCAGCGCGGGCAGCAGCTCGACGAACTGGCCGCGCGCCTCCAAAACGAGCGCGTCGAACTGGCCCAAGTCACCCAGACTGTACACCAACTCCAGGTCGATTTCGACAAGTCCGTCCTCCGTGTCAAAGACGAAGAAGTGGGGAACCTGAAGAAGCTGGCCAAGGTCTATGCCGGCATGACTCCCGAAACCGCCGCGGCGGTCCTGTCGGAAATGGACAACGAATCCATCGTGCGCATTCTGCTTTACCTCAAGGAAACCGAAACAGCCGCCATCCTGGAGGCGCTGGCCAAGAAGGGCGAACCCGAAGCCCGCCGCACGGCCGAGATTTCCGAACAGGTTCGCCTTTCCACGCACAGTTCCACAACCAAATGACAGCCCAAACTCCCGCCCCCAAAGCCAGCGGCTTCATGGAGCCGCTGGCTTTCCTTTCCTTCCTTGCGCCCGCACCCACGCCATCCCCTTCGAAAGAGTTCTCCGCCCTCATGTTGCTGGCGCAGACTGACGGCCCGGCCAATCCGTCCGCCAAGACTCCATCACAATCGACCGCTCCAGCCCGGGACAAGCCCGCCAACCCGGACGCCGCCGATCCCGACCCTGACGGTCTGCTGCTCGCCCTGCTGCTCCAGCCGCCGCCTGTTTCTCCCCTGCTTCCGCGATGGCAGAAAACGGCCCGGCCGCAATCCTCCCTGAGCGCCCCCCAGGCGGCCGATTCCAAACCCGCCGCCCCGACTCCCCAGCGCCCCGACACCGAAGCCAAATCAGCCGAACCCAAAGGCGCCCCGGCCCCAAAGACTCCGGCTTTGGCCGCCGTGAAATCTTCCGCCGCCGCCTCCCAACCCGCCCCGGTGAAGCCTGAGCCGGACGCGGTGACGGAGAAACCAGCCGCAGCCCCCAACCCGAAGGCGATGGAAAAGGCCGCCATCGCCGAAGCTCCGGCAACTGGCACGTCCGGTGCTACAGGTAGTCAGAGAATGAATTTAGACGCCGAAAGAAACGAAATTGCCGGTGGGACAGAGCAAAAATTGCCGCTTGCCGCCGCTATCACTGCCGTCGCGGCAGTCGAGGCCGGTGGCGAAATCGGCCAGCGGAAGGCAAAATCGCATCTGGAATTCACCTGGCACGACACGCCGGCGCAAGGCGTGGCGCTGATCGACCCCGCCGTCAAAACCACCCAGGGGGCGCGGGAAACTGAAGCAGCCAGCGCTCCGGCCGGCAGCCCGCTGGACCGGATCGAGGCGATGATTTCGCGCGAAGTAGTGACCATCCGGGAAAAAGGGGCGGACAGCCTGGGCGTTTCGCTCAAGCTCGACGCCGGCACGCAGCTTTTTTTGCAATTGACAACACACAACGGCCAATTGCAGGCCACGCTCCGGTGCGAGCGGGGCGATTTTTCCGCGCTGGACACGCAGTGGACGCAATTGCAGCAGGCGCTGGCGCGCCAGAACGTGCAGTTGCTCCCGCCGGGCAGCGGCGTCAGCACGGGCTTTGGGCAGGCCGCCGATCATCGGCAGCGGCCCTTCGATCCATCAGACGGGGAGGCGCCAGCCGCCAATCCGGCCGCCGCGCAGACACAAACCCGCAAACCCAGGAATCAGAATCGCTCCCGGCAACGCTGGGAGTCCTGGGCGTAACCCCATAAACCTATGTCAGCAGTCAGCTCCACCCCCGCATCACAAACCCTCACTCAAGCGGACTTTCTCAACCTGCTGGTCACGCAAATGAGTTCGCAGGACCCGCTCAACCCGCAAAGCGACACCGCTTTCGCGGCGCAACTGGCGCAATTCAGCGCCTTGCAGTCGGCACAAAGCACGCAGAGCGACTTGCAAACCATGCAGGCCGATTCGCTCATCGGGCAAACCGTCGCGCTCAAACCCTCCACCAGCGCCGCCCAAATCAGTGGCGTTGTCAGCTCCGTGCAAATAGTGTCGGGCGTGCCGCAGATTGTGATCAACGGCCAGGCCTACGGCCTGAACACTTTGGCCGCCGTGGCGCCGACCGTCTCCGCCAGCGACGGCACAAGCAATAGCAGCACTCAGACCTCAACCCAGAATTAACAACACTTATGCTCACATCACTCAGTTCAGCCGTCAGCGGACTCGATGCCTTCCAGCAGCAAATGGACATCATCGGGAATAACATCGCCAACCTTAACACCACGGGCTTCAAGTCCGCCACCGGGAACCTGGCCGACTCTTTCAGCAATACGCTGCAAGCCGCCACCGCGTCCACCAGTTCGAGCAACCCCGGCACCAACCCGATGCAGATTGGAACCGGCGTCAACACCATCTCGATCACGAATGACTGGGCCCAAGGGACCATCAATCCCACAGGCGTCAGCAGCAATCTGGCCATCAACGGCAATGGGTTCTTCGTCGTGCAAGACCCAAGTTCCACCGCCCAATACGCCACCCAGGACGGCACCTTCACGCTCAACAACAATGGGAATCTGGTCACCTCGAACGGCATGTTGGTTCAGGGTTATTCCAACACGGGCCTTTCCACACTGGGCCCCATCGTCATCAACACCCAGGGCATGCCTTCGACCTCCAGTCCGACTGCCACCATGACTTCCTACTCGATCAGTTCCTCCGGGACTATCACGGTGAACTTGTCCGACGGCACTTCGTTTGTCCGCGGGCAGATTTTGCTCCAAAACTTCCAGAACCCCCAGGCTTTGGTCAACCAGGGAAGCAATCTTTACTCGAACATGACCAACGCCGGCCCGCTGACAGCTTTGACGGCGCCCGGATCGAGCGGCTTGGGCACCATCCAATCCGGCGCCCTGGAACTATCCAACGTCGATCTCGCCGCCCAGATGGCTGATCTGATCGTCGCCCAGCGCGGTTTCGAAGCCAACTCAAAGATCGTCACGACCAGCGATGAATTGCTGCAAGATGTCGTGAACATGAAACGTTAATCCCCTCCTTTTATGCCGGAAAAACCGACAGACTCGCGCCTTGGCGCACGCGCGGAACCGCCGCCCGAAGAGCCCAAAGTGGCGCCTCCCACGGCCAAGTCCCCACTCTTTGGCAAATCGTGGCTGCCGCTGCTCATCACGGTGGTCGCCATGCCGCTGCTGGCTTACGCAACCACGCGATTCGTACTTGTCCCGGAGATGAAGCGCGCCCTCACACCGGCGGAGGCCGCTCCGGTGGAACCCGGCGCCGCCTCCCCCAAGGAAGGCGCCGACAGCCGCGCCGCCGCGCCCGGCACCGCCAAAGTCACCGTGCAATTGAACAAAATCCTGGTCAACGTGGCCGGCACGATGGGCACCCGATACTTGATGACCAGCCTCACCCTCGTCGGCACGGACCCGACCGTGAAGGAGAAGATCGAACAGAATCAGGCCCAGCTCCTGGACCTGGCCACCGGCACACTCTGCACCAAAACCATTTCCGACATGGAAAAGCCCGGCGCGCGCAACGTCATCCGCGCAGAATTGTTGACCATCTTCAACAACGCCCTGGGCGGACCCATCATCAAGGAAATCTACATCACCGAGATGGCCATTCAATGAGTTCAGCCCCCAATCCGCCACCCGCCGCCGCCCTGCCAGCCGCCCAAACCAGGCCCGCCTCCTCGGCGGTTCTGCCTTTGGACCTGCGCGGGGCGTCGCTCCTCTCTCCCCGACAGTTGCGCAAGCTGCGGGCGCATCAGGAGCAGTTCCTGGAGGCGGCCAGCGCGCGGGTATCGCCTTTGTTGCGTTCGGATTTCTCCTTCAATCTCGACTCCATCCAGGTCCTCTCTTTCCAGAAGCTGACCGAGGCTTGGGCGGCGCCGGCCCACCTGATTCTCTTCAAGACCGAGCCTCTGCGCGGCGTTTCCATTCTTGACATCCAGACGCCCCTGGCCTTGTCCATCGTGGACAGCCTGATGGGCGGTTCCGGGAAAATTGAGGAAACCGGGCGCGAGTTGAGCGAAATCGAAAAAGCGTTGCTGGACCAAGTCGTCCAGGCGCTCCTGGAGGAATGGTGCGGCAATTGGGCCTCCCTCCGGCAGCTCAAGCCCGCCGTTTTGGGCTGCGAAACCGATGGCCGTTTCCTTCAGACCTCGCCCCCGCAAACGAGCATGCTGACACTTTTCCTGGAGGTCCGCAACGGCGACTGCGCCGGACGGATGCAACTGGCCTTTCCCTATGCCACGCTGGAACCGTTGCTGCGCCAGCTTTGCCCCGAGGCAGAGGCCGCGGCCGAACCGCCCGCTCCGGTTGCGCCAAATCCCGCGAAATGGAACCGGAGCCTGGATGATGTCTCCCTGCCCGTGACCGCCGAATGGCAGGGAATGGAACTCTCCGCCCGCGATGTCCTGCACTTGAAGGCCGGGGACGTTCTCCAAGTCGCCCCGGAATGGGTCCGGCAGGTCCGCGTGCGCCTGGGCGAGTCCGCGAAATTCAACGGCCGCCTCGGCACGGTTGGCGGCCATTTGGCCGTGGAAATCACCCAAACGATCAAACCCTGACTTTATGGACGCAAAACCCAATCCCCCACTTAATCTCGAACTGCTCCTGGACGTGCGTGTCAAACTCACCATCGAGCTGGGGTCCTGCCAGATGCCTTTGCGCGAAGTGCTCCAACTGACGCAGGGTTCGGTCGTCAAACTCGACCAGGACGCGCAGCAACCCGTCAACCTTTACGCCAACCAAAAGCACATCGCTCGCGGTGAAGTCGTCGTCGTCAACGACTGTTACGGCATCAAAATCATCGAACTTTTCGGAGCCGTGTGACCAACCTTCCGGCCATATCGAGCGGGTTGCCCGACATGGGTTCGTCTCTGCTGAGAGTGGCGGGGGCGCTGGTGGTGGTGATCGCCCTGTTCCTGGGGGGCGTCTGGCTCTTCAGAAACTGGCAGCGTCTGGGCCTTCGCCGCGGCGCCGCGCCAAAACTCAGTGTCCTGGAAGTTAAATCCCTGGGCCAGCGCCAGGCCCTCTACGTCGTCGGATACGAGCAGCAGCGTCTCCTCATCGCCTCCTCAACCGCGGGGCTGACCTTGTTGAGCCATCTTCCCGCGGCGGACGAGGCGCCGCCCGAGGCCGCGCCCAAAATGAGTTTCGCCGAGGCATTCCAGCACGTTTTGGCCCGCAAATCATGAACGCAGGCGCTCCCATTCTCAGAGGCGGCTTTGCCCGGCGCCTGGCGCGGCCGTGGCTGCTGGCGCCGCTTTTCATGCTGGCCGGCCTGGCGTCCGCCCACGCCCAGACCAATTCCGGCGCTCTGAGCTTGAACATCGGGATCAACGGATTGAACCAGCCGGTCGATGTGGACAGCGCCGTCAAAGTGCTGGCCATCATGACGCTGCTGACCCTGGCGCCATCGATCATTCTCCTGATGACCTGCTTCACGCGCATCGTCATCGTCCTTTCCTTTGTGCGCTCGGCCCTGTCGCTTCCCGGCGCGCCATCGAACCAGATTTTGATCGGGCTTTCCCTCTTCCTGACCTTCTTCATCATGGAACCGGTCTGGGAAAAGATCGACAAGGAGGCGCTGGAGCCGTATCGGGCCAAACAGATCACCAGCCAGGAGGCGCTGGACCGCGCCGCCGGCCCGGTGCGGACCTTCATGCTCAAACAAGCGCGGCCCAAGGACGTGGAACTGTTCGCCACCCTGGCGCGCCTGGGGCCGACGACGCCGGACCAGTTGCCACTGAAGGTGGTGGTGCCCGGGTTCATCATCAGCGAGCTGCGCACGGCCTTCCAGATGGGGTTTCTCCTTTTCCTGCCCTTTATTCTAATTGACCTGATCGTCGCGACGGTCCTGATGAGCATGGGCATGATGATGATGCCGCCCATGACCATATCCCTGCCGTTGAAAATCCTGCTCTTCGTTTTGGTCGATGGCTGGCATCTGGTTGTCAGTTCGATCATTCAAAGTTTTGCCACCTGATTTATGAACGCCGCCCTTGCCACCGACTTGCTGAAAACACTGATGCTCGAGGCCGTGACCCTGGCCACGCCGATCCTGACCCTGGCCATGGTGATTGGCCTGGGAGTGAGCCTCTTTCAATCCGTCACCTCCATCCAGGAACAAACGCTCACCTTTGTGCCCAAGGCCCTGGCCATCATGTCGCTGCTCATCATCCTGCTGCCTTGGATGCTGCGCTCGCTGATGGAATTCGCCACCGCCATGATCACCAAGATGCCCCAGATGGCCCAATGAACCGCCGCCATGATCGACCTGACCAACTGGTTGATGGTGTTCCTGCGCGCCAGCGCCATGCTGGCCGTCTTCCCGATTTTCTC
Organism: Verrucomicrobiales bacterium; assembly: GCA_003138485.1. Lineage (GTDB taxonomy): Bacteria > Verrucomicrobiota > Verrucomicrobiia > Limisphaerales > Palsa-1400 > PLGF01. The sequence goes on along the minus strand of PLGF01000175.1, from coordinate 38,388 downwards.
CGCCCGCAATTTCCCGGTCCAACTCCGCCTGGCCCTGGGCGCACTTTTGGCCGGCATGATTGGCGCCACCCTGCCCCCTGACGCCATCCAACCGTCCGACGCCTGGGGGATGATCGGCCTGATGGCATCGGAAATCGGCATCGGTCTTATGATCGGCTTTGCCAGCAGGATGATCTTCTTCGCCCTCGAAATCGCGGGCAGCATTATTAGCGGCGAAGTCGGCCTCCAAACCCCGCCCGGCCTTAACCCGCTGGCGGACGCGCCGATGACCGCGCCGGCGACGATGCTCTATTATCTGGCGGCGATGCTCTGGTTGAGCCTGGACATGCATCACTGGATGCTTCTTGGCTTCCAGAAAACCTATGCCTATCTCCCCATTGGCTCGGCCCATCTTTCGCAGGCCTTCCTGGTTGATATTGTCGCGCGCACCAGCGGCATCTTCGGCATCGCGCTGCAATTGGCCGCGCCGCTCCTGGCGGTTTCGTTCATCATCTCGCTGGTCTTCGCCGTCCTGGGCCGCGCCGTGCCCCAGATGAATGTTTTCGCGGAAAGTTTCGCCGTCCGTCCCCTTGTGGGCCTGAGTGTGTTTGGCCTCACTCTGGATTTGATGTCCCAGCACATCGTCAACTACCTCCGGCGCCTGCCCGAAGACATGCTGAAGGTCTCCCAATTGCTCCATTAACCCGCCACTGCCATGAGCGAACACACGGGCGAGAAAACAGAGCAAGCCACAGCAAAGCGATTAGAGGACGCGCTCAAGAAAGGCCAGATCGCCCGCAGTCCCGAAGTGCAGACGGTTTTCGTCTTGGGCGGCGCCCTGCTGGCACTGGGAATGACCGGGGGCGAAATGTGGCGGACCATGGCGCAGTTGCTCGCCACGTCACTGAGCCATCTCAACACTCCCCTGACCCCAAACACGATGCAAGGTTACGCCATTTCCGGGGCCTTGACGCTGGGCAAATGCGTCTGGCCGGTCATGGCGGCGACGGTGACCGGAGGCCTGCTGGCGGGCGGCATCCAAACCCGCTTTCGCACCAGTTCGGAAGCCTTGGGAGCCCATTGGGAACGGCTCAATCCCCTCGAAGGCTTGAAGCGCATTTTCTCCATGCGCTCGACTGTTGCGACCGGATTGGGAATCGCCAAGCTCTCCGTCATCATTGCTCTGTGCTATGGAGTCATTGGGAGCATTCTGGCCGACCCGATCTTCCACACGTCGGTTGATGTGGCAAGGATTGCCGCATTTATGGCAGATTCTTCCTTTCACCTTATCCTCCGGGTTGGCGTGGCGCTGATCGTCATTGCGGCGGCCGATTATGGCTACAAATTCTGGCAGACCGGCAAGGACCTGATGATGACCAAGGAGGAACTCAAAGAAGAGACCAAGAACACGGAGGGCAACCCCTTGGTCAAAGGCCAGCAGCGCCGCCGCCGACACTCCATCAGCAAACGCAAGATGCTTGCGGAAGTCCCTAAAGCCGACGTAGTTGTGACAAATCCAACCCATATTGCCATCGCTCTCCGCTATGACCGGAAAACGATGAAAGCGCCCCGCATCGTGGCCAAAGGAATCCGTCTTAACGCCCAGCAGATTCGCGAAATCGCCCAGCAACACCAGCTTCCCATCGTCGAAAACGTGCCCCTGGCGCGACTGATGTTCAAATATGGGCGTGTTGGTGGCGAGATTCCTGCTCAGTTGTATGCAGCCGTGGCCGAAATACTGGCCTGGGTGTATCGCGTCAACGCCTATCGGTATTATCGCGAGCAAAGTTTGTAACGTTCATCTGATATGGCACAGAGTCCGTCAAATAAGTCGAACATTGGCCGCCTTTTCAAAAACGGCGACATTCTCCTGATCGCGGGCTTGTTCGTGACCATTTTGGTCATGATCCTGCCCATTCACCCGTTTCTCCTGGACGGTTTCCTGGCCACCAGCATCGCCCTTTCGCTGCTGATCCTGCTTTCCATCCTTTATGTAAAGGAACCGGCCGATTTCACGGGCTTTCCAACCCTGCTCTTGTTCGTCACCCTCTTCAGGCTTTCGCTCAATATTGCCTCCACCCGCCTGATTCTGCTGGATGGTTACGCGGGGCATATCATCGAAACGTTCGGCAACTTCGTCGTCCGCGGCAATTACGTCGTCGGTTTGGTCATCTTCCTCATCTTGGTCCTCATCAATTTCATCGTCATCACCAAGGGAGCGGGGCGCATCGCGGAGGTCGCCGCGCGCTTCACTTTGGATGCCATGCCAGGCAAGCAAATGGCCATCGACGCCGAACTGAACGCCGGGATGATCAACGAAACCGAGGCCCGCCTCCGCCGCCGCAAGATCGAACAAGAAGCCGACTTCTACGGCGCTATGGACGGCGCCAGCAAATTCGTCCGCGGCGACGCCATAGCCGCCATTCTCATCACCTTGATCAACGTCCTGGGCGGTTTTGCCATCGGCATCCTCCAAAAAGGGATGTCCGTCAACGAGGCCTTGCAGCGTTTCACCCTGCTCTCCATTGGCGACGGCCTGGTCTCCCAAATACCCGCCCTCATCACTTCAACCGCCGCCGGCATCCTCGTCACCCGCGCCGCCGCCAAGGAGGAATTGGGCAACGAACTGACCAAGCAATTGCTCTCCTATCCCAGAGTCATGACGATCCTCACCGCCATGCTTGTCGTCTTCGCCCTCGTGCCGGGATTGCCCATGTTCCCATTCATGTTTCTGGCCGGCTGCACCGGTTTCCTGGCTTACAATCTGACCGGACAAGAGCGATCCCTCAAGGGAAAAACCGCCGCCGGGGCGGATGCGCCGGCCGCCGGCTCCGGCAAGGGCGCGGCCAACGGCGCCGCCAATTCGGACAAACTCGAGTCTCTCCTGAGCCTGGATGCCCTCCAAATCGAACTGGGCTACGGCCTTATCAACCTGGCCGACGCCCGAAAAGGAGGCGACCTGCTGGAGCGCGTCACCGGCGTGCGCAAGACCTTCGCCCAAGAGATGGGAATGATCATCCCGCCCATCCGTTTGCGCGACAATCTGCAATTGGAAGCCAACCAGTATCGTTTTCTCTTGAAGGGCAACCCCATCGTCCAAGGCGAATTGGTCCCCGGCCATTGGCTTGCCATGAACGCCTCCAACAGCAAGGTCGTCCTCAAGGGCCTCCCCACCGTCGAACCGGTCTTCAAACTCCCAGCCACCTGGATCAACGAGGCCGAACGGAAAAACGCCGAAATCAGCGGCTACACCGTCGTCGATGCCCCCTCGGTCCTGGTCACGCATTTGTCCGAAACCGTCAAACGGAATTGCCACGAAATCCTCAGCCGCCAGGACGTCCAGAACCTCCTGGATAATCTCAAGCAGACCAATCCGACAGTCATCACCGAGTTGATCCCGGGCCAATTGAACGTCGGCCAGGTCCAGCGCATCCTCCAAAACCTCCTGGCCGAAGGCATCTCCATCCGCAACCTGGCCGGCATTTTGGAAAAGGTCAGCGATTACACCAGCGTCACCAAAAACCCCGACGAACTTTCCGAGCACGCCCGCCGCGCCTTGGGTGCGCAGATCATCAAACCGTACCAATCGGAAAAAGGGGCTTTGCAGGCCATCACACTCGACCCGCGCCTGGAGCAGCAGATGGCGCAGGGCCTGCGCCAAACCCCAAGCGAAATCACCCTGATGATGGAGCCAAAGCTCGCCCGCCACGTCGTCGATACCTTGTCGCCGCGTGTGCAGCAATTGCTCAACGCCGGCCAGCCGCCCGTCGTCATGTGCTCCCCGCCCATCCGCCTGCCCTTCCGCCGCTTCTTCGAAACCACCTTTGCGGAACTGACCGTCCTTTCTTACGCTGAAGTCCCGCCGCGCGTCGAAATCCAGAGCGCCGCCATCATCCCTTGCCAGGAGTGACATGAACGGCGACGCCGAACCCATCCCGTTTGTCGCCGCCTCGGCCGAGGAAGCCGTCGCCCAAATCCGCGCCCGGCTCGGACCGGACGCCGTCGTGTTGCGGGTTCGTCCGTTGAAGGCGCCCGGCTTGGCGCGCTTGTGGCAAAAGCCGATGATTGAAGTCGTCGCCTGCCGCCCGGAACCGCCCCCTCCGCCCGCCCCGCCGCCGGCCGCTCCGTCCCCCTCCATTTCGGAAGCGCTGGCCGGATTCCGGCAGGAACTCGACGAAATCAAACAGCAAGTCGAACTGGGCGAGAGCGGCTGGCGCGTGGGGCCGCTGCTGCAAAAGTGCGGCCTGCTCCCCCTCTACGCAAAACAAGTTGTTGACACATTGAAGTCCGCTCACGGCGAAAACCCGCCGCCCACCCTGGCTGCGGAAGTCGCCCTGGCCCGCGCCCACCTGGCCAAGTCCTGGCGCGCGCCGCTCCCCTGCGAACCTCATTCCCTTCACGTCCTGGTCGGCCCCGCCGCTTCGGGCAAAACCGCCACGCTCTGCAAGTGGCTCACTCAGACCGCCCTGGTCGATGGCCGCCTGGCCCGCGTCTGGCGTCTGGACGGCGCCACCGCCAACACCGCCGAGCCGCTCGGGGTCTATTGCGATATTCTGGGGGTGCCCAACGACCGCGCCTGGAACCCGGAAACCCGCGCCATCGCGGAGGACATCGGGTTCATCGATTTGCCCGGGGTCGATTGGCGCCATCTGTCCGCCGTGCAGGAACTGGCCGCGCAGCTTCTCCAATACGGTTCGCCACGCCTCCATCTGGTCCTCAACGGCGCTTACGATATATCGGTGCTTCTGGGCCAGGTGCGCGCGTTCTCCGCGCTGGCCATCGACGATTTGATCATCACGCATTTGGATGAAGAGCCGAACTGGGGGAAAATCTGGAACCTCGCCCTGGGCGCCGGCTACCCCATCCGCTTCTTCAGCAGCGGCCCGAACATTCCAGGCGATTTCGCCGGAGCCACCGCCGAAAAAATCCTCAACCGCCAGTTCCCGCGCTCGCTTCCGTAACCACTATCCGAAAGCCTGGCATTGGCGCCGCCACTGGTCCACACGCCCGGCCAGCCCCAAATCCTTCAGGTAGGCTGTGTTGATTTGCGAGGGCAGGATGATCGCGGGGTCTGGATGGGTCTCGTGATCCAGAATATTGGCGGCATGCACCGCCGTCACCGGGTTGAACCCGGCGATGCGGTGATTCCAGGGGCAGTGGTGCAAAGCCACCGCCTCGGTGATCGCCGCCGGAAGTCCCCAAATGCTCAGAACCGTCGCTCCCAATTCCGCGTGGCCCATGCCGGGCAGCAATTGGGCCTCAGCTTCCCAAAGGTTGCAATGCTGCTCGCGCGCCAGACGCAATACCTTGGCAAACATCCCGGCGTGATTGGCCGCGAAGAGCAGCTTGCCAATGTCATGCAGCAACCCCCCCGCAAAGGCCTGCTCGGAAACTCCCGGCGATGTGCTCTCCATTGTCGCGATATGTTGCGCGTATTGGCCCGTCCGCACCGAGTGCCGCCACAATTCATCCACCGAAAAACCCGTCAGCTTGAGCTGGTCAAAGGACGAGAACGTGTGCGCCAGCAGGACAATCGCCTTGGTCGTCTCCAAACCGATGTAACCGATGGCCTCAAGCGGGCGGACGACATTCAATTCCAAACCGAACAGGGCGGAGTTGGCCAACTGCAAAACTTTTGCCGTGATAGCCGGGTCATTCGAGATGAGATCGGCTATCTTCTCGATGGAGCACGACGGGGAGCGCATTTCCTCGACGACCTGAAAATAGGCTTTGGGCGGACTGGGAACATGGCGCATTTGGGCCATCAGCCCCTGCACGGGCGCGCTGGGCAGCCAGGCCTCCCGCGCAAATGCGCGGCCAAGGACGCCAGTCAGCGTTGCCGCCGCGCATGGCTTCAACATGTGGTGATGCGCCTGCCCGACGCACTTCATCGTGCTTTCAGTGTCCGCCATGTCCGAAAGCACAATCCGCATCGCTTTGGGCTGCTGCCGCATCAGGGCATTGAGAAAATCCGGGCCGCTCATGCCCGAAAGGCGGACATCCGCCACGACCGCGTCGAAGCTCGCCTGATAGCACAGCGCCAGCGCCTCCTCGCCCGATCCGGCGGATTGCACCGTCCAGGCCGCATCGGGGCCGCTGTTCTGCGCTTGGAATTCCCGGCAGACTGCCGGGTCTCCCCCCACAAACAAAATTCGCTTCTTCATTCCTCCATCCTACCGCTTCGCGGCGGCGACCGCGCCCAATTCGACCGCCAGCAAATCGGCTCGCCATCTCATCTCAACGTATCGGCAGTACGGCCCGCCGTCAAAAGCAATCAATCCAGGCGCGCGCCGTCCAAGTCCTACGGAGCCTCCTGGACGGTCAGCTTCATCAATTTCAAATCCGCCGCGTTCAGGTTGGTCGCCAGGATTTCGATTTTCTCATACGCCCCGGCCGCCAGCGCCGCGCCGGTCTTGGAAGCCGTCCCCACTTTGGCTCCCCGGGTGTCGCAGACCAGAAACTGCGCGCGCGGCGTCACCAAAACCGCGCCCACGTTGGTCACGTAAAGCGTCCCCTTGATCCCTTCAATTGTTCCCAACACCATCAGTTTCGACGCCGCAAGGCAACGGTCCACCCTCGCGGCAAACGCGCCCGGCTGCGCCGGCTGCGACTGCCCCGGCGTAATCGCCGAAGTGGACGCGCCAACATCGGACGGGTTGACGCTGGAGGGGGCGTTGGGCTGATTGGGGTCCTTCATGATCGGATGCAAGGCACGGTACGGCGAGACGACCGTCTGGCCGCGCAACGCAAGACCGGCCAGCAGGATTCCCAACGCCGCGCTGAGAACTGTCGTTTGTAAAGGACGTCTCATGTCGAATCCACTTCCAATAATAACCGACACCAGGCCGCTCGCAACCCATAATTGAAGCGGCTGGCAGGGCTTATGGCAACGCATGGAGAGCAGATCACACGGCCCTTTGGGTGGGGCTTTTCGCTGTCATTCAAATCAGGAATTCAGCCCGACATCTGGCGCGGAAATTGCTTGTATCGAAATCGTCACAATTGTTGGATTTGTTGAACCAGCTTCAATCACACGCAGGCTGCAAAGGAAACCCCTGAACCACGGGAAAATCGCCCAACATGTTGGCGCGCAAGGGGCTTTAAATGCCTCCTTCAAAACCCCTGTTCAGAAAGCATCTCGCGCAACCGATGTATGAAATGAACCTGATAATGCCATGAAAAATCCGCCAAACATCAAACTCCTCAAACTTGCGGCGGTTGTCCTTGCCGCCAGCATTATTTCCTGCGCGGCGGGCCGGGCGGAAAGCGTGGACGCCAACGGCTCCGGGCCAATCCACCATTCCAGCGCCGGAGTTATTCAGGAAATGTCGCTCGACGACTGTCTGGCCACAGCCCTGCGCGCGAGTCATCGCCGACCGGCTTCCCAGTTCGCGGTGGCGATGGCCGAGGCTCAGCACCGGCAGGCCCTGGCCGGTTACTGGCCGCAAATCAGTGCGAACGTGGGTTATCAGCACATGAGTCAGGCGCCGGATTTTCTTTTTCCGGCAACGCGGGTGGCCGTTCCAGCCCAAACGATCAGCGTGCCGGCAGGCACCGCGCTCGCAACGGTTCCCGCCCAACTGCTCAATCCGCTGGCGCCTGCCGGCGCGACCGCGCAAATTCCGGTGGCCACTCCCGCCGAGAGTATTCGCGTGCAGCCACAACAACTTCGCGTTCCCGCCCAGGATGTCAAGTTGATGGACCCGGACAACTACGAAGCCTCCCTGAATGCCACCTGGCTGCTGTACGACGGCGGGATGCGCAAGGGTTTGCGCAAACAGACCCAAGGCCAGGTCGATATGATGAAGCAGGAATCCCGGCGGACGGATTTGGAAATCACCGACAGCGTCAAGCGGATGTATTACGGAGCCGTGCTGGCCGCGCAGCTCCATCAGGTGGGCACAGACACGCTGGCCCGCATGGAAGCCACCTTGAATCTGACCGAGACGATGTATAAGGAAGGCAGCGGCAAAGTCAAGAAGACCGACTGGCTGGACAATAAGGTGATGGTGGAAACCTTGCGCGCGATGGTGGCTCTTCTGGAAAAGAATGAATTGATGGCCCAAGCCGCGCTGGCCAACACGATGGGACTCTCATGGAATTCCAGCGTGAAACCGGCGGATAAAGAAATACCCTACACGCCAGTCGCCGCCAATCTGGATCATCTCGTGGGCGACGCTTATCAGTTTAATCCAGACTGGAACAAGATTGAAGCCGGCATCCGCGCCGCGGAAGGCGCCGTGCAAACCGCGCGAAGCGACTACTATCCCAAGCTGGCCTTGACGGGTGAAGTCCACCAGTGGTGGAACGCCTACGATGCCGGCGTGGCCACGGACGTCAACAAACAAGGCTGGACCGTTGGCGCCGGCGTGGAGATTCCGCTGTTCAGCGGGTTCCTGACCCGGAATAAAGTGGCTGAAACCCGCGCCCAGGTCTCCAAGATCAAAGAAGATCAAATCCTGCTCAAGGAAGGCATCGGCCTTGAAATCAAGGATACGTTCCTGGGCCTGAACGCCGCCGAAAAATCCTATCAGGCCACACTCGACGCGATGACCGCGGCGACGGATAACCGCGACCTGAACACCCGGGCCTATCAGAACGATCTGGTGGAAACCGAAAAAGTGATTCGCGCCCAGTTGATGGAAGCTCTGATGTCGGCGCAGCATTACAAGGCGCGCTATGACCATCTGGCCCTGCAATCGCAACTCAACCTGCTGGTCGGCGCCGAGGTGTTGAAGAGGCTCGGAGGCAAATGAGGACAAAGAACATAGTGCTGATGTTATTGGCCGTGCTTCCAGCGTTCCAGGCGGTCGCCGCGGACGCCAGCCAGTCCAACGAGACGGTGGCGGTGCATTTCGCCTTTTCCAGGTCCATGTTCAAAGACATCAACCAAAACGATGCCGTGGCCGCCATGAAAGTGTATTGCAAGGTCATTGGCGATGCCGACGGGTTTGACACCTCCAGCGGCCCCATCTATCTGGACGGAACCCATGCCATCGCCGAAATGCTGCGGCTCAAGAAGATTGACATCATCTCTTTGGGCACCGAGGAATACCTCGCGTTGGAGGATCAGGGTTTGAGCGGCCCCCTTCTGATGGCGACAATCAACCACAAGGTCACCGAGGAGTATGTGCTGCTGGCGCGCGACGACAGCGCCATTCGAAGCGCCGGGGACTTGAAGGGACACAGTTTGATTATTTTGAATGACTTGCGAGCTTCGCTGGCCGCCGTCTGGTTGGAAGTTTATTGTCGTGAACAGGGCCTCGGCCCGGCAAATCAGGTGTTCACCAAGGTCACCACCTCCACGAAGGCGACCCAGGTGGTCTTGCCGGTGTTTTTCGGCAAGGTGGACACCTGTATTGCCACACTCAGCGGCTGGGAGGTCATGGGCCAATTGAATCCACAAGTAAAAAAGCAACTGCGGGCCATCGCGGTGTCCGTGCCGGTGGTGCCAGGCCTGGCCTGTTTTCGCCGGGATTTGCCCGAGGCGGTCAAGCAACTGCTGCTTAAATCCGCCGACGAATCCGGCGCCAAACCCGCGTTCAGACAAGTCATGGCGCTGTTCAAAACCGAGGAACTCAGCCGCCAGCCCGATTCCGCGCTCGACGGCACACGACAATTAATAGCCACCTACCACCAACTATGTGCCGGGACAAATCAAGACCTTACCAGCGGTTTGGAGGCGGGCCTTTCACAGAAAGCAAGTGAAACGAAGGAAAAGCACATGGCTGCCGACAAGCAACCCGCCCAACCGGCAAACGCGCCTCCCCCATGAACCGTTTCAAAGCACGATTTTCAGACGCACGGTGCAAGGCCCGGCTTGGTCTCGCGGCGGCGTCGGGCGCAGATCGGAAGAACACGAGCATGGGCATCACGTTGCGCACCGCGCTGCTGTCCTGGCTCGTCACGATTGCGACGGTGCTGATCTTCGTTATCGCGATCATCCCAATGCAGAAACGAACCTTTCTGGAGAACCTGGAATCAAAGGCGCGAGGTCTGGCGGCTTCGCTGCATAATGTCGCGGCGGGCGCGGCCGTCAACGAGGATTTCAGCAGCGTCGTGGATCACTGCACGGAGATGCTTGATGGCGACCATGCGCTGGATTATCTGGTGATCACCAAGAACGACGGTTTTTCCTTGATCAATGAGCGAACGGGCTGGCATTCCGAAACCAACGCCGCCAAGGTCTGGCGTCCGGAGGCCCGTCAGCCAGTCAGCGGCATCGGCGTGGTGCCGCTGTTTAACCGGCGGGTCTTTTACTACTCCCAGCCCTTCGATTATTCCGGCATCCAATGGGGCTGGATTCACGTCGGACTTTCCCTCGACAGGTATGATCGCAGCGTGGCCATGGTCTATCAGCGCACGGGTATTCTGGCCCTGGTCTGCATTGTCATCAGTCTGTTGGCGTCCGTCTTTTACGCCAAGCACCTGGTTGGACCCATCTTGAGTCTCCGTCAGGTCGTTCGCGAAGTCGCGAGCGGCAATTTGGCCGCGCGGGCGGTGATCGACCGGGGCGATGAACTGGGCAGTCTGGCCGGCTCGGTGAATGTGATGACAGAATCCCTTCGGCGGCGGGACATGATTTTGGAGAGCATGCAGTTTGCGGCGCAGAAGTTCTTGAGCACGCCCCGCTGGGAGACAGTGGTGGCGGAAGTGCTGGCCAAGATTGGCGAAGCCGCCGCGGCCAGCCGGGTTCACGTGCTGCAAAAGGAAGTTCTGGCCGACGGCAAAGTGAAATTCAAGCAGGTGTGCGAGTGGGAATCTCCCACCTTGCCAATAGCGGGGCTCGAACCCGGAGAACACACACTGGTCATGCTGGGCACCGACCTCGGGAATTTGCTTCCACATCTCGAACAGGGCCTCACGTTGACCACCCTGCCCGCCGGATTTCCACCAGAGGCGGCGCAGATTCTTCAGGGGCGGCGCGTCAAGTCATTTATCGGCATCCCGATCATGGTAGAGAGTTCCTGGTGGGGCGTGTTCAGCCTGGTGGACTGCCGCCAGGAACGGGTATGGACCGAGAGCGAAGAGCACAGTTTTCGAGCGATGGCCGACATATTTGGAGCGGCCATCGAACGACAAAGAATTCAAAACGCGCTGGTGCAGGCCAAGGAAGCGGCGGAAGCCGCCAGCGAAGCCAAGTCCCAATTCCTGGCCAACATGAGCCACGAAATTCGCACGCCCATCACCGGCGTGATCGGCATGCTGCAACTTCTCCAGCGCACCGAATTGGACCGGCATCAAACCCGCTACGCCGCCAACGCGTACACCTCGGCCAGGACGCTGCTGACGGTCATTGGCGACGTGCTGGATTTTTCCAAGATTGAAGCCGGCAAAATGGAGCTGGACGAGCATCCGTTTGACCCGGTGGAAGTGGTGGACACCGTCGTGCGCCTTTTTGCCGAACGCGCGGAAGACAAGGGCATCGAACTGGCTTGCCGGATCAGCGAAGCGGTGCCCCGGCAGGTGCGCGGAGACTCCAACCGCCTGAGGCAGATTTTGGTCAATCTCGTTGGCAACGCGGTCAAATTCACGAGCCGGGGCGAAGTGGTGGTGAACTGTGAACGGCTGGACACTGCCGGCGAGACGGCCATGTTGCGTTTTGAAATTCGGGACACGGGCTGCGGCATCGCTCCCGAAAAACAAAGCCTGATTTTCGATGCCTTCTCGCAGGCCGACAATTCCATGGCCCGCAAATATGGCGGCACGGGCCTGGGGCTGACCATCTCGCGGCAGTTTTGCCAATTGATGGGAGGCAGCATCAGCGTCGAGAGCGCTCCGGGAAGGGGTTCAACTTTTTGTCTCACCGTGGGTTTCAAAAACGGCGCGGCGGGTGCGGTGGTTCCCCAGATCAAGGCGAACGCTGGCGCCCCGGAAAAGGCGGCCATGCCGCCGGCGGCTCCCGGTTTGGCCGCCAACACCGTGCTGCTGGTCGAAGACAACGAAATCAATCGCGAGTTTGCCTCGGAAATGCTGTCCATGCTGGGTTATCAATGCCGATGGGTTCGCAACGGACGCGAGGCCCTCCAAACCTGGCAACGCGGCCAGATTGATTTGATTCTGATGGACTGCCAGATGCCCGAAATGGACGGTTACGAAGCTGCCCGCGCCATTCGGAAGGAAGAAGGCTGCCACACAGACAAGCGGCATATCCCGATCGTGGCGCTGACAGCTCACGCCACCAAGGGCGACCGCAACCGTTGTCTGGAAGCCGGGATGGACGATTACCTGACCAAGCCACTTGATCCCGAAGTGCTGGCGATGACGCTGGCCAGATGGATGCCATCGAAATCCGCCGCCGCGGAACCGGGGAAAGCGGAACCGATTGACTATCCAAATCTGCTACGGCGGTGCCTGAACAAACCCGAACTGGCGGCGCGCTTGGTGGGCAAGCTCCTGGAGCAGGCCGAACTGGATGTGCAGGCCATCTCGAAGGCGGCCCCGCAAAACGATGCCGCCGCGCTGGCGGCCGCGGCCCACCGCCTCAAGGGCGCCGCGGCAAATGTTTCGGCCGAAGGCCTGCGAAAAGCGGCCGCGGATTTGGAGGCGCTCGGCCGCGGCAGGGCAACAACCCCGGCCGGCCCGCTGGTTGAACACTTGCAGCAGGAACTGGCCCGCCTGAAAGCCGCCGCCGGGACAATTTTCCCCAACAATTAGATCCATGCCTATGAATCAAAAATCGTCTCGTTCCCAGAAAACCGTCTGGGTCATTGATGATGACGAAACAACTCTGCTCCTGGCGGAGGAAGTTCTGGCCGCGGCCGGATTTCAAGTCCTGACCTTTTCGAATGCGACCGACGCCCTGACTGCCGTGCAGGCACAAATCCCTGACATCATCGTCGTGGACGTGATCATGCCCGGCATGGATGGATTTGATTTCTGCACCCGGCTGCGCGGCTTCGCGCATGGGGCCTCCGTCCCCATCCTGGTCACGACATCCTTGGACGACACGGCGTCTATTGACAAAGCCTACGAAGCCGGAGCCACGAATTTTGCCACCAAACCGCTCAATTGGACAATTGAGATTCACCGTTTGGACTACATGCTCAGATCGGCGAACACCGCCCGTGATCTGCTTCAAAAAGAGCAGGAAACCCGTCTGGCCAAAGAGGATTGGGAGCGGACTTTTGATTCCATCACTGACGTTGTCACCGTGCAGGACATGGACTTCAAAATCCTGCGGGCCAACAAAGCCGCGGGCAAGTTGTTCGGCTGCGCCCCGGAAGCCATCGTGGGCCGGCCCTGCTACGAGTTGTTCAATGCCGACTGTGAAAGGTGCCCGGGCTGCCCGGCCAACCCCGTTCAGGCGACGAAACGGCCCGCCTCAAAGGAAATCAAAATTGGTCCGAAGGAAGCCCTCTTTGAAATCACCGTTTCGCCTGTGACTGATGCGCAAGGAAAGATCACCCGTATCGTGCATATTGCCCGCGACCTGAGCGAGAGAAAGGAGCTGGAGGCGGAGTTGCGTCAGGCGCAAAAAATGGAAGCGATCGGCACCCTCGCCGGCGGCATCGCTCACGATTTCAACAATCTCTTGACCGTGGTCCAATGTTGCTCCGAAGTGCTGATCGAAGAAGAAGCCGCCGCCGGCCGTCGCAACGAGAATATGGAGGCCATTCTTGAAACCGCCCGGCGCGGTTCGGCCCTCACCAGGCAACTGCTCATCTTCAGCCGGAAAACACCCAACATCGGCCAAAAACGACTGGTGAACTTGAATGAAGTGTTGAAAAACATCCGGCGTATGCTTGAAAAGGGGCTTGCAAAAAACGTGTCCCAGCAATACCGCCTGGCCCCGGACCTGCTCCTGGTGAATGTGGATTCCGGCCAGTTGGAGCAAGTGGTGATGAATCTCGCGGTCAACGCAGCCCATGCCATGCCCCTCGGCGGAACTCTCACGATTGAAACCAGCAATATCCGCGTGGGAGCGGATTACTGTCATGCGCATCCCAACCTCCGGCCCGCAGATTACGTGCTCCTGACCGTTTCCGACACCGGACATGGCATGGACAAAGAAACCCAGGCGCGCATCTACGAGCCGTTCTTCACAACCAAGAAGCTTGGCGAAGGAACCGGGTTGGGTCTTTCCGTGGCCTTTGGCATCGTGCGGGAACACGACGGCCAGATTAACTGCTATAGCGAAGTGGGCATTGGCACGACTTTTCGGATCTACCTTCCGGCAGCCAGCAAGCCCGCCGCGCAACCGCAGCCCATCAAGGCGGAGACGCCGCCCATGCCAGGGGGATCAGAAACCATCCTGATTGTGGATGACGAGGCGCCCATTCGCCAGTTGATCGAACACCACCTCAGGAAGCTGGGCTATGCGACCATTGTGGCGGCCGACGGGGAGATCGCCCTGCGCAAATATGCCAAAGCCGGGCAGTATCCACACGCGGTCATCCTGGACTTGGGCATGCCGAACATGTCCGGCTGGGAATGTCTCGCCAAGCTCCGCACTCTGGACCCGCGCGTAAAAGTTCTGGTGGCGTCGGGTTACGCGGGAGCGGATCTGGACAGCAGCATATTGAAGCACGGGGCGCTGGCCTTCTTGCACAAGCCGTATGATTTGGCCAGCTTATCGAGAAAACTCCGCGAAGTGCTCGATACTCCTCCGGACGGTCCTCCGCGAACGAATTCCCAGGCATGACTTGGGGCGCATTTTCCGCCGGGAATTCTCTTGCGGGGCGGCCTGAGTTCGGACTATCCTCCGCCCTGTTGATGAACCGCGGCAGGCGAATGGCAGCCCTGCCTTGCGCAAGCCGTTGGAATTCAACAATGCCCGCGTGGCGGAATTGGCAGACGCGCTAGATTCAGGTTCTAGTGAGTAACATCGTACAGGTTCAAGTCCTGTCGCGGGCACCATTTTTCCCGGTTTCAAGGTCACAATTTGTGACCTTAAACGAAGCGGTTCCTGATTCCCGGCGCGGGAAGCATTTGAACTTCCTATTTTTCTGCCTTCATCTCTCTGCCATGAACGATGCCTGTTATATGGACGGTCATAGATAAATGAACATGCCTCCGCTGGAGCGTCGCCCTCTACCGGCGTGCCATCGCAGGGCGACGCTCCAGCGGAACCGTGTGGGCGGGTCAGCGCAGGCGGGCGGCGCTCTGCCCCGCTCCGCCCGTTCTGTGCATATCCAGTCTTGAGCACCCGCGACCGCAGAACCGACGAGCGGTAGGGTCGAAGCATCGGTTCTGCTCGCTTTACTTCGGTGGCTTGCGGCTTCCCCGTCATAGGCCCTCCTGATTCGCGGCCTGGCGCTTACTCAATCCACCCCATGCATCCGCGCTGTTTTATGAGTCCGCTTGCTTCGATGGAGAACCGAGATTATCATTTTGATGATGAAATTCCGGTTGTTGGTTGAATATGATCCAGAGGCTAAACGCTGGTCGGCAGTGTTCCCCGAAATACCCGGCTGCGCCACCGCGGGCGACACCGAGGCGGAAGCCGTCACCAATGCCAGGGAAGCGCTGGCGCTTTGGTTTGAACCCGCACCGGTCAAATTGCCCAAAGGGGCAAAAATGATCGAACTCGCGGTGCCGTGAGCCGCCGGTATCCAGTTTGCAGCGCAAGGGAAGTCGTCAAAGTTCTGCGCAAGCATGGTTTTGCGATGGTTTCCCAATCGGGCAGCCACCAGAAATGGCGTCACGAAAATGGCCGCCAAGTGATCGTGGCCATGCATGGCAACAAAACCATCCCCATTGGCACCCTAAAAAGCATTATTGAAGGCAGCGGGTTGGACGTGGAGGCTTTTCGTTGATATAATTGAGATGCCCCTTGCCTAGGAATGGTTTTCTTTCTGCCATCAATGATGCCTATTATTCAGTTTTGAAACAGCAGCGGGGCGAATTGATACAGACTTCTTCTCCAGGTCTGCCACTCGTGCGAGGTGCCGGGGGAGATATAGAGGTGACTGTTGGTAATCCCGGCGGCGATGAGTTGCTCCTGGTGTTTCTTCAAGCCCTCGGGGTTTTCCAACGGGGGTTCCGTGCCGGTGCTGAAGAAGAAGACTTTGACCTTCGCGTTGAAGTCCGCGGGGTTGGCCATGGCGCCGCTGTAGATGGTCTGGAGATTGAGCGACGCGGGCGTGTTTGTCGGGGCGGTAAATGGTATGGGACTGCCACGGCCCCCAGTGCCAAACCCCGCCGCTGTGCCGCCGCTGAACAAGCCGATGTAGGAGAACTTGTCGAGGTTTACCATGGTGATGGCCGCGGTCTGCATGCCACCCATCGAAAGACCCGCCATCGCACGGTGGTCCTTGTCAGCCAGCGTGCGGAAGTTGCCGTCCACCCAGGGAATCAAATCATTGGTCATAAGCCGTCCGTAGGGGCCGCCCCCCTGACCGCCCATTCCGAATCCGGCGCCGCGGCCGGCGCCGCGGGCGCCGCCGCCAACAGCGCTGGTTTCCATGACCCCAATCATAGGCTTGACCTTGCCTTCCGCCAGCAGGTTGTCGAGGATCACATTGGCCCGGCCCATTTCAATCCACACCCGCTCATCCTCGCCGCCGCCGTGCTGCAAATAGAGCACCGGATAGCGGGTGGAGGTGTCGGCATCATATCCCGGCGGCGTGTAAACAAAGATATGACGCCAGGCGTTGGCCGTTTTGGAAAAGTAGTTCTTAATCAGCACATTGCCGTGCGGCACATCTTTTATGTTGTAAAAATCGACGCCCGGCTCGGGGACTTCAAAGCCGTTGCACATGTGGCTGTAGCCAATGAACGCCTGGGTGCCCGGGTCGAGCACGACCGCCCCATCGACAACCATCCAGTAGTTGTGGTAGCCGGGCGCTTGGGGCGCGCTGGTGTAGGTCCACGCGCCGTCGTCGCCTTTGACCATGTCAAAGGGCACGTTGGCGATGGAAACCTGCACCTTCTGCGCGTTGGTGGCGTTGAAGTGGAAGGTGACCCGCGAGTCGGCCTCAATCCGGGGATACTGAATTCCCGGGAAGTTGTATGGTGAAGGATGCGCCGTAACGCCGGGCGCATTAGTCTGGGCCGCGGCCGGAAGACCGGACAGGGTGAGCAGAAGAGCAGCGCTAAATACAAAGGCTTTCATGTCTTGGAAACTCACGGTTTTTCATGGCCAACACAAGGAAAATATGACGAACTCAGCCGGGTTCCACTCCCATCACGCCGCACCAGGGATCGATTCGGATTTGATCGCGGGCGAACTTTGCGTTGGCGGCGTACTTGCGCCACAGCCATGCGGCGACGGCGGAATTGCGCGCGCGAATCAACACGGCGGCTCAATGGATGATTTCTGATTGCCGCGCGCGGTTTTGCGGCTTGCCGTGAATCATCCAGTGTTGCAGAAGGCCGGCCAAATCGGCCGCTTTGCTTTCGTCGCTGGTGCGACTGCGGGCAAGATGGTTCGCCTTTTCGGCAATGGCCTCCAACCGGGCGTCCAGCAACCGCTTCAACTCGCGGGCGGCGCTTTCCTGTTCCGGCAGGCGGATGGAGCCGTGCAAGCTTAGTTGCGATAAAGTGTAGATCGTTTCCGCGTGGCTGCGAGAGGGCATCCGCACGGGTATTGACTTGGCCTTGCCGCCGGCGGTCGAGCGAATAAAAACCGTGTTGGCGTCCAGAAAATCATTGGCGTCAGGCAAGCTGGCGTGGCCTTCTGGAATGGTGAATGTTCTGCCGCCGCTTGTCTGGGCGGCCATCCATTCAGCCAGCGGCTGTTTTTCGGCGTCCGTCAGCGCGTCCCATAAATCGGTTGACAATTCATCGGTGCGAAATTCGCGGCCTTCGGAGCGGGCGCGCTGTTCCTGCTTTTGCACTTCGACAATGCGGATTTGGCGGAAATGCCGGGCGGTCTCGCGGTAAAGCTCATTGCAAAGCGCCTCTCGCTCTTTGGCATCGGCCACCCCCAGCAATTCAAATACGGCCAGATCAAGCGCACGGCGGTCCTGCATTTGCAATTCCGTTGGCAGACGGACGGGTTTTTCGGCCAGTTTCTTTGCGCGTTCGGCAGAGTGGCAGGCCATGAATTCCTCTTCCACCATCGGACGCGTGTCTCGCTGGCAGAGCTTGGCGAAGGCGTCCCGCAACTTCTTGGCTAAGTCTTTCGTGGCATGACGCGGATCGGGCACTTCAATCAGATTCACGTCAACCACCTCGGTCTTGAGATTTCCTTCGGTCCCGGCGTAGCGGCCATAGAAAGTCTTGAAATTTGCGAGCAGCGTTGAGTTTAAGATGGCCTGCAGAGCTGAAACCTGTTCTTGGGATAGCTCAAACGGATGTATATCAAAGAGGTTGTGGTTGCAGATCAAGCCCTCTGGGTTGGCGGGAATCACATGCCGATATTGCTGTGCCATCGGCCAAAACGACGTACCTGGTCTCGTGTAGGTGAGGTCATACCACGGATTGCGGCTGGCACACGTGGCCCGTTTGGGGACAGGAACAGCCTTGCTCTTTTTCGAGGCGAACGAATGGCGCTCGCCATACCGCAAATACTTTTGTACGTGTGTCTTATTTAAATTTCCCATCTCATCAGACACTAGCAAAATTAACCGGTCGACCTCCTTTGCTGAAATTACAGGGCGGCTCACTTTCATCAAGCTGTGAATTTCCGGGGCAAGAAATCGTGCTTCCACCGGATGCACTGTGCCGTCTCCAGCTTGAATTAGTTTTACGGTCCCAGATTCAACTTCCGCGCGCTTGCAATGGTTGATCAGCGGCGCCTCGTTCCAATCCAACTTGGAATAATCCTCCAGGAATTTGGCCGACACATCGCGCGGCATGAAAAAGGCATCGCAGCCGCTCTTGACGCCGAACCGTATTGTCGCAATTTCGCCCAGCGGCACGAAGCGGCTGCCATAACGCTCCATGACGCGAAAATAAAAATTCGGCGCGCGAAGGTACTTGCCCCACTTGCCGCCGCCGTAGCCTGTGGCCGAGATTTCATGCAGCTTGCCGTTGCCGTTCTCGTCGAATTCCGGCCCGCCGTTTTCGTCATCATCCGCGCCGGCTTCCGCCTTCACGTTATCCGCCAAGTCGCGCTGCCGCTGCATTTCAAACAGGCGGCCTGCTCGCAGGCCGTCTTCCCAAAGGTCTTTCTGTTGTTTCAAAACCACCCGCCAGCCCTCCCGCGTGGCGTTCCGCTTGCAAGCCAGGACGGCGGCCCGGAATTTCTCAGCCGCGTCTTGCCGGGCATTGTCGTCGGCTCGGTCGCCAAGGATGGTGTTCAGCGGAGCGTCAAGCCGCACAAAGCGGACAAGTTGCGCCTGACGCAGGGCAGAGTCCGCGCAACGCTGCAAGATGACTGCGCACGTCTTGACGCGGGCATCTTCAAACCACGGTTCCGCGTTGCTCTCAAAAATCGCATGGATCCGGAAGTTGCTCAAAACCCATTCCTGCAAGGCAAAGCCGTATTCGACGTCCAGCCAACTGGAAGAGACAAGAAAACCAAACCATCCGCCTTCGACCAGGAATCGCGTGGCGGCGGGCCAGAAATAGCAATGCAGATCGCTGCGTCCGCTGAGGGTCAGGCCGGGCCAGGCTTGGGCGCAGAATTGCATCAGGTCCTCTTTGGCGGACATCGGCGCAACGCCCTTCTGCCCGCGTCTGGGAATGAGTTCCTGCCGCACATAAGGGGGATTGCCGACAACGGCCTGGAGAGGCGGCAGGTGAATGGGGCCGGGTGTGCGCTCGCCTTGCAAGCCTTGCGGCAAAAGGCA
Organism: Verrucomicrobiales bacterium; assembly: GCA_003138485.1. GTDB lineage: Bacteria > Verrucomicrobiota > Verrucomicrobiia > Limisphaerales > Palsa-1400 > PLGF01. Next base: position 18,730 of record PLGF01000175.1, on the reverse strand, counting down.
AAACGGCTTCTTCCTGGCCACTTCGTCGGCGACTTCAAAGAAATTGCCGCGCCGGATACGCGGATAGTTTTCTTCGTCTTTGATGTCGCGCGCCGCTAGGTTTAACGTGGACAGGTGAGCGGCAAAAACGGAAATGTCCACGCCGTGGATTTGGGAGAGGCGGTCTTGATGCGTGACGCCCGGGTGCGTCCGCCGCTCGTCCTGCTTGAGCCAGGCTTTTCGATGGTACGCGCGAACCAGGAAACTCCCTGAGCCGCAAGCGGGGTCCAGCACGTTGTCTTCGGCGTTGCGGATGCAAAAGGCATTGACCACATCTACCAGGTCTTCGTTGGTGTAATGCTGTCCGAATTTGTGCCGCTCCGTTGGGTCAATAATGCGGCGGAAGATGCCGCCCAAAATATCCGTCGGAATAAGTTTGAAGTTAAACGGCTCCAAGTTGTAAAGGACTGAACGCCACGCTTCCGCCGAATCGTCGTGGCCAAAAATGAACGGCCCGGCCCAATCCTTCTCCGACGGGTAAAAAAGTGTTTCGTAATCGCCTGTCGCGTCAACCGCCTTTTGAAAGGCTCTTTGGAAATGGGAATAGAGCGCATCGGCGGAATTGATGGCCTTGGGGATGGCCAGCGCTGGCAATTCCGTGAATTTGGCGCGAACGGATTCGTAAAAAATCAAGCGGTTGGCGAAAACATAACAAAGCGTCCGGGCGGCGCGGTCGAGAATTTCCCGCCACTGAATGGGGTCGTTGCGGGTAAACTGCCAGCCTTGTTCGACACCCAGCCAATCCTGCAACTTATGGTCAAAGCTTTTGTCGGCGCAAGCCTTGGCGAAAAGGAATTCCGCCGTGAGTTTTACCGGCCAGGCAATATGGCTTTCAAAGGCGCGAATAAACCATTCGTCAAGTCGCATTCCCCACTCAGGCTGTTGGCCCGAGAGAATAGCCGCTAATTCGCCAAAGAACTCGGCCAGAAACCCCTTGATGCGAGCTTCGACCTCGACACGGTCAACGTCTTCCGCTTTTTCCAGGTCCAATCCAAGCGGATAATCCTTAACCCGCCGCTCAAAAATTGGGAGATGCCACTTCTTGCGGTCGAAAAGCACGAACTGGTTTACGTTCCAGGTAAAGAAAAACTCCGCACCCGCATTGTCGGCTTTCGAGGACGCGTCGTTGATCAAGTTGGGGTGATATGCGCTGCGGCCTTGATCCGTCCCGGGCATCTTCACTTCCCCGGCAAGAATCAATTTTGCCGCGTCGCCATAGACTCGGAGGTCGGAACGTTTGCGATTGATGGCTTTTGATTCCTCAATTTCCGCGCGGCGGAATGGCCATTCCGGGCGCTGATTAAACAACTCGTTGGCCCAGCCCGCAACACGGCTGCAAAAAGTCACCTCGTAAGTCCGGCTGTCCCGCTCTGGCATGGTGCGCAGTTTAGCAAACCGGAGGCGGAGAGGGCAAGTAGGACGCGCTACTTTGTTGGTTCCACTCCCATCACGCCGCACCAGGGATCGATTCGGATTTGGTTGCGGGCGAACTTCGCGTTGGCGGCGTATTTGCGCCACAGCCATGCGGCCACGGCGGAGTTGCGCGCTCGAATCAACACGGCGGATTCCTTGTCCGCCACTTCCGGGAAATCGGCTTGCGTGTCGAAGATGCCGCCCGCAGCCCCGCTGGCGGCTTCGTCCGGCTCTGGCGCGGCATCGGGAGCGCCCGCCCCAGGTTCGTCCGCCTCTTCGGCTTGGGGACGCGGCGGCGGCGGCGGACTCAGAACGCTGAGCAGAAAGAAGAACTGTTTCTCTTCGGCCCAATTGAGGCCGGAGCGAATGTCCTCGGGCAAGGCCTGGCGCAAGGCCTCCAGGTTGGCGCAGGGCCGGCGGAAGGCGTTGACGTCCACCCAATAGCCCTGTTCAAAATCATCGGCGGGAGTTGATTCCAGGTCCAATTGCGCTTGCTTTGCAATTTGCGGCCAGTCAATCGGAGCGGAGTCCTTTTCCATCAGCAGTTGCTCAACAAACTGCGCCGCCACGAGTTTGTTGATCTGCGTCTCAAATGGGTCCTCCCCTTCCGGTGACGCGTGCAGCGACGCTTCAAAGAGCTTCTTCGCTTCGTCCGCGTTGTCGGAGCATACAATGGAACTGAGGCAGGCATTCCAGGTTTGCGGGCGGTGCGCGGCAGGCCGCCGGCTGGCAGCGGCCTCGCGGAGCAAGGAGCGGCTGACACTTGCGGTAAAGAGGTATCCGTTCATGGCTTGGGTTTCCTGGTCGCCGGATCAATTACGGCGGTGGCTGCTGCTCCGGCTGCTGTGTGACGCGGCGCGTGAGTTGGGTTGCGGTAGTGCCGCCGGGAGGCGGCCCGCGGCGTTGTCCTCCGCGGTTGCGAGGCGCGGCGGCGGCGGCGGCGGTGGGCGTGTAAGGGGATTCAAAGGCGGAGGCACCCAAGGTCCGATCGCTCTCCACGTTATCGTAGGTTTCAACCACCTTGCCCTTCAATTTGGACCACCGTGTCAACAGGTCCCGCTGCGCCAGCGGAAGGCTTTTGAGCATGAGCGGGTCAATCTTGCCGCCGTAATCAAATTCGATTTGCCGGATGAGAAAGCTGGACTTGCTCACCCACAGCAAAACGGTGTGCGCCGGGAGTTCTCCAGCCAGGATGTAGCAATCCTGGTCGCTGATGGCCGTTCCATTGGTCCGGGTAAATGCGCTGATCTGCGTTGTCAGATTGTTGGTGTCGCTGAAGAACAACTGCATGACCAATTCACACAACGCGGCCGAAGCCGCCGTGGCCGTGGTGATGGCGGTCTGGCGGTTCTTGACCTTCCCCGGCGGATTGGGGTCGTAACCCACGAAGTCACCCTTGCCGGAGTTCCATGCCGCCCCTTTCATCGCCATTCCGGCCAGGGTCCGCTCCCATTCCATGCGGTAGTAACCGGGGCGGCCCATTTGCAGCGCGACGGTCGCCGTCGAATTCACCGGTTTGGCGGCGCTGTTGAATTGCGTGGGGTCAATGTCCGCGACCGATGTCCCCTTTATGGCGAGGCTGGTCAGCCCCTTGTAGGTCTCGGCGAGTTTCTGCATGATCTCATCGGTGGTCAACTCCGGTGGGGGTGGCGGCGGCTCATTGGTCGGCTCGGCCGGAGCGCCTGCGGCCACGGGAGCCGCAGCGTGGTGGATATACTTGGCATACAGGCCGGGGCCGAAGTTGATGCCCGCGGAAATGGCGCCCGCCGCCAGAACCAGTCCAACGATCAGGTTGGTGTAGTCCTTCTTCTTTCGCAGCGGCCCGGCGGCGATGACCGGCGTGCGAGTGGCAGCGTGGCTGGTGGTGGAAGCCGCCATCGTGAGCTTGCCCGCGTGCGGCACCGGGGCGCTGGGAGCCTGCGGCACTATTATGGGCTGCTGGCACGATGGACAATTGATCTGGGCGCCCGAATACTCCGGTGTTGCCTGGATGTTCTGCTGGCAATTCGGGCAGGAGAACTTGAATTCATTCATAACTGGACTTGGAAACTTTATCAGGCCGGGGCGGCCCCGTCCATCACGGTTCTCATTTTTGTTCCTATGGCCGCCGCTCCCGGATCGCTTGCAATATGTCCGCCACCACTTCCCCTTTGGGCTTTGCGCCAATGCTGCCTTTGCCGTGCAGGCGCACGGAGACGTTGCCCGCTTCCAGGTCGCGCCCGCCAATGACCAGCATCGTGTGGACGCGCGCCTTCTCCGCCTCCTGAATTTTGCCGTTGATTTTGTTCGACGAAAGATCGGCCTCCGCGCGCACGAAATGGCCGCGCAACTCCCGCACGATGGAGTTGGCGTACTCCACCAGTTTCTCGTCCTCGCCAATGGTCAGCACGCGCACCTGTTCGGGAGCCAGCCAGAGCGGGAAATTCCCCGCGTAATGCTCGATCAAGAAGCCGATGAACCGCTCGTGCGTCCCCAGCGGCGCCCGATGAATGCACAAGGGCGTCTTGTCCAGGTTGTCTTTGTCGTGGTATTTCAGCCCAAACCGGGCGGGCACGGCGAAATCGACCTGGTTGGTCGCCAGGGTAAACTCGCGCCCGATGACGCTCCAGACCTGGACATCGATTTTCGGACCGTAAAAGGCGGCTTCGTTGGGGACCTCCACGAAATTGATCTTCGATTCCACCAGCACCCGCCGCGCCAGGTCCTCGGTCTTTTTCCAAAGCTCCGGCTCGTTGACAAATTTGGCGTTGTCGCCGCTCAGGCGGGAGGGGTCGTGCGTGCTGAAACGCATGATGTATTTCTCGATGCCGAAAATCTTGAAGTACTTCAGATACATCTCGTTGACGGCGTTGAACTCGGCGGCGAATTGCTCCTCCGAGCAATAGATGTGCGCGTCGTTCATGTTCAACGACCGCACGCGCATCAGCCCGATCAGCTCCCCGCTTTGCTCGTAGCGGTAGCACGTCCCGTACTCCGCCAGCCGCAACGGCAAGTCCCGGTAACTGCGCGGCTCCGCCGCGAAAATGCGGTGATGATGCGGGCAGTTCATCGCCTTGAGATAGTAACGATCACCAATCGCGTCATCGCTCCCGGATTCGCTGAACAGTGTCATCGGCGGAAACATCGAATCCTTGTAAAGGATCGGCAGATGACCACTTGTCAAATACATCTTCTCCTTGGCGATGTGCGGCGTTTTCACGCGGACGTAGCCGGCGGCGAATTCCGTTTCCTTGGCCAGCTTCTCCAATTCCTCCACCATCGCCGTGCCTTTGGGCAGCCAAAGCGGCAGGCCCGGCCCGACATATTCGGAGTCCAGCGCGAACAATCCCATCTCCTGGCCGATCTTGCGGTGGTCGCGGCGTTTGGCCTCTTCGAGCATCGCGAAGTAGGCGTCCATCTCGGTTCTATTCTTGAAAGCGGTGCCGTAGATGCGCTGGAGTTGGGGATTGCGCTCGTCGCCTTTGTAATAGGCGCTGGCGACTTGCGTGAGCTTGAACGCGCCGATGTTCCCCGTGCGCATGACGTGCGGCCCCGCGCAGAGGTCGATGAAATCGCCGTTCTTGAAATAGGAAATCGGCTCGCTTTCGGGAATGTTCTGGACAATATCGAGCTTGAACTTGCTCGGCACGGCCCGTTCGCCCAGCGCGGCCAGCCGGCCTTTTTGGGCGTCCTCCAACGCCTGGGCGCGCGGCACGACCACCTTTTCAAACGTCTGGTTCGCCTTGACCACCCGCTTCATTTCCTCCTCGATCTTGGGAAAATCCTCTGGCGAGATGCGATGCGACACTTCCACGTCGTAATAAAAGCCGTTCTCAACCGGCGGTCCGGCGGCGAATTGGGCGTCGGGCCAGAGCTTGGCGATGGCGGTGGCCAGGACATGCGCGCAGGAGTGGCGGAGGCGCTCCAGTTCCGGCATCTTGTTGCGATCATCCAGCGTTTTTCGTTCGTTATCCATAATGTAAATCTACTCCTTCATTGGCCTTCCAGCACCAGTTCTTTGGTCTGTCCGTTCCATTCCACAACCACCCGGTCGGATTCAATTCCAGCCACCCGCACGCCGTTGACGGTGTCGCCAAGTCCGACTGTTTTTCCGCTGATCAAGGCGCGCGGAGCTGTTTTATTATAGAAAATACCCTGCAAGGTCAATGGCGCCGGCCACGGCGCCTCGACGACGGGAGCGACCGGAGCGGCGAGGATTGGTTCCGCGGGCTTTGCGGGCGGCGGAGGCGATTGAGCCACGACCGGAGGAGGAGGCGGAGGCGCTGGCGCCGCCACAACATCGCCCGCCGGCGCCGGGGCGGTCGTTGCGACAACGGCTGAACGGCCTGTACCCATCCATTTCAAGAAGAACCATCCCGCCATGAGCAAGGCAATAGCCACAAAAGCCGCCAAAATCCAGGAAAGCCGCCGGTCTTGCCCGCCAACCACCGGTTCAATCGGTCGGGGCGGGGGCGCCTGGCCTGGCCGGTCCTTATCGGACTGGCTGGCGCGCTTGAGGGCGTCGTTGATGAGGCTCATAAATCGATCTGCCCTTCCAATTCGCGCACGGCCCGGCCGGCCATGCGAAAATCGATCTTGTCCCGTTGTTCGATATATCCCGCCAGAAGACACTTGTCGCACACGGCATTGATCAGGCGGGGAATCCCCCGGCTATATCGGAAAATGCGCCACAACGCCGCCGCGGTGAAATACGGCGTCCCGTTGGCCCCGGAAACTTGGAGCCGATGCTGGATGTAGGGGCCGATTTCATTGCGGCGCAGGGGATTCAAATGGTAGCGGATGGTAATGCGCTGGCGCAACTGGCGCAGGCTGTGCTCGTTGAGCCGGTCCCTCAACTCCGACTGCCCCATGAGCACGATTTGCAAAAGCTTCCGTTCATCGGTTTCGAGATTGGACAACAACCGCACCTGCTCCAGCAACTCAGGCGTCAAGTCCTGCGCCTCGTCGATGATCAGGACAGTATCCTTGTGGCGCTCGACCTGTTGGAGCAGAAACCGGTTGATTTCGGCGACGGTTTCCAGGCGGTCCAGCCCCTTGACCTGCAAATCCAACTCCATCGCGATGGCCTTCATCAGTTGATCGGCGTCCATGACGGGGTTGAGAATGAGCGCCGTGGAAAAGCCCGGCCCCAGCTCCTCGAGCAACGCCCGGCAAAGCGTCGTCTTTCCCGCCCCGACTTCGCCGGTCAACTGGACAAACCCCTTGCGCTCGCGAATGCCATAAAGAAGATGATTAAAGGCCTCGCGATGTTTGGCGCTGAAGAACAGAAACCGCGGATTGGGCGTGATATTAAAGGGCGGTTCCTTCAGCCCGTAATACTCGAGATACACACCCGCTTAATAGCGCAAAAGGCGGACGGCGAAAAGACAATCGTGTAACATTTTCCGGGATTTGCTTAGGAGAAGGGTATATGAGTGAATCCGAGGCGAGCCAGAATATGGAAAACAAGTGTCCCAAATGCGGTGAACCGCTCCCTTCGGGAGTGCTGGCGGGGCTTTGCCCTGCCTGCCTGTTCAAACAGGGCGCCCTAAATGATACCGGCACACAGCCCGAAGCGGCCGCGTTTCTGCCGCCGGGTGTCGAGGAGGTGGCCAGATTGTTTCCGCAACTGGAAGTCCTCGGGTTTATCGGCAAAGGCGGCATGGGAGCGGTCTATAAGGCGCGTCAGCCGGCGCTGGATCGAATCGTCGCGCTGAAAATTCTTCCGCCGCAGACGGCGGGCGGCCCGGGCTTTGTAGAACGGTTTAACCGCGAAGCGCGCGCGCTGGCCAAGCTGACCCATCCCAACATCGTTGCGGTCCACGAATTCGGCCAGGTCAACGGGATGCCCTTCTTCATCATGGAATTCGTCGATGGCCTGAACCTGCGCCAGTTGGAGCAGGCGGGGCAACTGTCTCCGCGCGAGGCGTTGCAGATTGTTCCGCGGATTTGCGAGGCGCTCCAGTTTGCCCATGACGAAGGCATCGTGCATCGTGACATCAAGCCGGAGAATATTCTGGTGGACAAGAAGGGGCGGGTGAAGATCGCCGATTTTGGCATCGCCAAGATTCTGGGCGGCGGGCAGGAGGTTGCCATCACCGAAACCAAGGGCGCCATCGGCACGCCCCATTACATGGCCCCGGAGCAAGTGGAGAAACCCGCGGCCGTCGATCATCGCGCGGACATTTTTTCCCTGGGCGTCGTGTTTTATGAAATGCTCACAGGTGAATTGCCGCTGGGCAAATTCCCCCCGCCCTCGTCCCGCAAAGTGGCGGTGGACGTGCGCCTGGACGACGTCGTGCTCCGCGCCCTGGAAAAGGACCCCGAGCGCCGCTACCAACACGTCAGCCAGGTGAAGACGGCGGTGGATGAAATCGCCGGCAGCGAGCCTGCCGCGCCGCCGCCCAGCGGGGAGGCGCTGGCGCGGGAAGTAATCGAGCGGGATTACGATTTGGACATCGGCAGTTGCCTGCGTCGCGGCTGGGCGCTGGTGTGGGCGGATTTCTGGCCCATTGTCGGAATCTGCGCGCTCTTTACCGCGCTGTGGGCGGTCGCCAATTCGGCCGAAGCCGGACTCTGGTCGGACAATGGCAATGTCATGGCGGAAGGATCGGTGATCGGCCTCCTGGTGAATGGTCCGCTGGCCGGCGGGCTGTGGATGTTTTTCCTTAAGAGGATTCGCGGGGAGAGAACGGCGGTCGAAACGGCTTTCTCCGGTTTCAGCAATCGTTTTCTGCATCTCTTTTTGGCGTACTTCGTGTCCGCCCTCCTGATAGGGCTTGGGTTCATCTGCCTGGTATTGCCTGGCATTTACCTGTTGGTGGCGTGGACATTCACCCTGCCTCTGATCATGGATAAAGGACTCGATTTCTGGCCGGCGATGGAACTGAGCCGCAAGATCGTATCCAAACATTGGTGGGCATTTTTCGGTTTCGTCATCATTTTGCTGTTGCTCAAACTGGCGGGGACGGTGGTTTTTCTCGTTGGTTACCTTGTCCTCGCGCCCATCGCAAAGGCCGCGCTGATGTATGCCTATGAAGACATCTTCGGAGCGGCCGGGCGCGCTGCCAACGCGGCGCCGGCAGATGTCGGACCCTCTGGCACGGAGGTGCGGCCGGTCCCGGCTGCCAAGCCGCCTGGCGTCCACGGCGCGGACTGGAAGTGGATGACACCGGCGCTTGGCTTGACAGCCGTGCTGCTGCTGATCGCGGGGACCATCCTTTCCGTCGCGGTGGCGAGGCGCTTGGCGTGGCGGCACGACATGAGAACGGCAGCCGGGCAAGCCGAAACCTCAAACGCGGATGGTGTGATTTCCGATGAGGCAACCAAGGCAACGCGGGAAGCGCTGGCCGAGCGATTGGAAGCGGCATCGGAGATTAGCGATCCCTTTCTAAAAAACAAATCGTCAGCCGCTGTGGCCTTGGATGCGGCCAACGCGGGCGAAGAGGGCCTTGTCAAGGATGCGCTCCGGCAGATAGGCGCCCTCCCGGAGCGAAGCCGGGCCGCGCGCGAGGCGGCCGGCCTGCTGGCCAAGCGCGGCCTGAGAAAGCAGGCCATCGAGATAGCAAAAGCCATTGAGGATGCGCAGACTCGCAACGACGCCCTCTCAGATCTGGCGCAGTAGGAGATGGGCCGCGAGAAACGAGCGTTTTGAGTCCGGATGATGCAACTCCAATGACCAGCGCGGGCGGCGGCGTTTTCGCCACCACGCGCTGGACGGTCGTGCTGGCCGCCGGGCGGCGCGGGGCGGCGCAGGCGGACGTTGCGCTCGAAGAGTTGTGCCGCGCTTATTGGTTTCCCCTTTACGCCTACGTTCGCTGGCACGGCCATTCGCGCGAGGATGCCGAGGACCTCACCCAGGCCTTCTTCGCCCGCCTGCTGGAAAAGAATTTCCTGGAAGGCATCAGCAGCGAGAAAGGGAAATTCCGCGCTTTTTTGCTCATGGCCATGAAACGCTTTCTCGCCAATGAATGGGACCGCGCCAACCGCCAGAAACGCGGCGGCGGCGCGGCGCCTCTCTCTCTGGACTGGCAGGACGCCGACGACCGCTATCAAATAACTCCTGTTGACACGTTGAGTCCGGACAATCTCTATGACCGCGCCTGGGCTGTGACGGTGCTCGAACACGTCATCACCCGGCTGCGCGCCGAAAGCGCGGCCGAAGGCAAAGCCAGACAATATGAGCAGTTGAAGGCTTTTTTGATGGTCGGCAAGAGCGACATCCCTTACGCCCAGGCCGCCGCCGCGCTCGAAATGACCGAGGGCGCGGCGCGCGTTGCGGTCCACCGGCTGCGTCAGCGTTACCGGGCGCTGCTGCGCGAGGAAATCGCCCAAACACTCTCCGACCCCGCGCAAGTCGATGAGGAAATGCAGGCGTTGTTCAGCGCGCTCACGGAAGGCTGAACGCCTTCAGCCGTCAAGGAATGACGAAGCCCCAGTGCCTAAAGCGGCTTCGAGCGGCCATTTCGTCATTGAGTCATTTGGGAATTCTTTCGTCATTGGTGCTTAGACATTCGTCATTTTCCCCCGCCGCTCTGAGCCGGCCCTTTTCCCTCCGGTTCCGTCCAACCGCCGCCCAGGGCTTTGTAAACCGCGATCAGCGCGGTCGCCGTTTGCGTCTCGGTTTGGGCCAGTTGATCCTGCGCCTCCAGCATCACACGCTCGGCGTCCAGCACCGCGAGAAAATCCGCCGCTCCGTTGTCGTAACGGCTCCGCGCCAGCGCCGCCGCCGTCTGGCTTGCCTTGACCGACTCGGCGAGAAACTCCCGCCGCGCCCGCGCCCGGCCGAAATCCACCAGCGCGTTCTCAGTCTCCTCAAGGCTTGTCAATACTGTCTTCTCATAAGCCGCCAGCCCGGCCTCCGCCGCCGCCCCGGCGGCGTTGATCCGCGCCCGCACGTGCCCGTAATCCAGCGCCGCCCACGTGATGGCCGGGCCGAAGGAGCGGGTGTCCGACGCCGGCCCGCCCAACCCGGTGAAGCTGGTCGCTTGAAGTCCAATCGCCCCATTGAACGTCACCCGCGGAAAAAGATCGGCGGCGGCCACTCCCGTTCGAGCCGTCAGCGCCGCAAGATTCCGTTCGGCCGCGCGAATATCGGGGCGGCGGCGGAGCAGGCTGGCGGGATTGCCGATGGCCACCAACCGCGGCAGGGCGGGCAAGGGCCGGCCTTCTTCCAGTTCCGCGGCCGGCGCTTCCGGCTCGCGTCCCGTCAACACAGCCAGCCTGTGCCGGGCATGGGCCAGGGACGATTCCACCGGCGGAATTTCCGCAAGGGTGTTGTTCCACTGCGCGCGGGCGCGGGCGACATCCAGGTCCGTGCCGCTGCCCGCGTCCAGCCGGGCCTGGGTGATCTTGAGCGTTTCATTCTGGTTCTCCGCGTTGCGGCGCAACACAGCCAGCTCATTTTCCGCCCCGCGCCATTCAAAATAATTTCGCGCCACCTCGCTCAACAGGCTCACTTCAACGTCGCGCCGTTCCTCCCTGGCGCCCTCATAAGCGGCGTTACTGGCCTGCTCCGAACGGCGGACCCGGCCGAAAATGTCCAGCTCCCACGTGGCGTCGAAGCCGGCGTCGTACAATTCCTGCTGGCGCGGCACGCCCGGCGCATTGAAGAGGCCGGCCTGGCTGTACTTGACGTTGGAGTAGCTTGCCTGGCCTTCCGCGGACGGCAGGAAGTCCGCCCGGGCGCCCAGGCGCATGGCGCGGGCCTCCAGGAGATTGGCGGTCGCGATGCGCAGGTCGAGATTGCTGGCGGCCGCTCGCTCGATCAATCGCGTCAAATCCGGATCGTCGAAACCGCGCCACCACGGGGCCGCGGGCTCGTTGGTGGAATATCCGGCCGCCGTTGCGCCGGCGAAATCGGCGGGCGGCGCGGTCTGGGGCCGCTTGTAATCCGGCCCCGCCGCGCAACCCGCAAGGCACAGCGCGGCCAGCCAACTGGATAGAACGAAGCTTGCTTTCATGGGGCGGAACGTTCGGTGACGCGGCGGATGACGTTGTAGAAGACAGGCGTCAGGAAAATTCCAAAGAAGGTCACTCCCAACATCCCGCTGAAAACCGCGGTGCCCAGCGCCCGCCGCATCTCCCCTCCCGCTCCCACGGCCAGCAGGAGCGGCATGACGCCGAAAATGAAGGAGAAGGATGTCATCAGAATCGGACGCAGGCGCAGCCGGCTGGCTTCCAGCGCCGCCTCCACGCGGCCCAGTCCGGCCTCCTGCCGCTGCTTGGCGAACTCGACAATCAAGATGGCGTTCTTGCAAGCCAGGCCGACCAGCACCACGAACCCGATCTGCGTGAATATATTGTTGTCCATGCCCCGCGCCCAGACCCCCAGAATCGCGAAGAGCAGGCACATCGGAACGATGAGGATGATCGCCAGCGGCAGCGACCAGCTTTCATACAGCGCCGCCAGCGTCAGAAAAACAAAAAGCACGCACAGCGGAAACACAAAGAACGCCGTGTTCCCCTCCAGAATCTCCTGGAATGTCAGATCGGTCCATTCAAATCCCACCGTGGGCGGCAGCTTTTCCCGGACCAGTTTCTCCATCAGCGCGATCCCATCGCCCGAACTGACGCCCGGGGCCGGGTTGCCGGTGATCTCCGCCGCGGGATACATGTCGTAGCGGACGACCTGGTCCGGGCCGCTGGACCCCCGCACGTTCACCAGCGTCCCCAGGGGCACCATCTGCCCCTGGCTGTTGCGCGTCTTGAAACGCAGTATGTCCTCCGGCTCCCGCCGGAACGGCCCGTCGGCCTGGGCGGTGACGTGGTAGGTGCGGCCAAAAAGGTTGAGATCGTTCACATACAGCGAACCGAGATAAATCTGGAGTGTGTCAAATATATCACTCAAGGGCACCCCCATTGATTTCGCCTTCAGCCGGTCCACGTCCAAATAAAGCTGCGGCGTCCCCGCCCGGAAGGTCGAGAAAACTCCTTGCAGCCGCGGATCCTTTCCCGCCTCGGCCATCAACCGCGCCGACGCCGCCTGCAACGCCGGCAGCCCCGCCCCGCCCCGGTCCTGAAGCTCCATCTTGAACCCGCCGACCACGCCCATCCCGTTGACCGGCGGCGGCGCGAATACAGCCACGTAGCCTTCCTGGATTCCCGCCAGCTTCCGCCGCAAGTCGGCCGCGATGACCTCGCCCGTGAGGCCATGCGGGGTCCGTTTTTGGTAATCGTCCAGGGTCACAAATACCGTGCCCGCGTTGGGGCTGGCGCTCAGGCTGATCGGCGAAAGGCCGGCCAAGTCAATGGTCGCTTTGACTCCGGGGGTCTGCCGCACCAACGTGCTGATGCGGTCCACCAGCGCATCGGACCTTTCCAGCGAGGCCGAATCGGGCAATTGCGCCGCGATGACCAGATAGCCCTTGTCCTGCGGCGGAATAAACCCCGACGGAACCCGCTTGAAAGCAAACCATGTCAAGGCAATGAGGCCCAAATAAACCAGCAAGACGACGGTGTTGGCGTGGAGCAAACGCCGCACCCCCTGGCAATAAGCGTTGGTGGCCGCGCCAAAAAGGCGGTTGAAACCGTGGAAAAACCAGCCCAAGGACCGCGCCATCACGCGGCTCAGAAAATCGTCCCGCGCGCCGTGCGGCTGCAACAGGATGGCGCACAGCGCCGGGCTGAGCGTCAGCGAGTTGAAGGCCGAAATGAGCGTCGAAAACGCTATGGTCAGCGCGAATTGCCGGTAAAACTGCCCGGATATTCCCGCCAGAAACGCCGTCGGAATAAAGACTGCCGCCAGCACCAGCCCCACCGCCACGACCGCACCGCTGACTTCATCCATCGCCTTGGCCGTCGCTTCCCGCGGCCGCAGGCCCAGGGCGATGTTGCGCTCGACGTTTTCCACCACGACAATCGCGTCATCGACAACGATCCCAATGGCCAGCACCAGGCCGAAGAGCGACAAGTTGTTGAGCGAGAATCCCATGGCGGACATCGCCGCCAGCGTTCCGATGAGCGACACCGGCACCGCCAGCAGCGGGATGAGCGAGGCCCGCCACGTTTGCAGGAAAATGACGACCACCAACACCACCAGCAGCATCGCCTCGATCAGCGTGTGCAGCACCGCCCGGATCGATTCCCGCGTGAAGCCCGTGGTGTCAAACACAATCCCGTAATCCAGCCCGGGCGGGAACCTTTTCTTCAAGTCCTCCATCGCGGCGTGAACCGCGTCGGAGGTTTTGATCGAATTGGAGCCGGGCAACTGGAAAATGGCGAGCGCGGCGGTGGGGTGCCCGTTGAGCTTGCTGTTCATGCTGTAATCCAGCGCCGCAAGCTCCACGCGCGCCACGTCCCCCAGATGCGTCACCTGGCCGTCCGCTCCGCTCTTGATGACGATCGCGGCGAATTCCTTCTCATCAGTGAGCCGTCCCTGCGTGTTGAGGATGTATTGAAAACTCAACCCCTTGCCGATGGGCGGCTGCCCGATTTGCCCCGCGGCCACCTGCACGTTCTGTTCCCGGATCGCGTTGACCACCTCGTCGGCCGTCAGATTCCGATCCGCGATCTTCTGCGGGTCCAGCCAGACGCGCATGCTGTAATCCCGCGCGCCGAAAATGCTGATGCTCCCCACACCGGGCAGCCGCGCCAGCACGTCCCTGACCTGCAAATAGGCGAAGTTGCTCACATACACCTGGTCGTAGCGCCCGTCCGGCGAAAACAGGTTGACAACCAGCGTGATGTCGGGCGACCGCTTGACCGTCGTCACGCCCAGGCGGCGCACTTCCTCCGGCAGCCGCGACTGGGCCACGGCCACCCGGTTCTGCACCAGCACCTGCGCCTTGTCCAGGTCGGTCCCCAGTTTGAAGGTTACTGTCAACGACATGCTGCCGTCGCTCGCGCACTGCGCCGACATGTAAAGCATGTTTTCAACCCCGTTCACTTCCTCCTCAATCGGCGTCGCCACCGTGTCCGCTATCACCTGCGGGTTCGCCCCGGGATACACCGCCGATACCACCACCGTCGGCGGCACGACTTGCGGGTATTCGGCAATGGGCAGTTGCACCAGGGCCAGCAGGCCCAGGAGGACAACGACAATCGACAGGACCGACGCAAAGATCGGGCGGCCGATGAAGAAGTGTGGGAATTTCATCGCGTTCCAGGGGGCTATCGGGCCGCCGCCTCTTGCGCGGCGCCGCTTCGGGACGGGTTGACGGCCGCGCCGGGGCGGATGCTCATGAGACCGTTGACGACGACCCAGTCGTTGGAATGAAGCCCCTCCCGCACCACGCGCAGACCGTCCATCAAAGGACCCAGTTGCACCGGGGCGATTTGCGCGTGGTTGGAGGCATCGACAACATAGACAAATTTCACCCCCTGATCGGCCCCCACCGCCGCGTCGGGAACCAGCAACGCCCGGTACGGGGCCGAGCCGGGCACGCGCACCCGCGCGAAGTACCCCGGCTCCAGAATGCGGGCGGGATTGGCAAAAACGCCGCGCACCCGCAAGGTGCCGGTGCCGGAATCAACGCGGTTGTCCACGAAATTGAGGGTGCCGCCGTGCGGGAAACCCTTTTCGTCGGCCAGTTCCAATTCGCAGGGCAGCCTGCCCCCCTCAAGGCTCTCTTCCTTCCCCTCCCGCGCCAATCCCCGGTATTTGAGCACCGACCTCTCGTCCGCGTCAAAATAACAATAGATCGGGTCCAGCGCCACTATCGTGGCCAGCAAGGTCGATTGGCCCTGGCTTCCATTGACCAGATTGCCCTCCGTTATGAGTTTGCGCCCGATCCGCCCGGAGATGGGGGCGGTGACACGGGTGTAATCCAGATTCAGTTTGGACATCTCGACGGTGGCGGCCGCCGATTGAATGGCGGCGGCGGCCTCCCGCTCCGTCTTGGCGCGGGAGTCGGCCTCCTCGGCGGACATCGCTTTGGCCGCAAGCAGCCGTTCAGCGCGCGCCAGATCGTTGCTGGCCAGTTCAAAACGCGTTTGCGCCTGCAGCAACTCCGCCTCCGCCCGGTCCAAATCCGCCCGATACGGCCGCGGGTCTATCATGAACAACAAGTCCCCCTGCTTGACCTCCGCCCCGTCCGTGAAATGGACCGAGTCGAGGTAGCCGGTGACCCGGGCGCGGATTTCGACCGTGGCCACCGCATCAAGGCGGCCCTGGTACTCGTCCCATTCCGTGACCTCTTTGCTTTCCGGCTGGCTGACGGTGACGGTGGGCGCGGGAGGCGCCCCGGCGCCGCCGGGAGGCGCAGGCGCCTTCTGGCAGGAGGCGCCCAGGAGAGCCAGCGCGGCCGCCAGCACACCTGACGCAAATGGATTCTTCAAATGGTATCGCATGGTGATCGGTTACTAACTTTAGGCGTCGAAAAAGAGATCCAGGGCCTTGGGGTTGAAATAGGTGGCGATGGCTTTGCGCGTCATTCCCATGCCGCGCAGGATAAACCAGACCGCCTGGTGAACGAGTTCTTCGCGGGAAGCCTTGTAGTTGATCGCCGGCTTGGGCGGCAAATGCACCAGCGCCAGCCAGGCCCCCAGATGTTGCCCGAAACGCGCGCGGTTCCCCGGGGACAGCGGCGTCGCGACGGCGTCGCCGGAAGCGATGGCGGCATCGATGCAGGCCTCGATGCGGGCGCAGAATTCATCGAACCTGTTCTGATACATGGCGCGGGCGAAGGCGCCGTCTTCCAGGAAGCTCTTCACAATCAGGCGCTGCCAGGTGTCCCACTCGATGGAACCGGCCGGTTTGCCCAGCACCTGCGCGCGCACCAGGTAATAGACCAGATGCACCAGCGTCGAGGCCGACGGCTCCAGATCGGTGATGACATGGATGAATTTGCGCGTGGCGGGGTCATGGCCTTGGCAGCAGAGGTTCTGGATTTCGCCATAAAGAGCCTCCTTGCTGGGGAAATGCTTGTACAGCAGCGGCTCGGAGACTCCGGCGGCCAGGGCCAGTTCCTTGGTGGTCGTCTCCGCGTAACCTTGCCGGGCAAAGAGCGGCAGCGCGGCCCGCACGATGGCCGCCTTCCGTTCCCGCGCCGAAAGCCGCGTTTTACTCGTCACGCAGCCAAGTTAGTAAATGCTAACCTTTTGTCAAGCCGGATTACTTACATCGTTTCCATTGCAGAGGAAGCTCCAAGACCAGCGCTGCCGCGGGAGGTTCGGCGCTCGGTGGTTTTAGACATAAATGATCGCAAGGCGCGAATGCAGCGCCTGTGGCAACCGCGATCCGTCCCCTTACGGAACTTTGGCGCCACGAACGATTTCCACGGGAATCCACATGTGCTTCATCAGCGCGC
>PLGF01000175.1:0-2031 GCA_003138485.1 Verrucomicrobiales bacterium | reverse complement strand
TCGGAATTTCCGGCGTGTCGAACAATTCAAGCGTAAAGCTCATGAACACCGCGTCCATGCTGTTGTCCTCGTAAGGAAGTTGCGTCGCGTCAGCGCAGCGCAGCTGGGCGCGTGCGAGGAGATTGAACCTGGCCAGGCTTATTTTTGCCCGCTGAAGCATTTTGTCGGACAAATCGAGGCCGAACACGGTGCCTTTCGGCCCGACGGCTTTCGCGAACGCTACGAGGCTGTGTCCAGTGCCGAAGCCGATTTCCAAAACGCTTTCCCCGGCGCGCGCGCGCAACAACACCAATCCAGCCTTGCGCGTGGGGGCTTCGCTGCGTTCGGACAGCAAATCATAGACGCGACTGATTTTGTTGTAAAACGCCCTGGTCTGGTCTTTCGATTGGAAAACTCTCAGAACGGGGGCATAACCGGTTTTGCGGGTCGAGTTCATATAAATCATTAAGCGGAAGGTGTTGGATCGATGGACTGCGCTTCCGTTTCTTTCTTGGCAAGCCGTCCCGCGCGTTCCTCCTTGGCCGTTTCCAATGCGGCCCAGAGTCCGGAGCGGGTAACCAGTCCGATGGGGCAATCGGGTTTCTCCCGCGTCACTACTGGCAAATTTCCGACATCCTTGGCGGCAAATCGCTTTAGGATGGTGAAGAGGTCTTCGTCTGGATAGGCCGTGGGCCAATCGCGCGACATCACGTCCTTGACCTGCACTGTGCGGCGCTCCGTCTCGGCGACCCGATGGATAGCGAGGAGCGTAACCCGTCCGGACAACTTGTTCTGCTCCACCACCGGCAAGCTCGCCAAACCATAATCGCCCATCAAACTCATGGCCTCGCTCGCGGCGGCATTCGCGTTCACATACACAGGCAGGTAAATCATGACATCGGCGGTTTTGACCCGATGAAGCACAATCGGCTCGAACTCGTCGGCATGGAATGGGGAATCGAGACGACTGTTGACTTGGGCGGGAAAGATCGTTCGTTTCCCCGAGAGAATGAACGCCGTGACCACGGCGAACATGGCCGGCCCCAACAGCCCATAACCGCCGGTCATCTCGGAAATCATGATGATCGTGGAAATGGGCGCTTTGGCGGCGGCGGCAAAGAAAGCGATCATGCCGACGATCGCATAAGTGCCTGGATGCGGCACCGCGGAAGGAAAGAGATAGGCCGCCCCATAACCGAAGGCCCCCCCAAACATGCCGCCGGTGACCACGCACGGGCCGAAGATGCCTCCCGAATTGCCTGAGCCTAACGTCAAGGACGCGCCCACGATCTCAGCCACCGCCGCCAGCAACAGCAGGAGCGGCGGCAACAACTGCACGTCTTGGGATATGGCAAATTGCGCCCACCCATAGCCCGTTCCAATCACCGAAGGGACCAGCAGACCGATGACGCCGGTGCAAAAACCGCCAATGCCTGCGGCAACCCACAGAGGGAAACGCTTAAAGAACTTTTCGATGTGAAAATAGACCATGAACAAGAGCCGCGCCAACAAAGCGCAGCCGACCCCCAACAGCGCAAACAGAATCAAAGTCCATGGGTGGTCGAACTGCGTGGCCTGCGGCGGCGGGGTAAACACTGGTTGAAATCCCACGGCGGCTCCGACAATGGAGTAGCCAACCACGGCAGCGACCAAAGCGGGCACCAAGGCCTCGACTTCGAAATCCTCCTTGTAAAAAATCTCCGCGGCAATGATGGCCCCGGCCAGCGGCGCCTTAAAGATCGCGGCGATGCCGGCGCCCAGCCCTGCAGCCAGGGCAATGTTCCGTTCCCGCGCAGAGAGTTTAAGGAGGTTGGCAATACTGGCTCCGGTGGAGGCGCCGATCTGGGCAATCGGTCCTTCCCGCCCAGAAGTGAGACCTCCGCCGATGGTGATGGCCGAAGTGATCAGCTTGAAGATCGACGTCTTGAAGTTGAGCTTTTCGCTGTTGTGAAATGCCCGAATCGCGGCGTTCGTGCCAATTCCCGCGGTCTGCGGAGCGAATTTCCAGGTCAGAAATCCACCCACCAATCCGGCCGCGGTTGTGACCAGAGG
>PLGF01000049.1 GCA_003138485.1 Verrucomicrobiales bacterium | reverse complement strand
AAATTTTAATTGTCGTTCGCCACGCAAAGACGCGGAGAAGAATCCTGCTGAAAATGAGGGCTTTGAGATGGCGCCAAAGAGCTTGAACAGGAGCAAACGAAGCAAACGGAGAAGAATTTCTCCCTGAGGGGGAGGATTAGGGCCTGTCCCGCCATAGCCAGGCGAGGTTGCGGATGAGGGCGAGCCCCCCTCATTTAGCGGCTTTGCGTGAGAGTCTGAACAAAAGGAAACGAAGGACACAAAGTGGAAAAGGCGTCCTTGAAAACCTTGTCAAAACAACCACGGCTCCGGGGCCTTGAACCCGCGCCACTTGGCGAAAGGGTCACTCTAAAAATTGGAATTTTTGGGGTTGACTTGGGCGGCGACCGAAAATGAACGGGCACCAATTTTCTAGGACTGACCCTTTCAGGACTGACCCTTTCAGGACTGACCCTTTCACTTTCACTTCACTTTGGAGCAAGGTCGCCGAACCAATAGGCCGCTGTGACTCCGCCGTCCATGAGGAAGTCGCTGCCGGTGATAAACGCGCCGTCAGCACCCATAAGCAGCGCGCCGACAGTTCCGACCTCGTCGGGAGTGCCAGCTCGTCCCGCCGCACACCCTTCCATCATGTGTCGGTAGCCCGCGCCGCGCGGCCCTTTTAGTTCATCATTCGCCAGCGGAGTGATGATGATGCCAGGGCTGATCGTATTGACTCGCGCACCGCGCTTCCCCCAGCGAACGGCTTGGGCCATCACCCGCAACGAGTTTCCGCGTTTTGAAATCTGGTAGGCGTTAAGAGGGTCCGTCACCTTGTCGAGTTGAAGCATCGGGAGAGCGAGCAATTTTTCGACCGGCGTCGTTGCGAGCAGCGCGTTCTGGTCAGCCGAGAGCGCCGGCAGGCGATGCCCGGACATTGACGCAATCACGACGCCAGCGCCCCCGCTTGCGATAACATTGCCAAATTCTTCCAGCACCAGCGCCGTTCCATAGAGATCAACCTTCAGGATAGTTTCCGGCGACGCTTGGGAAGGGGAAACCCCGGCGGCATGAATGACACCGGAAATTTCGCCAAAGGATTTGGCTGACTCAACCAGCGCTTGAACCGAAGCCCGGGACGATACATCAACTTTCGTGGTGCTCACGTCGAAACCGGCATCGCTCAAAATCTTTGCCGCAGTATCGGCATTTTCCTGACGCAAATCAGCGAGCACAACGTGTTTGCCTGCACTAACCCGCCGCGCAATCGCTTGGCCGATCAATCCCGCCCCGATGACGACGATAACCTTTGTCTGTGTATTTTTCATAAAGTTCTCTTTGTCTTATAATTTCTGCGATTCAGCCAGATATTCCTCATCTGCGACTTTTTCCATCCACTCGACTACCTTGCCGTCGAGCGCCTCCGCAATGGCTATGTGCGTTATGGCCGTGGTGGGGGCTGCGCCGTGCCAATGTTTTTCGCCGGGCGGAAACCAAACGACATCGCCGGGATGAATCTCCTCAATCTGACCGCCTTCGCGTTGCACGCGACCGCAGCCCGCCGTCACGATCAGCGTTTGTCCCAGCGGATGCGTATGCCACGCGGTTCGCGCGCCCGGTTCAAACGTGACAATCGCGCCGCTGATACGCGCGGGTTCGCTCCCCTTGAACGGTGAATCAATTCGCACCGTGCCGGTGAACCAATCTGCCGGTCCTTTGTTGGAAGGCTGTGAGCCACACTTGATGATGTTCATGTCTGGTATTCTTTCTTTTTGTTTCGTTGTTGTTTGCCTTACAACACCTGACTCGTGGGCCGGAACAGAATTTCGTTTATGTCCACGTCATCCGGCTGGCTCATGGCGAAAGCGACTGCCCGCGCGAATGAGTCGGCAGGAATCGCGGTCTCCTCGTAGAACTTGCTGACTCCAGCGGCAACGTCCGGCTCTGTGATGCTGTTTGGCAGTTCCGTCGCCACCGCGCCCGGTGAGATGATTGTCGTGCGGATGTTGTAGGGTTTCACTTCCACGCGCAGCCCTTCGGATAAAGCGCGCACGGCGTGCTTCGTCGCGCAATAGACCGCTCCATTCGGTGTGACCTTGTGACCGGCCACGGAGGAGACATTGATGATATGCCCGGATTTCTGCTGCTTCATGTGCGGCAGTGCCGCGGCAATGCCATACAGCACGCCTTTGATGTTCACATCAATCGTCCGATTCCAGTCGTCAATCTTGAGACGCTCCAACGGCGAGTGCGGCATTATTCCGGCATTGTTAATCATGACATCAATGCGCCCGAATTTCTGCACGGCTGAATCAACGAGTTTTTTCACTTGGTCGTGATTGGTGACATCGGTGGCGAGGGCGAGTGCCTTGCCGCCCTTGGCGTTCAACTCATCGGCCAAAGACTGAATGCGGTCAACCCGCCGCGCACCCAGCACAACGCTTGCACCTGCTGCGGAGAGAAGCCGGGCAGTCGCTTCGCCCAATCCGCTGCTCGCGCCCGTAATCACCACGACTTTTCCTTTGATGTTTTGCATATTTGAGTCTCTCTTTGTGTTAAATCTTGAAGTGACTCTACCTGAGCCGCGCGCGGCTGTCGCACGGGGGCTTGCTCCACCTGTTGTGGGATTGCTCGAAAGTGCGATGAGCCAGAAACCACCGCATGGCCACATCAACGCTGCTGGCGGTAATCGCTTGGGGATAGTCCTGTTTCCCGCCGGAACAGTTGCGCGAAATGGCTCGGATTGGCGTAGCCCACGTCGAGTGCGATTTCCACCACGCTTTACCACGACCAACCCGCAACACTTTCCCGCCCACATAGCGTGCGAAGGCCTCGGCAGAGGTTGTTTCAGGTATTGGCATGAGAACTTCGTAAATTCGTTGACTTTTTTTACCATAAAGCTCCGTTGGCGACAACCGTTGTGTGCGCCGGTCCGCCAACAGTCGGTCGGCCGCTTCCTGCATGTAATCGGCCCCGGCCAGAAAAGCGGACTTGTCGTCTTCTGGACGGCACACCAGAAGATGGTCGCAGACCTTTCGGCGCGCGATCAAAGTAACCGGCGGAAGTTTCATTGGCGGCCTTCAGTTTGTAGAACTGTTTGATGTTCCCGACACGGCTGGCCGATTATGGCACCGGCCCGCCAGATTTCGAATACATTGATTTGGCGTGGGCAACCTTTGCCCTTGGCATCCGGCCTCCGGTGCCTCATCATCACCTGCGTTCCAATGAATGGACCTGAAAAGTTGCATTAAGACCCTTTCCACATGAAAAAGAACGCTCTGTGTTCCGTCGTTTTCGCCGCCGCCGCTTGCGGCTTGGCGTTGCTCTCCACTTCTTCCCGCTCCAGCGCACAGCCGGCGCCCGCATCGCAGCCGGCGCCCGAAGTGGCGGAGATTCTCACGCCCAAAGCCGCGCCCGCGCCCCGCATCAACGGCGCCAAAGTCTTCGGCGTCCGGCCCAATCATCCGTTCCTGTTCACCATCGCGGCCACCGGCGATCGTCCGATGACCTTCAGCGCGACTGGGCTGCCCGCCGGGCTGGCGCTGGACGCCAACACCGGGCGAATCACCGGCGCGCTGGCCCAGGAGGGCGAGTTCAAGGTCACCTTGAGCGCCAAAAACTCCCTTGGAACCGCCAAAAGCAAATTCAAAATCATCTGCGGCCCCACCATCGGTTTGACTCCGGCCATGGGCTGGAACAGTTGGAATTGTTTTGCCGACGCCGTCACCGCCCAGCATGTCATCGACGCCGCCGACGCCATGGTCAAGAGCGGCCTCATCAATCATGGCTGGACTTACATCAACATAGACGACTTCTGGGAAGTCAACCCCCGCCGCACCAACGACCCCAGCTTGCAAGGACCTGAGCGGGACGCCGGCGGCAAAATCGTCCCCAACCCCCGTTTCCCTGATATGAAGGGTCTGGCCGAATACGTCCACGGCCTCGGCCTCAAGATCGGCCTTTACTCGAGTCCCGGCCCGTTAACCTGCGGCGGTTGCGTCGCCAGCTATCAACACGAAGATCAGGACGCCCAATCTTACGGTGAATGGGGCTTTGATTACTTGAAGTACGACTGGTGCAGTTACAATTCAGTCGCCGCCGCCAGCCTTCCACCTCCCACCAACGCCGCGCCCGGCGCCCCGCGCCGCCGGCCGCAGATCGACCTCGCCACACGCCAGAAGCCTTACGCGGTGATGCGCGCCGCTTTGGACAAGGTGCCCCGCGACATCCTCTTCTCTTTTTGCCAGTATGGCGACGCCAACGTCTGGGAATGGGGCGCGCAGATCGGCGGCAACAGTTGGCGCACCACGGGTGACATCACCGATACCTGGGCGAGTCTTTCCCGGATCGGCTTCTCCCAGGCCGGCCACGAGAAATATGCCGGTCCCGGCCA
This sequence comes from Verrucomicrobiales bacterium, assembly GCA_003138485.1. Classification (GTDB taxonomy): domain Bacteria; phylum Verrucomicrobiota; class Verrucomicrobiia; order Limisphaerales; family Palsa-1400; genus PLGF01. The sequence goes on along the minus strand of PLGF01000049.1, from coordinate 30,580 downwards.
TTTCAACGATCCAGATATGATGATTGTCGGCCGAGTAGGATGGGGTCCCCGCCTACACCCCACGCGCCTGACACCCAACGAACAATACACGCACGTCAGTCTCTGGTGCCTGCTTTCCGCGCCGTTGCTCATTGGATGCGATATGACCGCCATGGACGATTTCACCCTCAGTCTCCTGAGCAACGATGAGGTGCTGGCGGTGGATCAGGACTCTCTGGGCCGTCAGGCGGCGCGCCTCTCCCAAACCAACAACCTGGAAGTCTGGGCCAAGGACTTGGAGGACGGCTCGATGGCGGTCGGCTTGTTCAATCGAAACACGAACGCACAGGAAGTCATCGCGAAGTGGTCCGACCTCGGCCTGAAAGGACGCGCCACCGTGCGGGACCTTTGGCGGCAGAAGGACATCGGAAAATTCAAGGACGAATTCCACGCCACAGTGCCGCGCCACGGCGTGGTGCTGGTGAAGATCACCGGCGCAACCGCATCCAAGCCTTGAGTCACGGTTTTTTCGACGGCCCGGCTGCCCGATCCAGGAGCGGCCCCAGGCGCGCCATTGCCAGCCGGGCGCCGGCCGCGCCCAGCAACGCCGCGGCCACAATGTCCGAGAAATGATGGCGTGACAGCGCGATGCGGGACCAGGCGATGATCCCGGCAAACAGGCCGGCCAACAGACCGGCCCGGCGGTTCAGTTGCCAAAGCGCGGCGGCAAATGCCACGGCTGTGGCCGTATGGCCGGAGGGAAACGACCCGAATTGAGCCTGGCCGAAAATCCAGTGGGAATCATGCCAGGGGCCGTAAAACCCCTGCGGCACGTTCGCGTCAGGCCGGGTGCGCCCAATTAGGAACCGCAGCACCGTGGCGCATAGACCGGTGCTCAGGCCCGCCAAAGTCACCAAAAAGGCCGCGCGCATCCTCTCTGGTTTGCCAATGACAAAACAATATGCGCCACAGAGTCCGCCGGCCGTTGCCAACATCCACCATTGGCCGACCTGGGACATGCAGCGCGCGAACATGATCCAACGCGGCTGATCGTGTAGCGCCAGCCATCTTCCCACAGGCTCGTCCACAGCCAGGGCCGCCCCGATCAACAGGCCGCTGACAACAATCCATCCCACTCGCGTTGTCAATGCTGCCGGTCGGTCGCGGGGCGCTGGCGTTGGGGTGGTAATCGAGGTCATCAAGATTGGCGTTCTGTCTCCGCATGCTGCAATGCCGCTGAAATTCGCGGCAAGGAAATTCCGCCGGAATTGGGAAGTGGCAGCGAGTGGGGTGTGAGACAGAAATTTGTCTCACACCCCAGCGCGGCGGTTGCGGTGAAAATCCTCGCGCACCGCGAGGCTCCCCCGCATACTCGCCGCAAACATGATTGAGTTCTGGCTCAAACTCTGGCAATTGACCCGTCCATACAAGGGACGATTCGTGCTCGGTTTGATCTTCGGCGTTTTGAGCGGGCTGACCGATACGCTGGTGCTTGTCACGCTGGCCTTTGTCTTCGGCGTCGTTTTTTTTCGATCACACGACAGCAATCTCGAGCTGTTGCTGTCCAAATTGCCGCCGTGGCTCGCCTCGTTCTTTGTCCATGCGCAGCAATGGTTGGCGGGCCGTTTGCACTCGGGATCAAACGTCACGCTCCTTCTGGTGGTCAGCCTGGTCCCCCTGGTCATGCTGGCGCGGGGGGTCTGCGGTTACGTGACATCCTACACGATGGGATGGGTCGCCATGCGGGCGTTGTGCGATCTGCGCGCGCGCTTGTTCGAGCACCTTCTCAATCTGCCCGCCAGCTTTCTTACGCGCAACAGCACGGGCGAATTGATGTCGCGCGTCGGCGACGTCAGCGTTCTGAATGGCATGATCGGCACGTCCATGGTGACGATCATCCAGCAACCCGTCAGCATCGTCACCAAGGTGGTTCTTTCGTGCATGATTAGTTTGAAGTGGACGCTCATCGCCTTGGTCGGTCTTCCCCTTTGCATCATCCCGGTGGCGGTGTACAACCGCAGGGTGCGGCGGGCGGGCGCCGGCGTCCAAACCGAGGCGGCCAACTTGAGCCGCGTGATGCACGAGGCCCTGACGGGGAACCGGATCGTCAAAGGTTACAATCTGGAACAGACCGTTATGGCGCAGTTTAACGGCAACCAGGCCAGATACTTCAGCCACTACATGCGGGCGATTCGCTCTCTTGAGGCGCCCGGCCCCATCATTGAAACTCTGGGCGCCGCGGGCGTGGCGGCTCTCCTGTTCTATTTGGGCCGCGAAACCACCGCGGTGGGTTCCTTCATCTTCATCGGCGCCATGGTCTCGCTGTACCCCCCGATCAAGTCGCTGGTCCGTTTGCAGGGGGAACTGCAACGGACGCGCGCGGCCACCGCGCGGGTGTTCGAGTTGCTGGCGACTCAAAACACGCTGGCCGATCCACCCCATCCCGTGCCGCTGCGCGCCGCGGGCGGCGATATTCACTTTGACAACGTCAGCTTCGCTTACGACCACAAGCCCGTCCTGCGCGACATTGAACTGCGCGTTAAACCGGGCGAAAAGGTGGCACTGGTGGGGCGAAGCGGTTCGGGCAAAACGACCCTCGCCAACCTGTTGCTGCGCTTTTACGATCCGACCAGCGGGGCCATTCGCGTCGCCGGCGTGGACCTCCGGGACGCCGCCGTGCGCGATGTGCGCAGGCAGATGGCGGTGGTGACGCAGGAGATCATTTTGTTTGACGACACGATCCGCAACAACATCGCCTTCGGCCGCCCCGGCGCCACCGACGCGGAGATTCAGGAGGCGGCCCGGCACTCCTTCGCGCACGAGTTCATCATGGAGAAACCGCAGGGCTACGAATCCATCGCGGGGGAGAAGGGAGTCCACCTCTCCGTCGGCCAGCGCCAGCGCCTGACCATCGCCCGGGCGCTCCTGCACAACGCGCCCATCCTGGTGCTTGACGAGGCGACCAGCGCTCTGGACAACGAGTCCGAGCGCGCCGTGCAGGCCGCCTTGGAGGAACTCATGAGCGGCCGCACGACCATCTGCATCGCCCACCGGATTTCCACCATTCAGAATTTTGACCGGATTGTGGTCCTGGACGCCGGCCGGATTGTCGAAACAGGCACGCATGCCCAATTGCTGGCGCTGGGTGGAATCTATCAGAAGCTTCACGCCTTGGGCTCGACACTCGACGCCACGCTTGGCTAGCTCGTTGGCGGAGGGCGGCAGCCGGTCTTTGATTCTCCGGTTGGGCTTGACGAGAATGGGCCGTTCCGCCTCACTTTGGAACAAACGGGCCGGGGATGGGCGGTGTATGATCGAATTCAAAAAGAGAATTTATATCGAAAATTGTTGCGGCTTGTGCAATCGGCTGGAGATGTTTGTGTTGGCCAGCGCGATTCAGCGCGCACACGGGCACCAGATCTTCCTGGGCTGGCCTGAGCTGGATGTGTTGCGGATCGAGGGGACGCGCCGCGGCACTCCCGGGCTGCTGGGGCGATGGGGCGCGGTGCGGCTGCGAGCCTGCGACTTGGAAGCGTTTGAAAAGTTAGCCGGAAGGAACCACATCATTTTGCGGGGCCTTGGAGGGCCTGCGGAGAAGATGGCGCCGATTCATCTGGAAAGCGTATCGAAGATTCACCTTCGCGCGCCCTTGGCGGAGGCAATCAGCGCGTTTTTCCGCGAACTCGGTCCTCGTCCCGTCGTGGGCGTCCATTTGCGCCAGGGCGATTTTCGTCTCCTGTCGGAGGATGCTTATGATTTGAATCAAGCATGGCTGTCGGCAGTGCCGCTTTGGTGGCACGAATGGGTTATGGACGCCATTGTCCAACGGCAGCCTGATGTCCGTTTCCTGGTGTGTCAAACCAAGGCAGAGCAGGCGGTCGCCACCTTGAGGAAGAATTTTGAGATTGTGGAACTGCCCATCGGCAATCCCTATCGGGGGGACCCCGGCCACCGGTCGTCCAAGCATCCGGTGGGCGAGCTGTTCGCCCTGGCGTGTTGCCCGGTTGTTCTGGCGACGCCGGTTTCCAGTTTCTCCCACTATGCCGCCAACGTGTTGGGAGGCAAATCGGTCTGCCTGATGCCGCCGCCGCAAATGAAGAAGGGAGACCGGGCGATTGTTCGATTCCACGCTGGCGGCCCATTGCTTCAGCAATGGGTGGACGCATCCTGTCAGGGGCGGGGGACTGAGTTTCTGGCCGCCACTTTGGAAGGGGTTGATTTTGAGCAGGCGGCCCGCCACGGCTGGCTTCAGAGCCAGTGAAGAAACGATGGAGCCAGGCCGCGAAGCCATGAACATTCTCAAGTTTACAAGAATTTACACCCGGCACCGTTGCTGGCTTTTTTTCAAAGGATTTCTGGAGAACCTCCACGGGTCCCGGCATCAGAGAAACGCGCTGATTTCTTACGTGACAAAACCATTCACGCATCGGCTGCTGACGGGTCACACCAACATAGCCAGGTCCCAGGTGATCGCCGGGATTTTCGACCGTTTGGGCTACAATGTTGACGTGGTGGATTACTTCCATGATCGACCTTTCCGGTATGATAAGTACGACCTGATCTTTGGCTTTGGAGCGCCTTTCGAACAAAGTTTTGCCGCGCCGCAGCCCCTGCGGCGGATTTACTTTGGCACGACTTGCCATCAGCATTTCAATAACACAACGGAATTGCGGCGCATCCGGGAAATCCGGGAAAAGACGGGCGTTTTGCTTCAGCCGCGCCGCCTGCTTGAGCTGGCCTGGAGCCGGTCCACCGGATTGGCCGATGCTCTCATTATCCTGGGCAACGCGCACACGGCCGGCACCTACCGAATCTGTCCTCATCCTCCGATTTATTCCCTCAATGCGACCGCTCTGGCGACTCCGCGACATGTGAGCGGAAGGGACTTATCCTCGGCGCGCCGGGCCTTTCTTTGGTTCGGAAGCACCAACGGAGGGGTTCATAAAGGGCTTGATCTGTGCCTGGATTATTTTGCGGCGACGCCCTCGTTGACGCTGCACCTCTGCGGGCTGATCGAGGAGGACCTGGCGCAACTTTATCGGACTGAGCTTTGCTCGCCCAACATCCGCCACCACGGTTTTGTGGACGCGCAGGGGCCGGCCTTTCAGGAGGTGGTCCAAAACTGTGCTTTTGCGATCCTTCCCACTTGCGCGGAAGGTCAAGCGGCGTCGCTTCTCACGGTGATGGGCCAGGGTTTGATTCCAATCGCCACCGCCGCTTCGGGCATTGATCTGGATGAATTGGGGATAAAGATTGATGAACTTTCCGCGGCCGGGGTGGGGCAAAGCGTTGAGAAAGCCCAAAAGCTTGCGCCGGCGCAACTGGAACTTATGGCCAGGAAGAATACCGACCGCATTCGTGAGCATCACATGCTCGAGCAATTCGAAGCGAACCTGGCCGGAATTCTCTCAGAGGTGGCGCGCTAATCCGGAGATGGCCCGCGGGCGGGAACGCGCTCAGCTTTGCGGCAGCGCGAAACTCAGGCAGGCGGGTTGACAGAGGCGCATGCGATGCAACTGGCAAGCCGGGCACTCTTCGAGCATCGCCATTCGCTGGAGCGGCTCGACAGCCCGGCGGGAACACCCGCCAAAACAATCCAATGAGGGCGTGGAGTTCAGATGCGCGCCTGTCAGAGGCAGCGCCATGCAAGGGTAAAGGCTTAGATCGGGGTTGACGACGCTGTTGTTGGTGTAGCCATTCTGATAGATGTCGCAGACATTCAGGGCGGCGATGCCGGCCAATTCCAAAAACTCCTCGCGCGTGAACATGCAAAGCGGAATCGGCTTGGCGATGACGGGCCGGATTCTCATGCCGGCGGCGGTCCTGGCAAGCAGCAGGATGTCTTCCCGCGCTTGAAACATGGCCCTGACTTCGCGCGACATCTCGCGGCGATACGGACCGGGAAAGACCGGGGAAAATGTGAGCATCGCGGGCCGGTAACGAGCCGCCAGATCAAACAGGCGCGGCCAGGGGCGCTTGCCCGCGCGGCTGAGAACATAGCGAAAAATGAGAACGATTCCCTTGTCCCTGGCGCATCGGATATTCTCCTCCAGCAATTCGCCCTCCCCGGCGGCGTATTCCTCGTCGTCGAGTATGTGAAAGGTGACGGCTTCAACCAATTCGTTTGACAGACACTCGAAGCGGGTCCGGGGCACACAGCCATTGGTTGAGAAACTGGTCGTCAGATTGCGCCCCCGCAGCTCCGCCATGAATCCGGGGAATTCGGGGTGGAGGGTCGGCTCCCCTCCGGTCACCGGCAGTCTCGAAACCCCGGCCCGTTGTCCCCACTCCACCGCGCGGACAAAATCCGCCCGGCTGATCGGATGGGTCAGCCGCCGGGCGATTCCATCGGCAAAACAGTAGGAGCATCGTTTGTTGCAGGCGTAGCTGAGCACAATGGTCATCTGTCGTTTGAATTGGCTCAGGCTCCGGCACAGCGTCAATTGTTCGTAGTAATCGCGCTCATCCCCGCTTAAGCCGAGGGTCTTGACATCGACGACGTTTTCCAGGCCGTTCAAGCGGACAGCGCTTTCCACGATGCGTTTGCGGAGCGGACCGGCGGCTGTCGCGATCCCCCGGCGGATAGTCAAAGCCATCCGCCGGATTTGGTCTTCTGAAAAATAGGTTTTCTGAAGAGGGCCGGAGTGGTCCGGGGCAGGCCAGGGTCCTTTGCGCAGACAGAACAGAGGATGAGACGCCAGAAGCGCTTCGGCCTGGAGGGCGACCGCATCTTCCGTGCTGAAGAGGGCTCCGATGATCGAGGGCAAAAAACTGTCCGCTCCGAGCGCGTCCATGTCTGCCAGAGTCTGGCTTGTCATCTGAAATTGAGTCTCCCGCATAGGGGACGCGCTCAACGCGGCAGTGGGCGTGTCTTGATATTCTGCGCCTTGTTTCACGGTTTCTCCTATTGCCACTGTTGGAGGATGCGCGAGAAGCATCCGCCCGAGCATTGTCCGGTGCGCCGGAATTTGCAGTCGGGGCAGTCGTCGAGCAGGCCGGCGCTTCTGAGGATGGCAAACTTGGCTTCAAATTCCTCGCGGAACGTTTGAAGGTCAGGAAATTGGCCCAGCTTGAAGAATTGAGGATGTCCCCAAAGAGCCAGGCAATACCATATCTTCCCATCGGGGGTCAGATCGAGAACGGGCTGGCAGCAGCATTTGAAGTGGATGCGCAAGGAGATGATATCCTCGTAATACTCCCGAAACATGCATTGGGTGAAGCCGCAATCCAACCCCAGGATGATGTCAAGGGGGTCGGCCAGGCGGGCGGCATTGATGATGCCATTTGCCACGGCGGGGACATCCGCCCAATTCAGGTGCTGGTTCTTGCCCGAAAGCACCGGCTGGGCCATGCCCAACCGGATGTTTCGAGCGAGGTTCAATTCTGGTATGAGCCGGATAATCGGTTCGAGGCTGAAGCCGGGCTGGCTGATATTGTAGCCACAAGTGACCTTCTGGCCGAGGGACGCGAGTCGATCCTTGAGTCTGTCATATTCACCCGGTTCGTAGGTGGCTTCGTCGTTCACATTGACCAGAAGGCCCACTTGTTTTTGGGTGCAACTCTTCAGAAATTGCAGCGGGCCGCGTGGAATCAGACCATTGCTGAAGACCAGCAGCTTGAAGCCCCGACCGAGCACCTGTTGGGCGAACCGGACGAATTCAGGGTGCAAGGTGGGTTCGCCGCCCAAGAACCTGATCTCCGGCGCCCGCGAGCGCTCGGCCAGGGCCAGCGCGGCTTCAAACATCGACGGCTCCATGTGGTTTTGGCCCGCGTCGGCCCCCTCAGTGAGCATTTCGCGGGCGAAGCAGTATTGGCAACGCCGGTTGCAAACTTGCGTTAGAATTAAGTTAAACATGCGTTACCTCTGCGCTGTAAACGGCTAACTCGACATATTTGATCTCGCAATCCGGGTCCTCAGCCAGAGGCCGGCCGCCGATACTTACCCAAAGATGTGTCGTGGCTTCGTCGTCGTCCAACCGTGCGCCCAAATGCAAACGCACGGGGTAGCCAAACCGCGGCAGCAGGTCATAGAGCATCTGGCTGCGCCAATAGCAGGGACGCTGGCGAAGAATCGGCGTCCGCAATATCAGCCGCGCAATCTTGGTGGCGGCCCACCTTGCCCATCCCGCCGGCAACGCCAAATCCTCTCGCCCCCGGCTTTGTCCCAGCCGGGCAAACTGGTGGCCTTGCCGGGAGGTGAAATGGAACCAGAGAATCTTCAAAAAGGTTGGAAACAACAGGAAATAAAACCGCCTCTTGGCCTGCCGCCACCGCGACTCGGATCGCCTCTGTTCGCCGGCTGGCGCCTGCGGATATTGACTGGAATCTTGGCAGTTCATCCGGCGAATCCCATTCCTTCGATCATCTGTCTTTTCTGCTCAAAGGCAGGGTGTGGCACATGGTAGAACGGGGCGAAGATGGCCGGGTTGGCGGCAATGAGCGATTCGTAGCGGGCGACATCGCCGGAGACAATGTTGGATTGCACTTTGGGGTCGTAAACCAATTGGTCCTGGTATTGTTTGAACAACGGGGAAAGCGGCATGGGCGACCACAGGTGCAATTGAATTCTGACTCCGTAGGTGCTCAGGAACGCCGCCAAGAGGAGCGTCTCCTCAAGATCCGCCAGTTCTTCGAAGGGAAATCCCCATATAAATGAGGCGATAACGTCCTGGAAATAATCCCGGGCGCGCGGCACCATCTCGCAGATGAGCTTGCTGGTGATGCCCTTGCGGACCGCTTGCAGCGTCTTGTCCGATCCGGATTCGATTCCGAAATACACGCTCTGGCATCGGGCTTTGGATAGTAACTCCATCATGGGCACATCTATCCCGTCCACGCGCGACGCAATGCCCCAATGGAAATCAAAGTCGGCGGCAAGGTATTGGCGGCAAAACTGGGCGGCTCTTCCGCGTTGCACCGTAAACGTGTCGTCCACCAGGCCCAATTTCTTGTCAGGATAAACCCTGTGGAGATGGCGAACATCCTCAATGACACGGTCGATGGAGTGCGTGGCCAGTAGTTGCTGCCGCGACAAGCTCCCCTCGCAGTAGCTGCAGGAAAAGGGACATCCCCGGGAGGTTTGCAAGCCGAGAAAGTCGGAATAGCCGCTGTAGTCAACCAAATCGTAAGCCGGTCGGGGCAATGCGTCCAGGTCTTTGATCCGGGACGGAGGCGGATTGACTTGAACGGAGCCGTTCTTCCGATAGGCCAGGCCCAGGATCCGGCTCCAGGCATCCGGGTCGTCCCGCCGCCGCAGAAACTCGGCGAATGTGTGCTCCGCCTCGCCTTGGAAGACAAAATCGATGAAAGGGAACTGATCCATTATGTCTTTCACAGCCGCTTGCGGACCGCAGCCGCCAAAGACGATGGAGGTCTTGGGCGCGGCTTCTTTGAGGCAGCGGGCGGCTTCGAGCGCGTACGGCAGCATATTGCTCATCGTGGAAAAGCCGACGATCGGCGCTGGTTCACCAAGCCACTTTGGGAAATCCTCCGGCGCCGGGACTCCGGCACTGCCCGCGCAAGCCAGATCAGCCAGGCGCACAGCAAAGCCCGCTTGCCGGACGGAGGCCGCCAGGTACAACAGACCGGGGGGCGGAATCCCCGGATCACTGGCGGTATGCGGCGCAACGCAATTGACTAGAGTTATCATGGAGTTGGTTTTATTTCTTCCAGGGCTTTTTCCGCCAGCGTGAGGTAGTAATCTTCCACGCGCCCGAAACTGGCCCTATAGTAATTCAGAACCGAGCGATATCCCTCCCGAAGTGTGCCCAGACACCGCCGCCGCCGTTCCGCGTTCAATGACAGGCCCGCGAAGTATCGCGCCAGGCCCTTCCAGAGAAGCCGGTCCGGCGCCACCTGATATAGGGAGGCGGCCAGGGAAGCCAGGTCCAGAACCTGGGCGCGATCCGGCGCCGTTTCAGTATTGGCAAAACAGGCGTCGAAATCGGTCAGATAAACTTGGATTGCCTCTCCGTCGTCGTGGCTTCGGATCAGGATGTTGTGGTGATGCAGGTCCCCATGAGCGTAGCCAGCTCGATGCAGGTTGACGATCGTTTCGACGACTGCCTCCATCCATCGGGTGACGTTGGCGGCTGAAGGGCGGCGGCGCAGGTGCTCGAAAGCGAAGTTCATCAAAGGTTGACACCCCTCCAGCAGGCTGGTGATGGCATAACTAACGGCGTCAGGCGTGTTTTGGCCCTGCGCCACAAAAGCCAGCGGCTGTGGGACAGGAACCCCGCGAAGCGACAAGGCGAGATTGCATTCAAACGCCCCCCACGGGGAGCAGCCCAAACTGCTGCCGTCCGGCGAGGGTAGTTTCTCCCACCACGCGCCCGGATAACATTTCACAACCAAGGGCAGCCCATCGGGTCCGGCAAGCTCATAAGTCCTTCGGCCTGTCGAACAGAGACTCGAATGACGAATCTCCCGCGCCGCTTCCGATGCCAGCGCGCGAGGCATCTGCGCCAGCCAGGGGCGCCAGCGATCCCTGTCCACACCCGGGCAACAAACCGCCTCGCCCGCGCCCAAAGAAAAGGCGTCCCAGGAAGATGCGGTGTCGAGGGGCAGTTTTTTATTCATGGTCCAAGGCGCGCAGAATTTCGTTCACTGTGATCTCCGCGTTCGTGCAGGTTTGCGCGAGCAGAAAACGGCATCGGCCCGCGTTGCCAAAGAACTCAAATGCCCGGGCGCGGTAGGCCGGGGTGTTGAGCAGGGGCGAAGTTTCCAGCAATTGACGAATGACCTCCACCTCTTGATTCGGCTGCACGCTCGCATGAGTTGCGGACGCCGCTGTGTTGTCCAGGAAAATCATGGAACGGACCGGATAAAGGCGGTTGACCCCTTCCGGATTGAATTGCTGGATGGGGAAAAGCGTCTTGCCGATCACTTGGGCCTCTCCTTGGTCTGTCCGGCAGGATTTCAGCAGAGGGCCGGCTTCGTCGGTCCTGATTTTGACAGGTTGGCAATGCCCGCCAGCCATCAGACGATTGTGATTCTCCCTCAGGTAAACCAGATCATCGCAAAGGGGTTGGAAGCCTACTTCATGGAGCTTGATGGCCAGGGTGCTCTTGCCAGCGCCTTTTTCTCCGGTCAGCACGACGGTTTCACCCCGCCGGTCCACCGCCGCCGCCGCATGGAAAGGCAGAAACCCCTCGGCAAACATGATTTGGATGATGAGAAGGTGAACCAAGGGGACTGTCCCGCGGGGTTGTCCAGGGTCATCGTCAAGGGGAAATACGTGTCCCCGGCAGCTCTTGCTTCCTGGGTCCAGGCGCGCCATTCCTTCGGCGGTCGATAGGAACACGCAGCCGCCATGTTCCATGAGTTGGTGCTCATGGCCACGGCAAATTCGCAAATTGGGGACGCCAAACTCAGGCATGGTTGCGCTTTCGTTGAAGACAAACCTGTAGTCTGGAAGGCTGTGCCGCGCGGTTTGATGCGCTTGGAGGAACAACTGGGCTTCCGCGGAAATCCGCAATGAGTCTGTTGTCAATTGGCATTTGACTCCAAAAAGATCGTAACTGTAATCGAATGCCATGCCGATTTTCAAAGTTGTGTCAGGCCAGCGTCTGCCACTGCTCCCGCCAACGGGGCGCCATGAGGGTTCTGACTAATTCCCGCAACGGCGTCCTTTTCCCGCCTCTGGCAACGTGATTGTAAAGGGGGTACTCCCAAGGCAGTGTTCCCGCTGTCCAGCCGGCGCGGCCGGTCTCGGAGAAAATGCCCGGCCCAAACAGGTCCTCCAAAATCGCCAGCTCCACGTTCAAAATCTTCTCTGAATTCAATTCCCGGCATCGCTCGCGAATCTGGCCGGCGTCCAGAAATTTCTCCCAGCCAACCAGCATCAGAGCCAGGTCATGATGCCAGCGAAGCCCGATCAACCGATGATGCAACGCGATATGCCGCAAGGCGTGCAGAAAAGCGGTTTGATAATCCAGAACCCTGACTTCTCCCGCGGGCAGTTGCAGAAGGCGGCTGGCGGGCAAGCCTTCATCACGCGACCTGAAAACCCGCGCTTTGCCGCCTCCGGCGCGCAGGTTGATCAAATAGGAATGAATTTCGATCATGATATCGGAGTCGGCCACCCGTGTCATAAACACGGCTTCAGTATCGTCCTCGTGGCCGTCGCCATCATGGGCTGGCGCGCCTGCGCGCTTGTCAGCGGCGCGCCGCAGCAGGCGCTTGAACTTTCCTGGCGGGGTCGGAGGGTGGGAAACGAGGCGAAACCCCGCTTTTTCCACCCGGCGGATCACTTCCTCTTTCAATTCCGGGGTGATGAGCAGATCGACATCGCCGGCCAGACGCGCTGCCGGATCGGGATACAACTCGGTGGCAAAGGCCAGCCCCTTGAGCAGCACCGGCACCGTTCCCATGGTCTTGAAGACCTCCAAGATCGCAGTCAGGGCGGTCTCCCTGGCCATGGTGCTGGCCAGGTTCTCGCAATACGCAACTTCAAGATTCTCCTGAACGCCCTCTGGCAGCATGTCCCAGTGCTCTCCCTGACGCAGATAGCTGTAAAACGCTGGCGCCAGACACCGGCGGCGGGCCAGGTCCACCCATTGGGCGCCTTGCAGGGTTTCCGCTTGAGAAGAATTGATCTTGACACGGGCTGCAGGCAGGAGCAAAGGAAGCAGGCTGTTCAACGCCCCCTGGCCGCCGCGCTTTACACCCCGTTTTTTGGGCAAACGCATATGAGCTTGTTCTGGATCAGATCAGCCACAAACTCATCGGTGGTCCGGGCCACCACAGCGGGATCTTCGTCGGCATACTGCCGGCTTAACTCATCGACGATGGCTCCGACAGTTTTGCCTGCCATCAAATTTTCCCAGATTTCAATGCTGATTGGGTTTTCCAGGGAGAAAAAATCGCCCGCGTTTAGATTGAGGATGACCAACTTTGTGTTCCCTTCGGGCTTCTTCCAGGAAATGTGGAGCTCTTTCTGGTACGCATTATTTTGCGCCACAGTGATGCTGGTTTCCATAGTCTTATCAGACAAGAGGGAATACGCTCATAGCCATAAGCCCATCCCCCCTGTTGTCGGGGCTGAAAGCCCGAATTGCTCCCCGCCTAGGTGATCGTACTGTAAGTATATTTGCTGATTGTGGTTTGGCTGGCTGTGTTTTTCAGTTTTCCGTGTTTCTTCAGCTCAGGCCGCTGAAAGGAGGGCTTTTTTGCGGGCTCCTTGGCTGCGGGCTTCTCGGCATTTTCGTTTTTCATAGATATGTCAGCTTTTTTGCTTTAGCCGGCGCGCGACGGATTATTCCATATCGCGCGACCTGGCATTGCCTCACACTCCATCACAGAATGTTTCACCCTACAAGGAAAAATTCCGAGAAAATCAAATCCGCGTCATGGCCCGCGCTGGCGCGCTGGCGCGTTGCGGCCCTGGCGGAGCTTCTTCTCGATGGCTTCCTGGCGCCGGTTCCAGTCCTCCCAGGAACTTTTCCATGCCGGGCCGGAAAACCGCTGGCGCGCCGTCGGAAGGAGCGCGCGCAGTTTTTCGTTTTCGCTCTCCGCGGCGGCCGTGAGATTCCATTTGAGGTAAAGCTCGATCAGATTGAGATGGTTCTCCGGATAGCCGGGTTCCAAGGCCACCGCGCGCTTGGCGTGAGCCTCGGCGCCGGCGCGATGCCCAATGCTCAAGGGCGGGCGCGGAGCGTCGCCATATAACTGTCCCAGGTTCCGGTCCGGGCCGGCGAAATCGAAATGTTCGTCCAACGCCAGCGCCGTCTTCCAGGAGTTTTCCATCTCCTTGACCAGCGGAAGCGCTCCGAGCGTTTTCGTGCGAGCCAGTTGTCCCTGATTCATGCCCAGATAATAATAGCCCGCCGCCAGCTTGGGCCTTCGCCGCACCAGTAACTCGCACGCCGCGATCCCCTCTTTGGCCAAAGCGGCCCGCTCGCTGTCTTTGACCTCTCCATCCGCGCGGTCAAAACAGGCCCCGGCGAATTGCCAAACCGCCTCGTCATTGTCCGAATTGGTCGCAAACCGCGCCTTGGCGTCGTCGTAAGCTTGCTCGGCGGCAATCTGCTCCCGCGTCACCGCGGCCTGCGGCGCGGCCAGTCCCGACGTCACGCCGTACAGCCACGCGAGCAGGACGCCCATCCAGACAAGTCTATTTTCGCTTGGAGCCATTTTTGTTGACGGACCTGCCGCAGGCCAGCCTCCGGGTTTCTAGCGCAAAGGCGCGGTTCTGGCGAGATAAACCTGCCAGGAACTTTATCTGACATTTTAACTGACATTATCTGACATCCCGTCCTAAGAAACAGGAAGTGATCACGGCGGAAGAGATCGCGGTTCATCTGCGGCTCAGTCACCGCACTGTCGTTGGGCTGTGTCGAGGCTGGCTGAAGTTGGGACTGCTTGAACTTCACGAACCTTCCCGGAAGCGTCGTTCGTATCAATTGGGACCGGCGTTTAAGGCGCTCGCAACTTGACCTGGGCGAGCATTGGAAGCCCTCATGCCAGCCTGCACCGGCGGGCGGCGAGAGGTGCCGATTACCGGTACTTCGCTTGTCCTATACCGCAAACTGCCTTAAGCTGCCGTGATAATTTTCCAAGATGCGAACATTGAAGCTTATTGCCGGGCTTGGTTTTTTCGTTCTCGCTCTTGGTCCAGGGTTGATCGTGCTGACTGATTTGCACTCTTTCTACGGCCTGCCCTTTGCCATTTGCGCCTTCTTGCTGGGTGGCGTTGGCTGGTTTCTCATTACGCGCCGGAATTCATCCATGTCGAGAAATGCCAAGGCCCTCATCGCTCTAACCTCCTTTCTTTGCGCCGGATTCGTTTTTGCGGCTGTCATTCCGATGTTCATAAAAGCCATATATACAACTTCGGCAAATGCCTGCCCCAATAACCTCCGGCTGATTGATTCGGCAAAGCAACAATGGGCTTTGGAACAAAACCGCAAAGTTGGCGATATTGTCACAGAGAACGACCTCAAGCCTTACGTTGGGCGTGGTCCGGACGGGGAGTTCCCAGAATGTCCGGCTGGCGGCGCATACATCATTGGCCGCGTTGGCGAACCTCCAAGATGTTCCATTGGGACCTCCGCCTGGCCCAACGACCATGTCCTGAGTGGCGGCGAAACCGGGTCGTGGATCGACAACTGGTGGACCGATTTCAAGGCGGCTTACGGCACCGTCCTTGGCCTGCGCCACCCGTTGCCGCAAACCATCAAAACGAATGGCCCTTGAAAGCAGATCGTTTTGGACGAACCATTCGACCTCCCGCCTGAATCACCTGAATTCTAGTTCAATAAAATCGCCGGGCTTTAGTGTGTTCACAGCGTCAGAAATCTGGCCGAGATGCTTTTGGATTTCCGGCCAGCTTGTGGTTGGAAGCACTAAAATCGCCAGTGGCGTGGCAGAAAGATTCTGTTGATAGCGGAAGTTTTTGTCCGTGGTAATGAACGCGTCAAACCGCCGCTCTGCCGCCGCCAGCAAATCCCCGTTTTCCACCGCCGCCCATCCCATTTCAAAAGCGGTGGAGACGCTGTGCGGAGCCAGAATTTCCCGCAGAGGGGCTGGCGTGCCTTGATCGAAGAGAATCTTCATGGCGCGGCCTCTGGCCGGCTACGCAACGGTCAAGCTTTGCTCCGCATGTTTGAGAACGCACTCGACTTGTTCGCGCGCGACACCTTCGAACCATTCGAGAAAATCATCCACCGTTGCGCCGCCTTCAAGATTCTCAAACAACGCCGCCACCGGCACCCGCGTGCCTTTGAAAAGCCAGGCTCCGCTGACCTTTCCCGGAACGCGCTCGACCGCCGCACAGTTGCTCCAATCCAGCATAAGCCCACGTTACATCCGTTTTCCCAAGAGAGCAACGATGGAAACGGAAACCAGATCGTTTTGGACGGACCATCGACCTGCCGCCTAATTTACCTGAATTTCAATATTCACCTTGTCCCGGAGGCGGACTCGTGCGAATTAAACGGGCGATTCGGACGCGCCGGGCGGTTGATGGCGCGAGTCTCAAACCCCATGAGCAATGATTCGGATGAACTGGCCTTTGTCGCCCTCGGCTCGAACCTGGGCGATTCGGCGGATTTGGTGGACCGCGCGATGGAGAAGTTGCAAGCGCTCTCCGCGGGGCCGCTGCTGCGTTCGTCGCTGTGGCAAAGCGTGCCGGTCGATTGCCCGCCCGGTTCGCCGCCCTTCGTCAACGCGGTGGCCGGGATTGCGCCCCGGCCGGGCGAAACTCCCGCAACGCTGCTGGCGCGGCTCCAGGAATTGGAATCAGCTTTCGGCCGCCGCCGGCGGAAGATTCCAAATGAGCCGCGATTGCTGGACCTTGATTTGATCGCGTTTGGCTCGCGCGTGATCCATGAGCCGGGACTGGAGTTGCCGCATCCGCGCGCGCATTTGCGGGGATTTGTGTTGCGGCCGCTGGCGGAAATCGCGCCGGATTTCGTTTTGCCCAAACAGTCGCTCAGCGTGCGGGAGTTGCTTGGCCGCCTGCCGCCCGACACGAATCCGGCGGGGGCCTCCACTCGTCGCTTGTCACGGGCGGTCGCGGCGGGTAAGTTGCCGCGGAAGTGAGAAAGAAAGCGTACGCATCGGCCGGGGTGGACATCCAACTGGGCAACCAGGTGAAATCGACATTGCCGCGGTTGCTGGCCGCCACGCGGCGCCGCGAGGTCTTGGGAAAGGTGGGCGGCTTCGGCGGCCTGTTCGCGCTGGAGTCCGGCAAATTCCGCCAGCCAGTGCTCGTCGCCAGCACCGACGGCGTGGGCACCAAGCTCAAGATCGCCTTCGCCCTGGACCGCCACGACACGGTGGGCCAGGACCTTGTCAACCATTGCGTCAACGACATCGCCGTGCTCGGCGCGGAGCCGCTTTTTTTTCTGGATTACATCGGGACCGGGAAATTGAAGCCGCGCGTCTTCAGGCAACTGATCTCCGGCTTCGCCCGGGCCTGCGCGGAGAATCATTGCGCGCTTCTGGGCGGCGAGACGGCGCAAATGCCCGGCTTCTACCAGGAGGGCGAATACGATCTGAGCGGCACCATCGTCGGCGTGGTGGAGAAATCGGAGATTCTCGACGGCAGGAGCATCCGGCCCGGCGACGCGGTCCTCGGACTGGCCTCCAGCGGATTGCACACCAACGGCTATTCGCTGGCGCGGAAGATTTTTTTCGAGCGGATGAAGCTGGACCCGCGAACCAAGCTGCCCGAATTGGGCGGCGGCATCGGCCGGGAATTGCTCAAGGTCCACGTCAGCTACGGCCCGCTGATTCGGTCGGCGCTGCGGAAGTTCAACCGCCCGCGGACGGGCCGGCTCACTGTCAAAGGCATGGCGCACATCACCGGGGGCGGGTTCATCGACAACATCCCGCGGGTGCTTCCCAGGAAATGCGACGCGCTGATACGGAAAGGGTCGTGGGAGGTCCCGCCGATTTTTCAATTGCTCGCCGCCAGCGGCGGGATCGCTGAAAGCGAGATGTACGAGGTCTTTAACATGGGCGTCGGGCTGGTGATGATCGTCGCCGGGGACCAGGCGGACGCGGTGCTGCGGTTCGCGCGCGCGGGCGGGACGGTGGCCTGGATCATCGGCGAGATAGTCCGGGGAAGCGGAGTGGCGCGAATAGTATGACACAAGGCATGAACATTATAGACGAACTGGAATGGCGGGGCCTGGTGGCCGATTGCACCGACAAGGCGGAGTTGCGGCAACGGCTGGAGGCCAGCCCGATCGTGCTATACGCCGGATTCGATCCGACGGCCGACAGCCTGCATGTGGGGAACCTGGTGCCGCTGCTGGCGTTGCGGCGGTTTCAGTTGCTGGGCCATCATCCCATCGCGGTGGCGGGCGGGGCGACCGGGTTGGTGGGGGACCCGAGCGGGCGCGCCAGCGAGCGGCAGTTGCTGACGCCCGAGGCGCTGGCGCACAACATCGGCTGCGTCAAGAAACAATTGCGGCAGCTGCTGGATTTCGACGCGGCGGCCAATCCGGCGCGGCTGGCCGACAACGCGGATTGGACGGCGCCGGTGAGCTACCTGGAATTCCTGAGGGAGGTCGGGAAGCATTTTTCGGTGAATCAAATGATTGGGAAGGAGAGCGTGCGGGCGCGCATGGAAGACCGCGAGGGGGGCATCAGTTACACGGAATTCAGCTACATGCTGCTGCAGGCGTTCGACTTTTACCATTTGCACAAGGAACTGCGGTGCGAGTTGCAGATTGGCGGCTCCGACCAGTGGGGCAACATCACCGCGGGCATGGAGTTGACGCGCAAGAAACTGGGCGCGCGGGTTTTTGGGCTGACCCTTCCCCTGATCCTCAACAGCGACGGGAGCAAATTTGGCAAGACCGCCGCCGGCGCGGTGTGGGTGGACGCGGAGAAAACCAGCGTGTACCGCTTCTACCAATTCTGGATTCGCACCGACGACCGGGACGTTTGCCGTTACCTGAACTATTTCACCTTCCTGAACAAAGAGGAGATTGAAGCGCTGGCCGCCGAACACCAGGCCCGCCCCGAAGCGCGCGCCGCGCACAAGGCGCTGGCCAGGGCGATGACCGATTTGGTGCATGGTCCCGGCGCCGCCGCCGAAGCGGTTCGCGCCAGCGAAATTCTCTTCGGCGGAGAGCTGGAGGGCGTCGCCGAAAGCACCTTCCGTGAAATCGTCGGCGAGGTCCCGACGCGCCAGATCGACAAGGCGCGGCTGGACGGGGCTGGAACGCCGCTGGCGGAGTTGCTGGCGGAGGCGGGCCTCAGCGCGTCCAAGGGCCAGGCGCGAAAGGACATCGAAGGCGGCGGCGTTTACGTCAACAATATCCGGGAAGCCGGCGCGCGCCGCAATGTCAAGACCGGTGATTTGCTTTTCGGCAAGCACCTGCTTTTGCGCAAGGGCAAGCGCAATTACACGGTCCTCTCAGTTCAGTAACCCGTCCTTCGGGCCGATGCGGGGATCGGGGATGCCGAGGGATTGCTTGATCTTGAGGAGGTCCCGCAACTGCGTCTGTGACAAGGTCTTGAGCGGTGCGCCCAATTGGGACGCCACGACCAGCGTATGGCAGTAGGCGTCGATGATCTCGATCTTGAAATAGGCGTCCTCGACGCTGATGTGGCTCCACGACACCACGCCGTGATTGGCCATGAGTATGGTGTTGTGCCGGCCGGCGAGGTCGGAAACCAGCCTGGCCAACTCCATTGTGCCGGGGGTGCGGTAAGGGGCAACCGGCACTTTGCCGATAAACAACTCGATTTCGGGCATGATGCACGTTGGCGGCTCGATTCCGGTGACAGCAAAGGCGGTGGCATGGGGCGGATGACAATGAACGGTCGCCAGCGCGCGCGGCTGGCGCTTCATGATTTGCAGGTGCATGAGGATTTCGCTCGTGCGCTTCTTCTGGCCGGCCAACTGGTTCCCGTCCAAATCGACCAGGCATAAATCCTCCGGCTTCATGAACCCCTTGGAAACCAGCGTCGGCGTGCAAAGCGCCAGGCCGTTGCCGACGCGAATGGCGATGTTGCCGGCGTTGCCATCGACATAGGCGCGCGCCCACATGCGGCGCCCCATTTCGCAGATTTGCAATTCCAGGGCGCGCATTTCAGGAGATTTGAGGAAGGCTCTCAGTTCGGCGGACGTACTGGACGAGCTTGCCGTTCGGGCGGATTTGGCGATCCTCATAAAGCGACATATCGCAAAAAGTTCAAGATAAGTCAATGGTAGGAGGCGCAATCCGCTGCTGGCTTTCCGGCCAGATATCCGCCGCGGCCCGCGCCACGGTTTCCACCGGCAATTGACTCAATCCGCGGGCGTCCCGGAGCAGGCGCATTTTTCCGCCGCGCGGCCGCCAGATGGCGGCGGAGGTGGGACCCCAGAGAACCAGGCCCGGCAAATCGAGCGCCGCCGCCAGGTGCGTGATGCCCGAATCATGGCCGATGAAGCCGGCGCACGATTTGATTTTTTGGGCCAGCTCCACCAACGGCAGGTTTTGGGCGACGCACACTCGCCGTGGCGGGAGAAGCGCGGACAAGCGCCGGCCCCGCCCGCCTTCGGCTTCTCCGTCAATCAAAAGAAAATTCCACCGGGTCCGGGCCGTGAGGCGTGCGAGAAGTTCCGCCCAGTTCGCCTCGGGCCAGTTCTTGTTTTTGCCGCCGCTGCCGGGATGCAGGGCCAGCCAGGCGCCCCCGCCCAATGGACTGCCCGCGGGAAGAACCAGGCGCGGTCGCGGGTCGGCGCTGTCGATGCCAAGTGTTTCGAGCGGACGCAAAAACACCTCCGTGGCGTGCAAGTCCGAGGCTTCGTCCGGGCGATGGGGGCCGGCAATAAACCGCGCGGCGGAGGCACGGGTGACATTGGACTGGAAAATCCGCTCCGGGTCGTAAAGGTAGGACACGATGAGGTCGAATCCGGCAAAGTACTCGCCGGCCGATGCGGTCCAGGAGCCGCCGCGGGCGAAGAAACCGGCCAGGGCGGGAGACTCGACTGGGCAAACCCGGTCAGCCAGGCCGCCCGCGACGGCCAGCGCGGCGATGGGCGGATAGCCCAGGATTTCCAGGGGGCGGTTTGGAAAGTGGCGGCGCAGGGCTGCCAGCGCGGGCAGAGTCAAAATAAAATCACCCACGGCTCCGCCGCGAATAACCAGAGTCCCGCGGGCTGGCGGGCGCTCAGGGAGCGCGGCGGATGGTAATGGTGTTGCCGGGAGAGCTGATGGGATCGCCCAGGAGTTTTTCAATTTCAGTCACGATGGTGTTGAGGGAGGCCGTCTTGTCCAGGTAGCGGGCCACCTTTTTCTCGATGGTGTCCCGGACGACGTTGCGGTCGAAGACGGCGCCAGTCAACAGGAGAATTGGAATGTTCGGCCCCAGCTTTTTGATCTCCTCGATCAGCACGAAGCCGTCTCCCTCCTCAATTTGAAAATCCATGATGATCAAATTCGGCGGGTCGTCCTTGACGATTTTCTTGGCTTGCTCGGGTTCGGCGGCGGTGGAGACGCGGTAGCCCTTGATCGTCAATACCTCCCGCAAAAGCTCGCGAATGTCCGCTTCGTCGTCGATGGAAAGGATGTGCTTTTTCATGGGAATAACGGGGTCAAGTTGAACTTTGCGGCGGCGCGCCGTTCTGGACGCGCACGGTCACGACGCCCCCGACGACTTTGTCCTGGTCGTGGAGAGGAATCAGGCTGTAGTGAACGGGCAGGGTTGTGCCGGAACGAGTCAGCAGCAAGGCCGGGCGCTCCTGGATTTCGCGGCCTTCGCGCATGGCGGTGATGAGAGGATTTTGGGCGGAACCGGAGGCGGTGTCCTGGGGGATTTGGAGAACGCGCTCGATGGATTGGGCGATGAGGTCTTGCGGCTCCCAACTGGTCCGATGGGCGACCGCCGGGTTGACGCGGCTGATATTCAGAGCGCGGCTGACGACAAAGACCAGTTCGGCGATGGAATTGATGATGAGCTGATTGTAACGGAGTTGATGGTCCAGGGCCTGATAGGACCAGCGCCGTTCGAGGTTTTCCTGTTTGAGTGTCTGATTGGATTTGACCAGTTCGGCGGTGCGCTCCTGGACTTTGGCCTCCAATTGCGCGTTGGCGTCTTCCAGCGCCTGGGCCGCCTTGCGCCGGGCCGCCAGATCGTCCACGATCAACCACAGCATGACGGCCAGCAGCACGAAATTAACCCCGACGCCGACATACACCGTCGCGCGGGTGGCTTGCGCCTGCAAGTGTTCTTCCTTGTCCCGCTCGCGCAGCAGCCCCTTTTCATATTCAATGAGGTTTCCGGTCGCGCGCTCGATCTTGCCCATGGACTCGACGTCCGGATTGGAGGCAAAGAGTGCGCGGACGCCCTCCAGGCCGCCCTGTTCACGCGACTTGACGATGGACTTGGCGACATCAATGCGATTGCTGATCAAAACCTGGAGGTCGAGGGTTCTTTGGTGCAGGGGCTTTTCTTCATCGCCCCAGCGCGTCAAGGCCTCGGCATCGACCAGTTTCTCGATCATCGTGTTATAGGCGAGCCGGTAAGCGGCCTGGTCGCGCTTGTCACCGGTTATCAGGTAAGTGCGCATCGCCGCATCGCCGGCGTGGAGATAGGACAGAACGTCGCTGGCGTCCATGATGACGGCATGGGTATGATTGACCCAATCTTCGCTCTTGATGGACCGCTGTGTATTATGCACCGCCGTCACGGCCACATAAACCAGGATGCCCAGCATGACGACAAACAAGCCAATGACACGCCTGATGATGTTCTCTTTCATAGGGCGCCGGAAGCGGGAGGACTAGAAATCAATAACCATCGGCTGGCTGGGCGGGTTTTGCCCAGCGACGGGGTCAGAAGATGCCGGTTCGGTTTCAATTACAGTAGCCCAAATCTGGCTCAGGCCGTTAGAATAGGTAAACTCCGAAGCCGATGTCCAGTCCAAACTGAGCGAATTCGCCAGAGTGCTGGCAATGTTGCGGAGGGTCGAGCCGGCCCCTTCCAATTGCAGGGCGGAATTGGTCGGGCAGTAATGAATGAAACTGCCGGCTTGGCTGACGTAGCAGGCGTCGTCAACGATTCCAGGCATGTTCACCACGATGAGCCGCGCCCCGTAGCCCTTTCCGGGCAGCACCATGCTGGCCAGGATCACGTAATCGTAGGGCATGACAACGCGGAAGAACTGAAACGGATTCCCGTTGCTGGCAGTGATCGGGAAAGCTTGCAAAGCGGGGACGAATGCCAGGTCCAGCGCGTCCTGGGACCCCTGATTGGTCTGTCCAACCGAAGCGAGGTTGGTCAAGGCGAGATTGGTCATGGTTTCCCAGCTATCGAGTGAAGAAATGTTTGTCGTGGCCTGGATCATCAAAGTGGCGCCGACGGTCCCGCCAATGTTCATGGTCGGCTGGCCGTTGGTCAGCGTCATTGTCAGGAAGGGGGGGACACCCCAGAAATTGGCCGCGGAATTGGTGAAAGTGCCGCTGCCGCCACTGCCAGCCGTGCCGCTGCCACCGCTGCCGGAGGAACTGCCGCCGCCAGTGTTGGTCGGGGATGAAATGTTGGTGCCTCCTGGAGGCGTGGGAGGGCCGTTGGTTCCCGGATCCCCCACGTTGGTGGAAGGGGGTCCGTTGGTGAAGCTCTCCTCGTTGGAAAAGGGGCTGACCAGCCCATTGGTGGCAAAAGCCTGAACGGCAAAAAAATAGGCCTGATTGGTCGCAAGGTTGCTGACCGTGCCGCTGGTCTGGCTGGGAGGGTACATGTTGGTGAAACCGTAAACGCCGCTGCTGACACCCCAGCAAAGATTGTAGCCCGCCAGATCGGAACTGGGCGAGGGGTTCCACGTCAGGGTTACTTGTGCCTCAGCCGGCGCCAGCAACAGCCCCGCCAGCATGGCGGCCAACGCGCTTAATTTAGCAATCCAACCACGCATGAGATCATTTGGTTCGGTTTTCTA
This sequence comes from Verrucomicrobiales bacterium, assembly GCA_003138485.1. Lineage (GTDB taxonomy): Bacteria > Verrucomicrobiota > Verrucomicrobiia > Limisphaerales > Palsa-1400 > PLGF01. Next base: position 7,224 of record PLGF01000049.1, on the reverse strand, counting down.
CAAGATGCAAGACTTTAATGTCGATTCCAATTCGTAGCAACTGCTGTGCCATTCGCAGGGGCAACGACAAAAACCGCCGCTCCCGGCCGCAGGCTGATGAGCGCAAAAACGATGCCCATCAGCGCTAAGGCCGCGCCACGCTCACGCAAACGCCCTCCCGGGTGCTGCGCGCGTAGATCCGTCCGCCGCTCACGCCGGCGCTGTTCCAGCACTTGCCGGCCAGCACATGGCTCCGCGCCACCTCCTGGTAAGAGTCTGGCGTCGCTTTCACCAGCACCAAGTCCCCGGAGTCGCTGAGCACCAGCACGCATCCGTCCACCAGCGTGCAACCCCCAGGCCCAAAACCGTTGTGCGTCCATGCGATTTTGCCTGTGGCCAGTTCCACGCAAACCAGCGGGGCTGTGGCGTGCTGCGCCTGGCCGCCGATTCCGTAAACATAACCGTCGCTGCAAACGGGCGTGCTCCAATGATTCTCCAACACATTGGCGGGCTGGAACCAGAGCCGGCTTGCTTCGAAGCCGCTGTTGGTTTTGGTGATCTTGCACGCGCTGGTCCCAATTCCGTAACCCGCCGAGCAATACACCGTGTCACCGGATACCAGCGGCGTCATGGCCGTCGATCCTTGGAACTTATAGGGATAACGCCATAGAACCTCGCCCGTCTCCGGAGTGACCGACACCAATCCCTTTTGCGTAAAGAAAATCACCTGGCGCCGGCCCAGTATCGTCGCCACCATGGGGGTCGATTGCGTCATTTTGTCGTCCTGCCCCTTCCACGCCACTTTGCCGTCATTCTTGTCAAAAGCCAGCAGCGCCTGACCCGGTCCGCCGCCGGCGATGAACACCCATTTGCCCTCCACCACCGGCGAAGCGGCGCTTTCCCACCTGATGTTCTGACCGTCGTGTTCCCGAATCACATCACACGCCCAGACCTGATGCCCGGTGGCGGCGTCCAGACATTTCAACACCATTTGTGAGGAATAGACATAGACCTTGCCGCTGTCGTAGGCCGGCGTGGAACGCGGACCGTCGCCGCCGGTGTTTCCGGGCGCTCCGCTGTCGCCGCCCCCATCGTACTTGGCCAAGCCCAAGGGCGCGGACCAAAGTTCTTTACCCGTGTCGGCGTCCAGGGCCACGCAGAGCTCCTGGTCCGTCCCCTCCACCGCGCGTTTAACCTCCGTGAAGGCTTTTCCATCCCCCACCGTCAGCGCGCTGAAGCCGTCGGTCAGAGGTTGTTTCCAAATCGCGCGCAGGCCGTCTGCAGGCCAAGTCGTGAGTATCTTCTCCGGCGAAGTTCCGTCGTGATTCGGGCCGCGGAACTGGGGCCAATCGGCCGCATCAACGCGCCCCGCCAGGGCCGCCGCGAAGGCCGCCGTCATTACGAAAGTTTTTGTCTGAACCATGGCATTCAAGATTATACAACAATGCCGATTGTCAATCGCGGAATGCGTTCGCGCGCGAACTCGCCCCCGCCCCCTCGGAAGCGAGGGACAATCATTGGCCGTCCAAATGAGATTCCAGCGCCTTCGGACGCATCGGATTCCCAAAATTTCCACATGCCGAGTTGTATGTCCTTGATTATCAACGCCATCAAGCTCGCTTGACCCGCGGGAGAACTCCAGATCTCGCGCTTTCCAGGGTGCACAAGGGTGCATAAGGGTGCATAAGGGTGCATAAGAACAGAGATCGGGAAATCCCCGCCGCCGTCTATTTAAGCCGCGAATAGGTGCGAATAAGTGCGAACGGCGCCTCATAGCCCGCCCAAAACCCCGGTTTGATAACTTGGCAGCGCCTGCCAGAGCTTGCAACCCCCTGGCGGAACCGGCGCCCGGAGCCGCCAGTTCCAATTACAAAAATCACGTTTTTAACCGTAATTTACCGTAATTTGGCGTAATTTACCGTAATTTNNCCACGTCCGCCGTCGCCTGGCTATGGCGAGACAAGTCCGCCGTCGCCTGGCTATGGCGAGACAAGTCCGCCCACGCCCGGCTCCGGCGCGACAAGGATTCAAAATCCCATGGCCGGTCCAGCGGGATAAATGGCGTGCGGCGCAAAGCGGGCGCAGCGGTTCACGCCGCACACGCCGCCCGGTGCAGGAGGGGCCGCGCCAACAGCATTTCAAAGAACAAGCCTGCGTACCAAATGTAACACAACGGAAGGAAGTTGCAAGGGTTTGGCCAGCTGAACACGCCGGATAGCGCGGGAATCAAACACAAGAGACAGGGCTGCGCGGCGAAGCACGCCTCTGCCAGAGAAGATCCGAAGCATGGACTGGAAAAATGACTGGAAAAATGAGTTGCGAATCCGCGGAGCAGGCGAATAATCACAAAAAATGGCCCGCGCTGGTCGCGGGCAGGAAATCAAATAGGAAATCCCGATTGAAAGCTACTTTTGTCGCCTTGGTTGCCGCTCTCGCATACGCACAGGCGGAGGACGTTGGCAGTCATACCCTCTTCAATGTCCGCGAATACGGCGCGACAGGCGATGGCGTCACTCTGGACAGTCCCGCCATAAACCGGGCCATCAGCGCGGCGTCACAAACAGGCGGCGGCACGGTCTGGGTTCCCGCCGGGCGATATTTGAGCGGCAGCATCCGTCTCACCAACAACATCAACCTGCACATCGCCGCCGGAGCAGTCATCCTGGGCGCGCCGCAGGAAATGGAAGGTTACGACGCGGAGGAAGATTTTGCCGGTCCGGCGTATCAGGATGGGGGCCACACTTATTTTCACAACAGCCTGATCTGGGGCGAAAATCTCACCAATGTATTCATCACCGGCAACGGCATGATCAACGGCGGCGGACTCGTGACTGGCGACGGGATTGAAGATCGCGTGGACGGTTTCAACAATTTCGGCAAAGCCCATCCATCACCGACCGGTCCGGGAACAAATACATGGCCACAGCATTTGGGCAACAAGGCCATCGCGCTGAAACTTTGCCGCAACGTTCTAATTCGCGACGTGACCATTTTTCACGGCGGTCATTTTGCGATTCTCGTCACCGGTTGCGATGAGATGACGGTGGACAACGTGATGATGGACACCGACCGCGACGGGATTGACATTGATTGCTGCCGCAACACGATGGTTTCCAACTGCCGCGTCAATTCGCCGAACGATGACGGCCTTTGTCCCAAGAGCACCTACGCGCTGGGCCGCCGGGTCATTACCGAGAACCTCACCATAGTGAACTGCCAGGTGTCTGGCTTCAACGAAGGCACTCTTCTGGACGGCACCATGAAACCGCACCGGGGCGGCATGGGCCGGATCAAATTCGGCACCGAATCTTCCGGGGGCTTCCGCAACGTGACCATCGCCAACTGCACCTTCCGCGGCTGCAAGGGCCTGGCGCTGGAAGAAGTGGACGGCGGGATTCTGGAAAACATTAGTGTCAACAACCTCACCATGATGGACATCTATAATTATCCCATCTATATCACCCTGGGCCGCCGCAACCGAACACCCGGCGCCACCAACGGCGTGTTGCGAAACATCTCCATCGCCAATGTCATCGCCAGCGGCGTGGACAGATATAGCGGCATCCAAATCACGGGCATGCCCGGCGACGACATCGAAGGCGTGCGCCTGGAAAACATCCGCTTGAACTTCAACGGCGGCGGCACGACCAATCAAGGGGCGACTCCCATGCCCGAACTGGGCGCGGGTTATCCCGAACCGTTCAAGACGCCAGCCTTCGGTCTCTTCGCGCGGCATGTGAAGGATTTGGAACTGCAAAACATCCGTTTCAGTTTTGTGGAGGAAGACCATCGGCCCGCGATGGTTTGTGACGATGTGGACGGCCTGGAGATTGACGACTTCAAGTCGCAAGCCGCCGAGAATGTTCCGCTCGTGAAATTTGAATCGGTCAAAGACCTCGTCATCCGCAATTCCCCCTCATTGAAGGGAGACAAGAACGAATGAAGCAAGGAAGAATGAGGCGCCATCTGGGAGCCTCATTGAGTTTCATATATAAACGCAGGGCGCGCAGGGGAAAGCGGCGCTGGCGCGCGCGCACTCCAAAACCTGGCGGATTTTCGCAGGCTTCCTGTTTGCGCGAAGCGTCTTGGAGTGGGCGCGCGCCAGCGCCGCTTTGTTCCTCAAACAGGCATCGTGGCAAAACCGGAAGAATTTTGTCTCACACCCGCCGGCGCTCCGCGCCCCGAAACGGATTGCGGGCGGCGGGCGGGACGGGTTACGTTGTCCGGGTGGACGAGATGATCGACACCTTGGGCATCATTGCGGGTAGCCGCTCGCTGCCGCTGGCTTTCGCCGGGCAGGCTCGCGCGCAGGGGGTCAAACGCCTCGTCGCCATCGCCTTCGATAACGAAACCGATCCCGCCCTGGCCCAGAAAGTCGATGAGATCGTCTGGCTGAAGGTCGGGCAGTTGTCCCGGATGCTGGCGGCGTTGAAGGAGCGGGGCGTCACGCAGTGCGTCATGCTCGGCCAGATCGCTCCGAAGAATCTGTTCAATCTCCGGCCCGATTTCCGCGCGCTGGCGCTGCTGATGAAGCTCAAGGAGAAAAACGCCCATTCCATTTTCGGCGCGCTGGCCGGGGAGATGAAGCGGGAGGGGATCGAATTGATTGAGCCGGTTCGCTGGCTGCGTCCGCTCATGCCCGGCCCCGGCTTTTTCCTCGGCCCCAAACTTTCGGAGACGCAACGGGCCGATGCGGCGCAGGGGTATCGCATCGCCAAGGAAATCTCGCGGCTGGACATCGGCCAGACGGTGGTGGTCAAGGACGGAGTGGTGCTGGCAGTGGAGGGGTTTGAGGGGACGGACAACTGTTTGCGGCGGGGCGGCGAGTTGTCCGGCGGCGGGGGGGCGCTGGCGGTGAAGGTGGCCAAGGAGAAACATGATTTGCGTTTCGACATACCGTGCCTGGGAGCGGAGACGGTGCAGACGTGCCGGGCGGCCGGTGTTTCCGCGCTGGCGTTCGAAGGCGGCAAGACGTTGCTGCTGGAAAGGGACTTGGTTGAAGCGCTGGCCAAAAAACACAAGATCAGCGTGGCCGCCTGGACGTCGGATTGCTGTTAAGGGGATGCCGCAGAAGCGATATCCCATTGTTCCGACCTGCCAATTTGGACAGCGGCCGAGCTTCCAAGAGAAAATGACTCGCCTTTGCCGGCGGCGTGGGACATATTGGTGATATGGAAGCGACCGTTTTAGAGCCACAGAAACTGCGCCCCGAAATCATCCAGCGCGTTGAGGCGATGGATGACGAGAGCTAGCTGTTACTCCACCGCCTTTTATTGCGTTTGGAAAAGGAGCGCCTGTGGCGCGAGTTGTCGGCGGAAGCCGAGGCAGACCGCCATTCGGGAAGATTTGACCGACTGTCTGACGTTGTCCGCGAGGCGCGCGCCGAATTGCGCAAGGGATGATTGTCTGCCTTGACACCAACACCGTGGTGCAAGCGCTGGCTGAGGGGCATCCCTATCATCCGATTCTTGACTCCTGGGTCGCCGGGCGAATCACCTGGGCGATTTCCACGGAAGCACTGCTGGAGCATGAGGAGGTTCTCACACGGATGAGCGGTCCGGCAAGATGGCGGAAACTGGCGCGGCCCATGGATTTGGTGGAATTGACCGGCGGCAACCTTCTTCGCGTCATGCCGTCGTTTCGCTTCAACATCATCACCGCCGACCCTGACGACAACATCTTTACCGACTGTGCTGTGACGGCAGGCGCCGATTATGTGATCACCGATGATGAGCATTTTGCCGCATTGAGGAATGCCGGTTACAAGCCGCAGCCCATCACCCCTGGCGAATTCATCTCAAGATTCGTAGCAGGCGCTTCGCCTGGTTCGGCCAGGTAAGTGAGCCAACAACGCCAACGTATCCAGCAGATGGGTCATGGCCGTTCGTCGGCTTGGTCGAGTCAGTTGCTTATGCGCTCTCAGGGTTTGCCCGGCCCCACTGCGATTGATTGCCCCGTCACGACCCCCAATCAATCGCTGGACACGCGCACGGTTGGCCGTGTCACCACAATCCAAAATCATAACGTTTCACTTTTTGTACCTTGAACTGCCCAGGCGGAGACCCTACGTTGCGGGATGATGGACGTGAGTAATCTCGAAAATCTGCCGGGCCAGCTTGACACCTTTCTGCGCAAGCAACCCGTGCTGGGCAAGGGCGTTTACATCGCCCGCGGCGCGGTCGTCGTCGGAGACGTCACGCTGGGCGACGGCGCCAGCGTCTGGTACAACTCCGTTTTGCGCGGCGACATCAACCGCATCGTCGTGGGCGTCGGGACCAATATCCAGGACAACTCGGTCGTCCATCTGGCGGACGACTTCCCGTGTCTGTTGGGCAGTTACGTCACCGTCGGCCACGCGGCCATCGTTCACGCCTGCGTCATCGGCGACGAATGTCTCATCGGCATGGGCGCGGTCGTGCTGGATGGAGTGGAGATGGGGCCGCAATGTCTGGTCGGGGCCAAGGCCCTGATCACGCAGCATACCAAAATCCCCGAAGGCTCCCTCGTGCTGGGCGCTCCGGCAAAAGTCGTCCGCGCCCTCACGTCCGTCGAGCGGGCCGGTTTGAAATACTGGGCGGAGAAATACGTCGCCAACGCCGCCTATTGCCTGCAACACAACCTCAACGTCGGTGCCCCGCTGCAAACGTAGTCCGGATCACAATCCCAAAGGGATTGGATCATTCAGCCCAAGGTTGGCCTGATTCCAGAGGGCCTGCTTTGGGTGTGTGCCAACAAGCTCAACAACCCTGAAAGGGTTGGATATCAGACCTTTACGAATCCGGTTCAACCCTTTCAGGGTTGTGATTCTTCTCTCTTTTCACCGGGTAGCTCGTTCCTCGCAACCCTGGACTGAGCGATTGCAATCCTTTCAGGATTGCCTGCCAAGGCGCTGTTGACGGCGCTGGACCGAGTTTCAATCCCGTTGGGATTGGAAAAGCCAATGCCCGCTTCGCCAACTTCGTTTCCTTATGTTCAGCCCCCTTCCGCGTCCCGGTTTGCCCCCGGCAGAATTCGGATAAAGACCGTGCATGATTGTTTTTACACCAAGCAAACGAAACGAAGAATTCTGTCATGCGCCCCGCGGAGATGGATCGACTTTCAAACGAACTCGTGCGGGTTCCTTTACCTTCGTCAAGACTACGGCGGACAAGTCGGCGGGACAAGCCGCCCCGACAGAGCTGGGATGCGCCCGGGCGAAGCGCGGATAGCCATTGCTGGATAGCCCTGCAATTCAGACAGTGGGGG
>PLGF01000181.1 GCA_003138485.1 Verrucomicrobiales bacterium | reverse complement strand
ATCACGGAGGAACTCTGGCACGGCATGGGTTACGCCCAGGACATGCCGCCAGATCAGGGAGGCGAGACGATTGTCTTCGCGCCCTGGCCCAAGCCCTTCGACGCCGATTTCAAGAACCATTACATTTTGGCCCCAGAGGTCCTGAGTTTTATAGAGGAGAGACAGAAACTGGTCATCGCCATCAGGAACATTCGCGCCCAATACCGCATCCCGGCCGGCCAGCGGCTCAAAATCATTTACCAGGCCCCCGCGGATATCGACCCCGATGAGAAGGAAGTGATCCAATTGCTGGCCGGGGCTGAAAGCATCGAGCATCGCCTGGATTACCAGCCAGCCAAAGGCGAGCCGGTGATCCATCCCGGTATTGGAGGAAAACTCTTCGTCCCCCTGGCCGGCCTGATCAACGCCGAAGCGGAAAAGGCCCGCCTAACCCGGGAACTGCAAAAAATCGAAGCCGAGATCGTCAAAGTCCAGGCCAAGCTGGACAACCCCAACTTCGCGCAAAAAGTGTCCGCCCCGGTCCTGGAAGAGCACCGCCAGCGCCTGCTCGATTGGCAGTCCAAACTTGCCCAGACGCAAGCCGCCCTGGCCACCCTCGATGCCTGATTTGCGTGGGAGCGTCCGGCCATTGCAGTCGCGGCTCTTGTGGTGGGACGGCGGAAGATCCTCCCTCTCCTGGAGGAGAGGGCNNCGTAATTTACCGTAATTTTTTAACCACGTCCGCCTACGCCCAGCTCCGGCGCGACAAGGATGGACACGTCCGCCTTCGCGCTATGCGCTACGGCGCGACAAGGATTCAAATTCCCATTGCCCGCCAAGCGGGAAAAGAATGCTGTCCTTTATTCTCGTGCAGGGTGTAAAAGCGTCGGCTTTCTTTACACGTTCCCATCGAACGGGCCGAACCTCATGGAAGTCATTTACGATCAATAGTTTGCAACAACATGATTACATAAACTTATGATCGCGGCGTCGGGAACAATTACACTTCCGGGTTCTGATCATCATTGCGGCCGGTTTGCGCGACAAATGCAAGTAGTTGATCCGCAGCCTATTGCGTCTGTAAACATAAATGCATGCCAGGATGGCGCGTAATCTGCTTGCAATCGCGCTGTCGGTGGAAAGTTCACTTCAGTAAAACAAAAGTATTTGGCAAAAAGCATTAAATATGAAAGCTATTCTCGCATTAGCAGTGTCAGTGTTTGTGACCAGCACTTCGGCCTTCGCGCAACTGGCGGGCACCTCAGATACCGGGACATTCACCCCCTCCGGTGGCGGCTATCCTGGGGGTAATTACTTCGACCCGGCCTTTCTCTCTGCCAACCCTTCTATTGGAGGCTTCGTTCCCGCAGGCTATGCCAACGCAAGCAGCCCAACCATTACGATTGCCGCGGGGGACAACACATTTGCCTATCAGGACGCATACAACCTTGACACAGCCGATTTCAATGGCAGCACGCTGACGGTGACCGACGCCATGAATGAAAACGGCGCGTTGCCTTGGACAATGACCTTTACCGATCCGGCTTTCACGGGCATCTCGGCCGTTTCCAATAACTTTATCAACGGCGGGATCAATGCGTCGATCTCTGGGGACGTGATTACGCTGCAATGGGATGGGAGCTATGGTCCCGACGAGTACGTCCTCCATGGCACCTACACTGCTGACTTCAACGTGAACAGTTCCGCGGCGGCGCCGGATGGCGCGTCCACGATTGCATTGCTTGGATTGGCGTTGGCGGGATTGGGGAGCATGAAGCGGCTCAAAGCCTTCGCTCGATGATCGGCATCGTCCGCTCTACATCAAGCATCCAGTTCAAGGCCGCCCACGGCGGCCTTCGTTTCTTTCTTCGCGGCGTCCGGACCGCCCAAACAATCGGGGCGCGACTGCTCACGCTCCACGATTGGCCAATCGGGCGGGCGCATGACAGGAATCTTCACGCCGTCGGTAGGGCGGTGCTGCTGCGCCGCCCAAGAATTCAGGGCAGAGCAGCCCGCAAAGTGGGCACCGACCTATCCAGTTCCGTCTGCAGCTCTGCCCTACCAGGAAGGCGAAGATTTTTGCCATGCGGCCAATCGGGCGAATGCGGTTGACGCTGGTTGTTCGTCCGCTTGGGGTTCGCATTGTCGTGGCGGAGCGAGTTTCGCCATCCGTGGAGCGCGAATACTATGGCGGATCAACCCAGTTTCAATTACGACGTTTTTCTCAGCTACAGTTCAAAGGACAAAGCTGTGGTGCGCGCCCTTGCGAAGCGGCTCGAGGCCGATGGGCTACAGGTTTGGTTCGATGAATGGGCGCTCAAGCCCGGCGACAATATCCTGGCGAATATTGAGGAAGGGCTGGAGCAGTCTCGCGTTCTCCTCCTTTGCATGTCGGCGAATGCGTTTGGCTCGGACTCGTCGCGGTTGAATCTTCACACCGCATTAACGCAACGCAGAATTCGTTTGAACGCTTGTCACTGGATTTTTAAGCTGTTTCGCAGGCGGGTCGTGTGCGCGGACCAAATCAAGGGCATTGGTAATGATCAGCAGTGGACGGCGCGAAAAAGTTAAGTCGTTTATCCACATGTCTTGAAGTTCTTTCGTTGTGCCGAGAATTTCCACCCTTACCGATGGCTCATCCATGTCCTTCAGGTTTGGCATGTTCGTCCCAAAATGAAGGTGTTTCCACCCGAAATCAACATAATAGAGCGGAAGCGTGACAGCGTTCGTGGCGCCGCTGGGCAAATAGTGAAGTTGATTGACAGTCCATTTTTGTTTTTCCAAAACCGCCACGTCCACATCTACCGCCGCCAGCCACTGGGTCGCCAGATCATGCGCTTGCGTCTCATTGATTAGCGACGGCTTCCCGACTAGTTTATCAAGATCGTGCGCGAAGCGCTCCACGTCATGCTCGCTAATACGCATGACTTTCGCTAATCTCCCTTCATAAATGCTGAAAAAGAAATTAGTCGTCTCGATTGTTCCGCTCGCTCCAATCCTTAGCGAGCGTAATCGCGCCTCACGTGGAATTTTGGAATTATAGATATTGCTTCCGAAAATAGTGACTGGATAAGGAAGGGCATTTTTTTCATTGTTGATGCCAAACCACGGGGCTGCCATCCATTGATTTTGAATATCAGTTATTTGAATTGGATGCGGGGTCGGCAATTTCAGGCGCTCGGAAAATAATTCGCTTCTTCCAGCATTTTCTGCATAACAGCAGCGCGATAAGCCAATGTCGGATGGTTGATCTCCGCAATCATTGCATACTGTTCCCGTCGCTCCGGTTCGGTAACACCCCGTTCAGCCCAAACAATTGGCAACCAAACACAGCAAATAAGGAAGACGAGAATTTTCTTCATTGTCCCGTATGCGTTCCGTGTTGGAGATCAGCAGCGCCATAAACCACGGCTGATGAGTTCATTGACGCTCCGGTTTGGTGTACATCACTGACGGCATTGTTTACACACGTTTGCACATTGACCTGTCCGCTCTGCCAATCCCCCAGAAACCCTCCAGTCATCAATGAATACCCCTGCCAGCTCCAAATATCGAAGTTAAGCTTCCAACTTTTGAAACCCACGAATGCACGGGATTCCAACCCGGCGGCGGCGTAGAAATTTGTGCCTATAGTCTGGGCCGGGATGGCGAAAGCTTCGCAGAAGTTTGCCGATCCAGCATTGCAGCCATCAATGAATACAAAGCGATACGGAGTCAACGCCGCGTGCAAAATCAGCGAACTCAGCGGCACGTTGAGCAAGGCGGATGCGATTTGCCCTTGTGTCAGCGCAAATCCGTTGTATGAGCCAATGGCCGAAGCATTGCCATGGCCGAAGAAATAGAAATTGTCGTACTCCGTACTGGCCAGGTAACTGAGGAAATTGCCTTGGGAAATCGCATCATTGACGGTGAAGACAGTTCCCGCCTGTGGGATATTTCCGGGGGACAAATTCCCCTTGAGACCATATTCGTCCAAGGTGCCGAGCACTCCGCCGTAAGGCGTGTCCTGGTAAGCGCCTCCGGCGATCATAAATGTATCAGCGTTATGTTGTGCCGCGCTATCGTTAAATTCGCCATAGGCCACCACCCATGTGTTCTTAGCTCTCCATTGGGTTTCCTTTACCCAAAACTGCTTGGCGCTGCTACCGGACGGAGAACCGCCGTTCGGCCGAACTCCCAATATCTTCCGCGGCAGGGACGATGATCCTATCTTTGAAGTTTGGGGCGCGAAAGACGACGCATTCACCGTGAACATCCCAGTAAAGTTTGTGCTGGAACTGGTGTTGCCGGACGAGTCCGTCAAGTCCCAAAGGAATGAGATCACGCCATTGCCATCCGCGTTACCGAGAAAAGAGCCGAGAGGGTTCATATTATCGTCGTACATGTCGATTTTGTAAGGGGCGTTAGTAATCGTCTGCGCATAAATCCACATCTGATTTCCAAACACGCGAGAGAGGTAGTTTGGAAATGAGATTATATTGCTAACCGTCACGGTGACTGGGAAGCCCACTATAGGATCATTGGTCGCGAAATCGACTTCGGCATAAATGGTATATGTCCCGTTGAACGCCATCGGCGTACTCCAATCCAACGTCCACTGATTGTTCGTTCCCAGCCCCAACGCTCCAATTATGGGCGAACTGTTTTCGTAGTAAAAAGAAACTCCGATAATTTCATCGGTGGCGTCTAAAGCGAACTCGATTGGGAACTGAACTTCGCCGCTTAATACCGCGCCGTTGGTCAAACCAAAAGGGTGCGCGCCATCGCGCACGACCTGGAAAAAGCCCGTCTCTGAGCTTCCTGACGTCGCATCATCCGGACTCGCATCCGACGACATGCCCTGACTTTGAAGCAAATGAGTCACTGTAGAGTGGTCCGGGGGAGGTGGAAGTGGAACATATTCACCCGAAGAGGTTAAGATCGCGCCATACGGCAATGTAGCGGGAATCCATGGACACGGAGGCAGTAATCAATCATCTTCCGAAATCGCTTCAGAACTAGCGACCGTGGCGCCGTCCGCGATCGTCGCATCGTCGGGCGAAGGCGGACCACTGCCCCCTGCGCCACCGCCCGAACCCCCGCCCGAGCTCGAAATGGGAATCGTGTTCGTAGTCATATACGTTGTCCAGTTCGTGCCGCCAAAGGAGGGATAATAATCGGTCAAAACTTGCCAGGAGGCGGGAGAACTCAATGACCCGCAATACTGGATGAGGTGAGTTTCATTCGTCGCACTTGGCCAACCCAACACGACATTCGTTCCGTTTTGAATCGAAATCCTCAAACCTTCAATACCGGACGCTCGATAGCCGGAGAACATCAGAATTAGGGTGACTACGCTGGCTCCGCGCAAAAACGCCGTGTACGGGAATTGCCGGTGTATCGGTTTAATCGGCGCAATGGTGCGCAATGTCGCGCGAGCGATTCGGCACGCACTGCAATTGGTTTTGGAAAAAGTTGCCGTCTGAAATATTCTCATGTTAAGATTCATTCCCAATGGCCGGTTGTTTTCAACAGAAGCCTAAAAAGGCGCACACCCCATGCTCCCACAGTAGGCAACCAGCCAAGGCGCCTCGCAAAGAAAGCACAAGGCGGCGCCCGCTTGGGCGTGCCTTGGCCTGTCTTTGCGATATACCTTTGAAAATGGCTGGTTTTCCTGTGGTTTGAATAGCGGCCAACGCCACGCAAATTTTAAACTGTAAAAGCTGCTTCTTTCTTTGAACCGGCTGCGCGTGAAAAGCAAGAAATATTTGGTAAATTTTTTTGGTCTTCCTTCACCGTTCATTTTGGATACTATACCGGAGCAAGTTGAGCGTACGCCGGTGGCGGCAGAAGGTTCTGGCAAGCGCCACTGAAGCTTTCGGTGAAAGTAGTAAAAAATTGTGAAAACGCGATGAACATCACCCAGGCCACCACCCGCTATGAAGCCTGGCTGGGGCGCCAGATACGGCTTCTCCAGGGCGACCTCCATCTCAAGCACCAGCGGATGCGCGAGGACCCCTTTTTCTTTCTCCGCGCCACTTATTACCGCTGGGCGCAAGTCTGGCCGGAAGCGTGTCCGAAGACCTGCGGCGGGCCGGTGGTCCTCTCGGTGGGCGATCTGCACGTTGAGAATTTCGGCACCTGGCGCGACGCCGAGGGCCGCCTGGTGTGGGGCGTCAACGATTTTGACGAAGCCGGCCCGCTGCCCTACGCGAACGATTTGGTCCGCCTGGCCACCAGCGCCTTTTTGGCCGTCGAGCAACTGCACGTTTCGCCCCAAGACGCCGGCGGGGAAATACTGCGCGGCTACCAGGACGCTCTCAAAGGGGGCGGCAACCCATTTGTCTTGGTGGATCGCCGGACGGCCTTGCGCACGATGGTGCGGAACCGGCTGCGGGAACCCGCCAAGTTCTGGAAGAAACTTCGGCGTCTCGCTCCGCTCAGAAACCGGCCGCCATCGACCGTTCTTCCGGCGATTCGTTCCATTCTGCCGGACCAGAAGATTCGGCTCTGTTTTGGCCATCGCATCGCGGGCTTGGGCAGCCTGGGACGGGAGCGCTACACGGGTTTGGGCTTCTGGCAGGGCGGCTGGCTGGCGCGCGAAGCCAAGGCCTGGGCGCTCTCCGCCAACCTCTTCGCCCAAGGCGAATCCGGGGGGCGGCAGCACATCGAGGAGATTCTGCATTGCGCCGTCCGCGCGCACGACCCGTATTGGAAGATTCGAGGCGCCTGGATCGTGCGGCGGCTCTCGCCGGATTGTTTTCGTCTTGAGTTGTCCAATTTGCCGGAGGAGCGCAACGAGATGAAACTGCTCTACTCAATGGGCTGGGAAACGGCGAACATTCATTTGGGCAGCAGCCACGGCGCGGCTATCCGTAAGGACCTCAAGGGCAAGCCCTCCTGCTGGCTTCTCCGCGCCGCAGCCCAAATGCGCGACGAAGTCTTGAGCGACTGGCGCGACTGGCGGGGTTAAGCAGGACTCACCAAGGGCGCCTGCGCAGTCTTGCGACGTAGGCGCCGTCCACGCCTTCGACGAAGGAGAGCAGTTGGCGCTGGCTCTCCAATTCAAAGCCGGGATGCTCTTTGAGGAATTGTCCCGTCACATCTTCGTTTTCCTCCGGTTCCAAACTGCAAGTGCTATAGACCAGCGTGCCGCCCGCTTTGACCCTTGGCGCGGCTTGCGCCAGCAGCGCCGCCTGGGCGTCGCGCAGGCGCTGGATTTCGGAGGGCTGCAACCGCCATCGCAAATCCACGCGCCGCCGCATCACCCCGGTGTTGGAGCAGGGGGCGTCGATCAGCACCCGGTCAAATTCGCCGGACGCGGGCAGGGCAGGGGACACCTCCACGCAAAGGGCGCCGAGCCGGTCGCAATTCTCCTGCAACAGTTTGAGCCGGTCGGGCTGGTTGTCCTGCGCCACGACACGTCCGCGGTTTTGCATCAGCTGGGCGATGAAGGTCGTCTTGCCTCCGGGCGCGGCGCACCAATCGAGAATGGTCTCGCCCGGCTGGGGGCCTAATTGTTCGACGGCCAGAAGCGTGCTGGGGTCTTGCACGTAAAAGCATCCATCCTTGAAACTCCCGCAGCCAGCCAGCGGCGGATGGTTCCGCAGGTCGAAGACCAGGCCCGGCCCCGTCCAATCCCATTGTCGCTCCTCGAATTCAACGCCCTCCTCCTTCCAGCGCGCCGCCAACGCGGGAAGGTTTGTTTTCAAGTTGTTCCGGCGCGCGTAAGTGGGCGGCGGGGTGTTGTTCCATTCGAGCAAGCGCCGCGTTTTGTCGGCGCCCCAGCGCGCCAGCCATCTCTCGACGAGCCACGCGGGATGGGAATAGCCCAGAGCCGGATCGGTTTGCTTGAGCGCTTCCAGCGCGAGTTGGGTTTGCTCGCGTTGGCGGATGAACCCGCGCAGGACCGCGTTGAGGAAGCCGGCCCGCGGACCAAAGCCGAGTCGTTTGCCCAACTCCACCGTTTCATGCACGGCGGCGTGGTCTGGAATCCGTTGCAGCCAGAAAAGCTGGTAAAGGCCAAGGTGCAACAAAAGGCGGATGGTGGCATTTTGGTCGCGGCCCGCTGTTTTGCGGGCGATCAGCCAGTCCAGCGTGCGTTGCCAGCGGACCAGGCCAAAGACCAGTTCCTGGCAAAGGGCGCGGTCCTGGGTTGAAAGCGCGGCCGTCCCCGGCTCGTTTTCCAGGAGGTTTTCGACGTATTGCCCGGCATGTCCGCGCCGCGCGAGGACCCGGATGGCAATTTCTCTTGGTTTTTCAACGTTCACGATCTAATAATGACCGCACAATTATGGGACGCGAGAATATAGCGATGAAAGAAGAGTTCGAGAAACTGGCCGCGGCCGGCAAACTCACCCGGCAACAAGTGGATGCGTTGGTCGCCTTGACCGAAAGCGGCTACTGTTATCATCGAAGCTGGGGCTTCGGGAAGATCGTGTCGATGGACGCAGTATTCTCGCGGTTTGTCATCGATTTTCAGTCCAAATCCGGCCACCCGATGGACTTGGCCTTCGCCGCCGAGTCGCTCAAGCCCATATCCAGCGACCATATCTATGCCCGCAAGGTTTCCGGCCTCGAGGACCTGCGCCAGATGGCCGCTCTGCATCACCTCGATTTGATCAAATTGGTTCTGCAAAGCTTCGGCGGCCGCGCCACAGTGGATCAAATCCAGCAAGTTCTTGTCCCCGACGTCATCAAGGACGATTGGAAGAAATGGTGGGAGGGGGCCAAACACGAATTGAAAAAGGACGGCCATTTCCTGGTGCCGGCCAAGAAGTCCGATTTCATCATTTTCCAGGTCAAGGAAGTCTCGCTGCAAGACCGGCTCATGGGAGAATTCCGCGCCGTAAAGGGCCTCAAGGCCCGTAGCGGCGTCGCGCTTGAAATGCTCAGGAATCTTTCCGACGTGCAGGACACCGCCGCCCTGGCCAAGGAGGTCATTCCCGCGCTGAACACCGAAATCGTCACCTATCAGCGCACCCAGCCCTCGATCGCGCTGGAGGGGATCTTCGCCCGCGACGAGCTGCGCGACGCGGTCGGCGCGGCGCCCATACCGGGCGAAGTGTCGGCGGCGTCGATATGGCTCCAGGAAACGGGCCGCGTCGGCGCGATCATCGAGCCGATGCCCGCCTCCAAGCATCGGCGCGCGTTGCTCTCGTTCAAGGAAACCATGCCCGAACGGTGGGCCGACGCCCTGTTGGCCGCCTTGAATCATATTTCCGCCAAGCTCGCCGCGGAAGTGGCTCATGCATTGATTTCCGGCGGCAAGCTCGACGCGCTCAAGGAATTGCTGGCCCGCCTCATCAGCCAGCATCAGGCCTCCAGCGAATTCCTGCTCTGGCTGGCCCGCGAGCGATCCGATTCGTTCGCGGACATCCTTGGGCCGGAGGTCTTCCGCGCCATGCTGACGGCGATGGAACGGGACCAGTTCAACGAGAAACGCTCGAACAAACTGCGTGATTACATACTTGACGACCAGACGCTCCTCGTCGAGTTGATTGGCTCCGCCGACTTGGAGGTCATCAAGGACCTCACCCGCGCCTTGCAGCTATCCCCTTGTTTTGACGACATGGACAAACGGTCGCTCCTGGCCCGCATCGTCAAGAGTTACCCGGCCGTCCAAACGATGATCTCGGGCGAGCAGACCCGTCAGGACACGTCGTTCGTCGTCTCCTGGGAAAGCCTTGAGCGCCGCAAAACCGAGTACGCGGAGTTGGTGCAAAAGGCCATCCCGGCCAATTCCAGGGAAATTGCCGTGGCCCGCAGCTACGGCGACTTGCGCGAGAATCACGAATACAAGGCCGCCAAGGAAATGCAGAAAATCCTCATGCGCCGCAAGAGCGAGCTTGAATCCCAACTCGTCCGCGCCCGCGGCACCGATTTTGCCAACCCACGAACCGACGTCGTCAGCATCGGCACCGAAGTTTCCGTGACCGATTTGGAGCATCAGCAGCCGGAACACTTTGCCATTCTGGGCGCCTGGGATTCCAACCCGGAAAAGGGCATTATCAGCTATCTCACCCCGGTGGCGCAGGCTCTTCTGAACCGGAAACCTCTCGAAGAGGTCGAAGTCTCCCTGGACACCTCGAAAAAGCGCTACCGCATCGACAGCATCGCACCTTACAAAACCGCGTGAGCCCGGATTTTTTCAGGAGCGCGGTCGTTATTGGTGAGTTCGCAAGCAAATCGCTAACCCGCATATTTCAAAGTGCGGCGAATGCCGCCTCCAATTTNNCAAGCTATGAAATATGCGGGCCAATGATCCAGGCGCCGAATAATCCTGAAAAAGTTTCCTTGCTTTGGGCGGACGGGAACGGCAAGTTCCCCGCTCTCGACATGGTGAACGCGCGCCCCGGCCAATTTGCGGGCGGCTCTTCACCGGATGAACAAAACTAGGCCTGTGGCGAAAGAAGAGCCAATCGAATTGA
>PLGF01000192.1 GCA_003138485.1 Verrucomicrobiales bacterium | reverse complement strand
CCGGCTCATGACATGGTAAATCGCACCCGGATATTCGACGCGTGACATGCGCGGCATGGGGAAAACTTACCAAAACTTCCCAGCAAATCAACACCGAAACAAATAATATTACATTAGTACGGTTTGACCCCTCTACTTCCCACAGACTGAAAGGCCCGGAGTGGAGCGTTCGCCCATTTGAGGAGGCCCAGACGCGCAGAGCGAGCGCAGCGATTCCGAGCATCGTAGCCGGAGCAAATGGGCGAGGAAGTGGAATGCAGAGGCTTTCAGGCTGAGTGAGAGGCGCGAATCAAGGGCGGATAAGTGCGGCGGTTTTGCGGAGGTCCAGCCCGGCACGAACGAGAAGCGTACCGGAGCAAAACCGCCGCTCTCCGGACGCGGGGGGCCAAAACTGAAGTTGCCTGTGGTGAGGCGCATTACTCCTTTGGAGTTTATGCCGTTTCCTTCAAGATGACGGCCATGTTGCAGTGCGGGCAGGAGATTTTTTGCCCGATGGCGTGGGGGGGAAACTCGATGTGATCGTTGCAAAAGGAGCAGGACATTTTCAGGAGGCCGGGGCGGACCAAAGTGATGGTTTTCCGGCAAAGCGGGCAGGGGATTTTCCGGCCAAGGTTTTGGCTGGCGAACTGGATTTTTCCGCCGCACCCAGGGCAGAACATCTTCATAAAGGCGGGCGGACGGCTCATTATGCCACTCAGGAAGAGCCATGTCGCGGCAGCATAACTTCCCAACACCAGATAGTACGGCATGAACTCGATGGTGAGGCCCGTGGTTCCACCCGCCAGGCGGAAAGGGTCGGTGAGGCTGCCAAGGCAGGTGCCTTGCGGATGACAGTGCATCAAGAGCAAGGCAACGCGATAGACGATGAAATCGGTGGACAGCCAGGCCAGGCAAACGGCCTGAAGGCCAACTTGTTTCCCAAACAAACACACACACGCAACTGCCAATTCAATTCCACCAACCAACAGCACGGAGTAGCGCAACGGAATGCCCAGCATGGGTTCCGGGATAGCCAAGGACTGCGCGTCCCCGGCGGCAGTGGCGAATCGGACCAGCGCCGCAAACAATAGGATCCCGCCAGCGGTATAAACAAAGAGCTTGATGATCCACTTGGAATTCATGTTCATCACTCCTCAAAGATGAAATGTTCCACGGCTTCGGCGCGTTCACGTTTTGCGGTCGTGCCCACGTAGCGGTGTGTTTCGCTGGCGCCAATGATGTAATCAACCAACACGCCTTCTTTCAGCGCGTTTTGCTGATACTGCTTGAAGCGTTCTTCTTCCTGCTCCTTCCCGCCGGCGCAAATCAGGATTCTCGGCCGCGGTTGATAACGGGGAGCTTTTGAGAAGTCCGGCAACTGGCCTGGATTGAGCAGAATCACCCCTCGCCACGGGCCAGGCGTTCTCTCGACCAGTTCGCTCAAGTACCGGGTCTCCGCGCTGGCCGCAAAAAGATAGACCCGCCGGAGGTCAACGGTTGGATCCTGTTTGAGTTCTTCATAAAGGTTCATCACGTTTGTCGCCCATTGCTCAATAAACGTCGGCCAATAGACGCGCTCCACAATGGCAACGTAAGCGCCGGCGCCGGCAATGCCGGACTGGAACATGGGGCCATGAATGGCGTCTAAAGTGACCGTGTCCGAAATAACCAGCGGGTATTTTTTGCCACGCTTAACTTCGGGCGGCGGATAGACCATGTAGGTTATCGGCGCCCACTCGGTCCCGATGCGGCTTCGGAAGGCAGGCACGCCTTTCGCCTCCGGGAACGGATGCGTGGAATACGATACCATGGCTTGCAGTTCTCCGGTGCGCGGATCGTATTGCCAAATACCATGGGAAGGCTCATTGCTGACGATCCCGACGAATAGCATCCGGCCGCTCGTTGGCGCGAGCGTGAACGAACGAATGTTCCCCCCCTTGGACAAACGGGACTTCTCGGTGCCATGAACATCGGCGACCACGATCTGGTTGTGCGTGGCCCCTGCGGTCATATAGGCGAAGCTGTCAGGGCCGGCCCACTGCGCGCCGGGAGCCGAGTTGGCCTGCATGACCTTAGTTAAGGCCCCTTTGGAATCACAAAGCCAAAACGTCTTTTGCGGCCCGTCTTCAACCCGGAGCAAGAGCTGGCCGGTGGCTCTGGAATAAGCCATGTCGGTGGCCCCTTTAATTTCCACCCATGCCAGCGGATTCTGGAGCATGATCGCTCCTTCCGCGACCGAGACGACATTGGTCGTTTGCGTTTGCTGTCTTTCCGACATGGATTTGTCCAGATCGAGGCGGTAAATCAGGCCGCCCTTAAGCCATGCGACTGTGTTGGTCGAGATGACTGTCAAACTGGTAATATTGGTAAAATCATTATCTGAAGGGAAGTGACAGTATTGGTATTGCCACTGGCCATTTTCCTCCTGCCGGGCACAACAAAGGTTGGATGCCGATTGAATAAAAACGAACCTTGAAGGAGTCAGCCAGGCCACTTGTGAAACGGCATTGGTCCGAACTGTCATTTCCGCCGGCTGCTTGCTGGCATCCAGTGGATAAACTGCCAGCTTGTCTCTCATGGTATAAACAAACGCGCTGTCGTCCGGCGCCCACGGCCACGCCCGCATCTCATAAGTATCGTGCCAGTCGCCCAGGCCGTCTTCCTCGAATGCTATCTGCCGGGCTTGTTTGGCGCTCGTGTCGCGCAAGTACAACGCGCAGCCCCTTGCATCAGTGATTGCAACATAGGTGAACTGGCTGCCGTCGCGATTCACCCGCGGCGAACCGTAGAAGGTGTTGGCGCCCCCAAATGCGGCGGCGACGTGGCGGCGGCGAGTTGCGTGATCGGGGCGCGCCTGAACCGCCAGAATGCCGGCCAACAAGATCACGGCTCCCGCGATCCAAAGGCCCGGCGAGCAAGTCCAAATGCGCGCCGCTCCCGCCCCGGCAGCCTTGTTTGTGGCCGACCAGTTTTCCGCCATAATTCAATTCGCCTTGTTAATGTTCCAGATGTTCAGACCGCCGGAGGTCGCTCCCCCTTGAAGCGGTGTCTGCAATTCCACATGACCGTCCAGCATCACGTAGTTGAAATACCCGGCATGAATCCGGATATGGTTCTTGAGCAGCAAATCCAACTGCGGTCCGGGACCGCCGATGCCGGCCCACGCTGTCTCTTTCAAATTGTTCTCGGCACTGATCATTTCGGTCAATACCAACGTGCCCGAAGGCGCTGAAATGGACTCGCGCTTCATCAAGGCCAGCGAGTCCGGGTCGCTCACCGCCATCTTCCGATGCTCCTCGTCCAATAATCTGTCCATGCTCTCCTTATTCCACACCAATCCCACGCCCGTGACGTTGTCCGGGCCGGGCGGCCAGTTCTCCGGCTGCATATCGTGGGCGGACATGGCGTAACTGCGAGCCCGCGCATCGGCCAGCGGGTCTGACGGACACTGGAACGACGGCCCCATGCCTTTCTTCACACGGTTGGGGGGCAAGTATGGCGCAACTTGCGCGTCCCACGCCACGGACCCAGGCTCTATGGCGGCGGGCGGCAGCGCGTCTTCGTGGTCATCGGCAAAGCTCTGCGTCGCCCGTCCCAGCGCCGCAAGATTGGCCGCGCATCGGGCGGTTCGTCCGCGCTCGCCTACTCGCCCCGCTCCGAAAAACAGCAGCAGAATTATAGCGACCCCGACCGTCGCCGCCAAATCCGGTCGCGCAAAACCGCGTGCTCCGGCAAATGCGAAGCAATTGCCGCGCGCTTTTTCCGGATGGAGACGCCGCCTTTTGCCTGAACGGCGCATCGGGACACGAACCCCGGGGATTCGCGCGCGGCTGGATAATGAAGTGTTCATTTCACCACCAAAAACGGAGATTCAGTCAGGTAAACGCACACCACATGTTCTTTCCCTCATTTGCATGAGCCAGAATAATGTTGGAATTCTCCGCGTAATCAAGACAGAAGTGCCAAAATCACGAATTCTTAGGACAAAGCAACCGCTTAGCAGCCTGTTGAAATATCCAACCGAACGACGCGTGGGGGCACGCGGCCCACATGATTTTCTCGGAAATCACGGGCCGTGTAGGCCCGGTGCCCTCACCGGGCGAGTTTTTCAACAGTCTGTTAGGTTCATGCGTCCCCTTTGTCCCTTCCGTCCCTCTACAGCGAAGCCACGTCCCCTTATTATGACATTCGTCATACATCCAACTCGCCCGAGTTTTAGTATATTAGAGGGTGTTAGGGAATTC
>PLGF01000085.1 GCA_003138485.1 Verrucomicrobiales bacterium | reverse complement strand
CGGCGACGGCGGAAGAATATCCCCCGTGGATCTTCGACTGAGGAGCAACGCCGCCAGCCGCCAAAAGAACCAGTCAAGTTGCTACCTTAATTTATTTACGCCTCCTTACGGCAAGAGTCATGGTTTCTTTGCGTTGGCAGCCGTCAAGCGTTGAACGGCTTGGGCGGCCGATCCCGCTCCTTGCCCTACGCCAGCCGTTGCAGGCTGCCGATCTTGCGCAGGCGCGGCAGGGGCGCGCCGGCGGCCCGCGACGCCGCCAAATCCACCTCGAACTCTGCCACCCAATCGTTGTGCTCATCGGGATCGACCAGCATCTGCTGGACGCGCCAGGTTCGTTTGTCCTCCGCCGGCAGCACGTAGGTGTGGCGCAGGTTGCGCGCGTTGGGGTCCAGGCACAGGGCGGCGTGGCCGGTCCGATATTCTTCCATCACGAGCCGGAGGCGGTCGCTGTTCCACGGCTGGCCGTCGGCGTCGTCCGGCGCGATCTGGCCCAGCGCCGCGTCGTAATCGGCGATGACCATTCCGCGCAGGAAGCTGAAGATGCGGGTGCGGATCATGGCGGTGAAGGCCTTTGGGTCGCGCGTGATGTCTTGCTCCGCCTCGGCGGCGCCGGGCGGGCGGACCTCCCCGGCCTCGGCGCGCTGGTAATGCGGGTTGCGCATTTTCTCCCATTCATCCAGCAGGCTGGAATCCACCTGGGTGATCATCGCGCGCAGATACAGCTCCATTTCCCGCACGGCGTCATTCTTGGCGGCGTCGGGGACGGTTTGGGAGAGGACCTTGAAGACGCTGTTGAGATGGCGCAGGAGGACGCCCTCGGCGCGCTGGAGCTCGTAATCGTGAATGTAATCCGGGAAGGAGCGGAAATTCTCGAACATCTCCCGGGCGATGGATTTGGGCCGGATATTCTCCTGGCCGACCCAGGGATGCCTGGCGGCGAAGGCGTTGAAGGTGGAATAGATGAACTCGCGGTTGGGCTTGGGGTACTCGAGTTTTTCCAGCTCTTCCATCCGCTCGTCGTACTCGACGCCGGCCATCTTCATCTCCGCCATCTTCTGGTTTTTAAGCTTGTCAAGCTGCTTGCGCAAAATGATGTCCGGGTCTTCGAGGATGGATTCGACCAGGGTGAGCAGGACGAGCGGGTAATCGGGCGCCTGCGGGTCCACCAGCGGAAGTGTGTCAAGCAAATATAAGGAAAGCGCCTGGTCCATTGAGAAGTCGTCCTGCAAATCCACGTTGACGCGCAGATAGGCCCCTTCTTCGGTCCTGGGGATGAACTCGATAATCTTCCGCTCCAGCAGCGAGCGGAACAGTTGCCAGGCCCGCTTGGCGTGCTCCTTTTTGGCCTTGGGCGCTTCGTGGCAGTCGCGCAGGAGCCTTTGCATGGCGCGGCAGCCGTCGCCTTTGCGGCTCAACACGTTGAGGAGCATCCCGTGTGAAACCTGAAACCGCGACATCAGCTTCTCCGGCGGCGCGTGGATGAGGCGGAGGAAAGTTTGCTTGTCCCAGTTGACGAAGTTCTTTTCCGGCTGTTTGCGCCTGACAGATTTTTTGCCCTCTTTGGCCTTTTCCTCCAGCTTGATGTTCTCGATGGCGTGTTCGGGCGCCTGGGCCACCACCCAGCCGCGGTCATCGAAGCCCTTCCGGCCGGCCCGCCCGGAAATCTGGTGGAAATCGCGCGCGCTCAAAATCACCGTCTTCTGCCCGTCGAACTTGCAGAGCCGGGTGAAAAGCGCGGTGCGGATGGGCATGTTAATCCCGGCCCCCAGGGTGTCCGTGCCGCAAATCACCTTGAGGAATCCCTTCTGCGTCAGTTGCTCCACCAGGACGCGGTATTTGGGCAGAAGCCCCGCGTGATGCAAGCCGATGCCGTGCTTGAGCCACCGGCGAATATCCGGGCCGTAAGGGCTGGTGAATTTGAACCCCTCCAGCGCGGCGGCAATGGCGTTTTTTTCCTCGCGCGTGCAGACGTTGATGCTGGTGAAATCCTGCGCGCTTTGCGCCGCTTCCAATTGGGTGAAGTGGACGACATAGACGGGGCTTTTGCCTTCGCTCGCGAGGCGTTCGAGCGTCTGGGCAAGGGTAATCTCCGAATAAGCGAATTCCAGCGGGACAGGCCGTACGTTGGATTGAATCGTGACACTCGGCCGCCCATTGCGCCTGGTAAGTTCCTCCTCGAAAAACGCGGTCTCCCCCAGCGTCGCCGACATCAGCAGGAACCGCGCCCGCGGCAGCGTCAGGAGGGGGACCTGCCATGCGACGCCCCTCTCGCGGTCGGCGTAGTAATGGAATTCGTCCATGATGACCTCCTGGAAATTGGCGCTGGCGCCTTCGCGGAGAGCGATGTTGGCCAGAATTTCGGCCGTGCAGCAAAGAATCGGCGCGTCCCGGTTCACCGAAGCGTCCCCGGTGCTGAGGCCGACGTTGTCGGGGCCGAACTCGCGGCAGAGCGCCATCCATTTTTCGTTGACAAGCGCCTTGATGGGGCAGGTATAGACGGACCGCCGGCCTTGTGCCAGGGCCTTGAACTGAACCGCCGCGGCGACGAGCGACTTGCCTGAGCCAGTGGGGGTGTTGAGGATGACGTTCTTCTCCTCAAAAACCTCCAGGATGGCCGACTCCTGGGCGGGATAAAGCTCAAGGCCGCGTCCCTGGGCGTAATCCAGAAAGCGCCCCAGGAGGACTTCGTTGGCCGGCCGCTCCCCTCGCGGGATCAGGTCATAAAGTGTCAAAGCCACAAGAACTACTTGCCCTCCGCCGCGGTCGCGTCACGATACTTGTAGGTGCCGGCAATGACGCTGAACAAGATCGCCACGACAAACGTCAGCCCGGCGTAGAGGAGGAAACGATTGGTGCTCACGGACGCGGCGTGGTTGCCCGCGCCGGCCTCCGAGAATAATTTGGTGATTCCCACGACGAACAGGTCGCCGACTGTCACCGTCAGCAGCCAGAAACTCATGATCGTGCTCTTGAGTTCCGGCGCGGCTTCGCGGAAGGCGAATTCCAGGCCGGTCGTCGAAAGCAGCACCTCGCCGGCAGTCAATACGATATACGGGACGGTCTGCCATAGCACGCTCAAGCGGGCGCCCCCTTCAATCCGTCTCTGCAACTCGGCGACAATCAGGAATGAGGCCGACGCGAGGAACATCCCGTAAGACATGCGCTTGAGCGGCGAGGCCCATTTGCCGATGCGCGGATAAACTCCCAGCGTGAACAAGGGCACCAAGACCATGACGATGAGCGGATTCATGGATTGCATCTGCTCGGCGCCGATGTCCAGCCCGAGAATCGTGGTGGATGCCATTTTCTCGCCTTGCAGAACCCAGGTTGAATTGGACTGATCAAACAACGACCAGAAAACGGGGATCAAGGCGAAAACGAACAGAATCGGGCTGACCGAGCGCGCGGCGGAAATTTCTTTATCGCTGTAGCGTTGCTGCGCGCCCTTCCAGAAATCGTCGCCCGGGTCGAACTTCCCCATCAGGCTGTGAACCAGAACGGACGCATACCACAGCACCGTGCAGAGCACCGCCGCCCAACCGATGGCGCGCATCACCGGGTTCATATCGGCGAAAGCGACTATCGCCAGCGCGACCATGATGAACAGCGGCGCGCCCAGCGTGGTGACCATATTGAGCAGGGGGCCGAAACCGGAAGCGGCGCGATTGGCGTAGGCGTGGAAAAAGATCGGGATGAACCCACCCGATTTGGTTTCGCGCGAGGGCGGCACGCGGACGTATTTCTTTGTGCCGAGCCAGAAAACAAAGGTCGCAATGCCCATTAAAATACCCGGCGCCGCAAAGGCCGCGCTGTAGCCGTGGTGGTCTTTGACCCAGGGAATGACGAGGAAGGAGAAAAACGAGCCGAAGTTGATCGCCCAGTAAAAAGCGCCGTAAGCCTTCTGCATCAGGTGCGATTGATCCGGCCTGAATTGATCGCCCATGAAGGCCGAGACGCACGGTTTGATTCCCCCGGAACCGAAGGCGATGAGGGCCAGGCCTATGTAAAGGCAGATCATTTTGCCGTGAACTCCCCCCGCGAAATCGCTGCACGCCAGCACGCCATGTCCGGCGCAGTAAAACAACGAGACCCACAGGATGGTGTGATAGCGGCCAATGAGCTTGTCCGACAGCCACGCGCCCAGCAGCGGCATGAAATAATTGGCGGAAACAAACGCATGAATAATGTTGGTCGAAGCATCCGTCTCCTGTCCCAACCCGCCCTTGAGCACCGCGCCGGTGATGTAGCCGGCCAGGATGCTGCGCATGCCGTAATAGCTGAAGCGCTCGCAAGCTTCGTTGCCGACGATGTACTTGATTTGGGCGGGCCAGCGGTCGGGATTGGTTTGCGGCGGAGTGGCCATGAGATGATTCGGCGCGGTTGATTGAATCAGGCTCGACGCCTGTCGGGCCGGACGGCGCGGAGCTTTTCCACAGCCATCGCGTTAGATTTCTTCGCCATCCGCGAAGTTTAGAAAAACGGGGCGAAAAGGAAAGGATATTGCCTTTGGAGCGGCAATAAAAATCCGGGATGCCGCTTGGCGATCCCGGCGCTGGAATTTTCGGATTGGATGTTAGAACGACACCGACACGTCGGCCGAGATGGAATGTGTTGCGACGTAGCGACCGTGATCGGGGAAGTCGGCCAGGAACTTGTAGCCCAGACCCACTTCGGTGGCGCGGTTGATTCGGAATAGGACGCCCGCCTTGCCTTGCGCTGCGGGGTCCACCCTTTCATCTTTGCGGTCGTAGCCGTAAAATCCCGGCCGATGAATTTTGGCCTCGGAATAGTCGCCGCCGCCGCCAACGCCAATGTACGGCGTAAACCGGGAGCTGGTGTGCAGCTTGAGCACCAGGTTGCCCAGCAGCGGCACTTGATAATAGGAGCCGTGCAAAGAAATCGGCGAGCCTGCCTCCGTTATGGATGAGAGACGATTATAGATGACGCCTGTTTCAAACTCGCCTCCAAGCGTGAGCGCGGAGGTGGACAGGAAGTTATAGCCCGGCTCGACGCCGAAACGGACGCCTGTATCCGCGGAAAAGTTGCCCGGAAAACCGAATCGCGGGCTTTTGAAGTTCGGCATCAAGGAAGTGCCAAGATCGCCGTTGAGATAAAGGCCGGTATCCTTGCTCGAATCGGCCTGACGAACCGGCGCGACATACACCTGTGCGGGCGCTTCGGCCAGCCCCAGGGAGAGGACGGCGATAGCGGCCACGGCCAGGCGACAAATCTGCTGGTGCTTAATCATAGATGTTTTTTTCATAATGCTGACTGCAGTTGACCGCAGTCATAAGGATTCATCGCATGAGTTGTGCCATTCGATTTTGCGGGCGGGAAATGGCTTGCAAGTCATTGATTGGCAGTCCCATGCGTCAAACAAGCGACATAGCCAGCAGCCGTCGATAGTTCGTAACTTGGGATTTCTCGAAGGCGATTTACGGTTTCTTGAACACGTTGAATGAACCATGATGAGGGGATTCATTGGGAAAATCCGTGGTTAAGACTATTCCTCTGCGGCTCCCTGCGTGCGGCTCTGCGCGAGATGGGCTGTTTTGCCGTGTTGGGCTGGTGTTCCGGAATTTCACCCTCTGGCAAGTTCTGGCAAGTTATCAAACCGGGGTTTTGGCTGGCTGTTCGCGCCTATTCGCGCCTTAAATTGACGGCGGTGAGGGTTTTCCGCCCTGCGGCGCGGAGTTTTCGGCGGTTTATGCAGGGGCCTATGCACCCTTGTGCATGATAAATAGCGCGGGGGCTGGAGTTCTCCCGCAGGCCACGCGAGCTTGAGTGCATTGATAATCAAGGACATGCAACTCAGGGGTTGGAAGTTTTTGAGCGATGCCAGGCATACGGCTCGACAGGGAGGTTCTTGGGGAAATGGAACGGCTCCGCAGGAGAGTCGGGCGTGTTCAAAAATTGGGGTGCGATCCGATGAGCCTTGCAAGGGGGCGCGGGTTGGTCTTATGTTGGGAATAACCTTGAGGCGGATACAGTGAAGATCATCGAGTATCTCAATCGCAGGTCCCGCGCCACGCTGGTGTTGATGGGATTGGTGTTGGTGCTCTACATCGGGGAATTGGATTACGTGACGGGGCCGATGGTCGCGCTGATGGTGTTTTACCTCATCCCGATTTGCATGGTCGCGTGGTTCGCGGGACGCTGGCCCGGCATCGGCATCGCCGTGGTCTCGGCCGCCATCTGGTTTGGAGCGAAGTACTGGGAACCCGGTTCGATTGACAATCATCGGCTGTTGCTGTGGAACACGGCGCAGCGCCTGGGGACGTACGTCATCCTGGCGGTGCTGACGGCGGAAGTTGCGGAGCGCAAGCGGGTGGAGCAGGCGTTGCGGCGGGCGCAGGAGGGGCTGGAAACGCGGGTGCGGGAGCGCACGCGGGAGCTGGCGCAGGCCAATGACGCTTTGCAGAAGGAGGTGTTGGAACGGGCCGTGGCGCAAAAGGAGGCGCGGCTGCTCAACGACACGCTTGAGGAGCGGGTGGCCGAACGGAGCGCCGCCGCGCGGCAGCGCGCCGTGGAACTGGCGCGCTCGGAGGCCGCCTTGCGCCAACAGACCCGCATCCTCCAGTCGATTCTTAACAGCATGGGCGACGGCGTGATCGTGGCCGACGCGCAGGGGAAAATCCTTCTGTTCAATCCGGCGGCGAGCCGGTTGGTGCAGGCGGGCCTGGGCGCTCTGGCGCCGGGGGCGGCGGACGGTCATTACCACACGTATCTGCCCGATACTTTGGCGGCTTACACGACGCGGGAGCATCCGTTGGCGCGGGCCATCCGCGGCGAGGTGGTGGATGGAGCGGAAGTTTATTTGCGCCAGGGGGAATCCTCGGAGGGAATCTGGCTGAGCGCGACGGGCCGTCCGCTGTTGGACGAGCGGGGCCGCATCCAGGGCGGGGTGGTGGTCTATACGGACATGAGCGCGCGCAAGCTGATGGAGAAGCAGGTGGCCGAGATCAGCGACCGGGAACAGCGGCGGATCGGGCAGGATTTGCATGACAGCCTGTGCCAGCACCTGGTGAGCATCGGCTTCGCGGCTGAATTGCTGCGCGAGAAACTGGAGCGCCACAAATTGCCCGAGGCCGCCCAGGCGGAAGTCATCGCCGAAATGGTCAACGAAGGCATTTCGCAGGCGCGGCGCCTGGCGCGCGGCCTTTACCCGGTCCGCCTGGAGCTGGACGGCCTGGCGTCCGCGTTGGAGGAACTGGCCGAAACGGTGCGGTCCCGGGGAGACGTGGCCTGCCATTTCGCATGCGAGGACCAGGTCCTTATATATGACGAATCGGCCGGCGGCAACCTTTACCGCATCGCCCAGGAAGCGATCAACAACGCGGTCAAGCACGCGCGTTGCCGCAACATCTCGATCAGCTTGGGGGCGGTCGAGGACGAAGTGATTCTGACGGTCAAAGATGATGGGGTGGGTATTCCGGGCGAGCTGGAAAGCACTTCGGGCATGGGCCTCCATATCATGAACTACCGCGCCAAGATGATCGGGGCGTCGCTGGACATCCGGCGCGGAGCGACCGGGGGAACCATCGTGCTTTGTTCGTTTCATAACGGGCCTGCCGCTGTCAAGGACGCCAGTCCGGCGGCGCAGGGGCATTCGGTGGCGTCCGGCGCCGCCGGAGGCGATTAAATGATTCCATTTGCGTCAGCATTTTGGTAAACGAAGAACATGACCTCCCAAATTAAACCTGAGCCGGCCAGGCACACCGTCTTCCTGGTCGATGATCATCCCCTGGTGCGCGAATGGCTGACGCAGTTGATTCAGCGGGAGAATGATCTGACCGTCTGCGGAGAGGCGGAAGACACCCATGAAGCGCTGGCGAAGATAGAAGCAAGCAACCCGGACATTGTCATCGCGGATATATCGCTCAAGAGCACGCATGGGCTGGAACTGGTCAAAGACTTGCAGGCGCGGCGTCCGGCCCTGCCGGTGCTGGTGCTCTCGATGCACGACGAATCGCTCTACGCCGAGCGTGTGTTAAGGGCCGGCGCCAGGGGCTACATCACCAAGCAGGAGGCGACCAAGAAGATTCTGCTGGCCATCCGCCAGGTAATGGCGGGCCAAATCTATATCAGCGAAAAAATGGCGGCGCGCATGGTGCATAAGATGGTGGTGGGCCGCGCCCAAGACCAGAAATCTCCCATCGAGCGGCTGACGGACCGGGAGTTGGAGGTCTTCCAACTGATCGGGCGGGGCCAGGGCACCCGGCGCATCGCGGCGGAATTGCATCTGGGAATCAAGACGGTCGAATCCTATCGCGCCCGGATCAAGGAGAAGCTCAAGCTCGAAGACGGCACGCAATTGCTCCAGCAGGCCATTCAATGGGTTCACAGCTTGCAGGACCGTTGATCGCGTTGTCTGCCTTCCGGGATTTTTTGAATTATTGACTGAGTCATGCGGCGACCTGCGTTACTCGATCTGCGCTCCTGGGATTGGCGGAAAGGCTCCCGCCGGTTGCTGGCTCTGTCCGTGCTGGCGGCGGCGGGATGGGTTTGCTGGAAGGGTGGGCGGGACCCGGAAATTCCACTGCTGCCGCCCGGGCGGGCCGCCTGGATTGTCTATCCATCGCCGCCGGAGGCGGCAATCTACCGGCGCCGGACCGTGTCGGCTGACTTCGAGCGTCAATTCGTCCTGGCCGTTCCTCCTGGGCGGGCCGAACTATCCTGGCGCGCTTTCCGGCACTCCGGATTATCCATCAACGGCGCGGCGCTTCCCCAGACGGGCGGGGCGGGGAAAAACTGGAAAGACGTTTCCCGGCTCGATGCCGCCCCCTATCTCCGCGCGGGAACCAATACGATTACGGCGACGGTGTCGAATGACAACGGGCCTCCCGCGTTGAGCCTCCGGCTGGAGATCGGGGGCGCCGCGGTGGAGACAGACCCAGAGTGGAGCGTTTCGGTGGGAGGCTCTCACTGGCATCTGGCTCGGCTGGCGTCAGCCAGCGCGGAGTTTGGCGAGGGCAACGAATTGCACGGACTGGAAGGAACCGGCGCGGCTCTGCGGAAATGCTGGCCGCAGTTGAGTCTGCTTCTGCTGATCGCCACTCTGCTGGCAGGCGCTTTGGAGCATGGGATGGCGCGGGCGGAGGGTGGCGGCGGACGCCATCTCCGGCGCTGGCTTGTGGTTGGAGCGGCGGCGCTTTGGGCGCTGCTGTTCCTGCACAACGCGCCCTTGCTGCCGATGAACATCGGTTTCGACGCCTCCAGCCACCTCCAATATATCACCTACATTCAAGAGCATCACGCCCTGCCCGCGGCGACTGAGGGATGGGAAATGTTTCAAGCGCCGTTGTACTATGTCTTGTGCGCCTGTTTGCTGGGGGCTGGCGGCCTGCGGGTTTCCCAGCCGGAGGGACTCCTCATGCTGCGCGGCGTGGCGGCGCTGGTATGCGCCGTCAATGTCGCGCTGATCTGGGCCAGTTTGCGGCTGATCTTCCCAGGGCAATGGAAGAAACAGATGGTCGGAACGCTGCTGGCGGCGTTTCTGCCGGCGGAGATTTGCCTTTCGCATTACACGACCAACGAAACGCTCGCGGCGGCGCTGGTGAGCGCGGCGTTTTATCTTTGTTTGCGCATACTGCGCGCGCCGCCGCCTTCGCCGGGGCTGCACACCGGATTGGGTTGCGCGCTGGGCCTGGCGTTGCTGGCCAAGGCGTCGGCGGTGGTTTTCCTGCCCGCGATTTTCGCGGTGCTGGCGGGAAAGTTGATTCAGGAACGCCAGACTACCCCGGGCTTCTGGGTGCGAAGCGTGGGCGTGACGGCCCTTTTCCTGGTGCTGGTGGCAGGCTGGCGCTATGCGGAGGTGTGGCGGGATTTTGGAAGTCCGCTGGCTGGCAATTGGGACGCGCGCGTGACGGCTGGCTGGTGGCAGCAGCCGGGCTATCACACCCCCGCGTATTTCTTCTCTTTTGGCCGCGCGTTCACAGCGCCCTTGTTCAGCGGGTTTCACAGTTTTTGGGATTGCTTCTACACCACATTATGGGGAGACGGCATGGCGGGCGGGCGGGTGGCGCCGGCCAGTTTTCCCCCGTGGAATTGGCCCTTGATGGAGGCGGGCTTTTTGCTGGCTTTGGCGCCGGCGGCGCTGGCGCTGACCGGGTTGGCGGCCGCCGTGGCGCGGTGCCTGAGGGAGCCGGACCTGGCGTTCCTGCTGCTGGCGGGCGCGGCTGGCTCCGCGATATTTGCCATTTTTTTCATGAGCTTGAAGCTCCCGTTTTATGCGCAGGGCAAATGCTTTTACGGATTGCCCGCGCTGCTGCCGTTTTGTGTTTTTGGCGTTCTGGGCCTGGATTTATGGAGGCGGCGGGGCCGGGGCGCGCGGGCGGTCTTGAGCGTGGCGCTGTTGCTCTGGCTGGGCAACGTCTATGCCTCCTTTTGGATACAGCCGCGGTCTCTGTCAACCGAAGTGTCGGCCGCCATGGGGGAAGTTTATGACGGGAATGACGATCGCGCGGCCCGGCGGGCGGTGGACCGGGTGCTGGCCGACGATCCGGCAAACGAAACCGGGTTGATTCTTGACGCGATGCTGCTGGACCGGCAGCACAGGGCGGCGGCGGCCGTTGAAAGTTTGCGGCGCGCTTTGCGGGCGGACCCGGACAGCGGCGAGATCATGAGATACCTGGCCTCGTACCTCGATGATCTGGGCCAAACCAACGAGGCCTTTGTCCTGGCCCAACGCGCCATGACGCTCGAGCCGGAGAACGACCAGAGCGCCCAACTCGCCTGCCAACTGGCGATGCGACTGGGGAAGTACCCGGAGGCCCTGGATGCTGGACGGGCGGCGCTGGGGCTGATCCCAGACGACGCCGCCACGCAGTTCGACGTGGGCTGCGCCTGGGCGAATCTGGGGCGTCCGAACGAGGCCATCCGCCAATATCAGATGTTACTGGCGCTCAAACCGCCACGGCCATTGGAGTTGGAGGCCCGTTTGTATCTCAACCGCCTCCAGGCCGGCAGACCTTGAAAGCACCCTTCTCTGGGGCCCTCTGCGCCAGCCGATGCAAGTCAGCTCGACATTCAAATCATGCCGGCCGCCTTTCAATCCGCCTCTCTCCGAGGGAACGGACGTGTTCCACGTGGAACAATTTGAAATATTCGTTTCACTTTAAATCCATCTGCCGGGAAGGCGCAGAAGTGAACAGATTCTTGGGAAGACGCTCGCACGTGGGTGAACAAATCATCGAATGACGCTTCGCGTTGGCGCCGCGCCGCCCCAAATCAATGTGCATAAGGGTGTATGAATCCGGCACCCGGCGCGGAAACCCCGCGAAACATGACCCTGTTTACCTTGACTGACCTTGACCGACCTTGACGCCAGAGCCGGAAACGGGGCCGGCGCTCCGCGCAAGGCGGACTTGTCGCGCCGTAGCGCATAGCGCGAAGGCGGATCAACAGCCGCGACAAGCGGGGCATGGCGTGGTTCAAACCCCGGTCCGCAGCCTGCCAAAAAAACAAATCGCCCCCAGCCACTGCAACCACAATACCACAACACTTGCATTACGCAACATGTTTCTCGCATTTGGCATGCAGTCCGGCCGCCATATCGGCAAGGCAAGGCGCCTTGAAATATGACAATACCACGAAGCGACCCCGTTACTTTCTTCTAATTGCCGCGTTTGAGATCGAGGTTTGGCCCCCAGCCGCCACCAAGGGCCTTAATCAGGCGCACGCTGGCGGCGTAGCGCTCGCCCCGCAATTGCGCCTGCTGCAATTGTTCCTGGCGCAAGGCGCGTTCGGCGTCAGTGACGGGCAAATACGTGCTGGCGCCGCCCGCGTAACGGGCGTTGGCCAACTCGACTTGCCTGCGCGCGGAATTCACCGCCCGATCCACGGCGGCGGCCTGTTCTTCGCGATTCTGGATTTGCGTCAACGAGTCTTCCACTTCCTTGATTGCCGTGAGGACTGTTTCACGGTAATTCGCGACAGCTTCATCAGAGGCGGCTCTGGCTTGCTTGACATCGGCCTTGGTTCGTCCGCCTGTGAACACGGGCAGGCTTACGCTGGGGCCGATCGACCAAACGAGGCTCTCGCCCGTGAACAGTTTGTCCGCCGACGCGCTGAGAAAGCCCCCCTGGCCAGTCAAACTAATCGCGGGAAAATAAGCCGCTTGCGCGACGCCGATCTGGGCGTTGCGGGAGGCAAGCGTCCGTTCCGCGGAGGCGATGTCCGGACGGCGTTCCAGCACGTTGGCGGGCAGGTCCGCCGGCACCAGTGGCGGAGGACCGGGAAGTGGTTGCGCTTGAAGCGAAAATGAGCTTGCGGACTTCCCGCAGAGCAACGCCAAAGCGTGCAGGGTTTCCGCCCGTTGCCGGATCGCATCGACGAGGTCCGATTGCGACGCCGCCAACTCTGTTTCGGCCTGGACGGCGTCCAATTCGGCGAGGGCGCCAGCTTGGAATCTTGCGCGCAACAGCCGGGCCGAGTCTTGGCGCGTGGCCACGGTGTCCCGCAACGCCACCACCTGTCCGTCGAGCGAGCGGAGCAAGAAGTAATCGACCGCCACATCCGCCGTCATTGTTAAAAGCACGCTTTGATAGTCCGCGGCGCTGGCCTGGGCATCCGCCCCGGCGCTTTCAAAACCCCGGCGCACCCTTCCCCAAAGATCGACTTCATAGCTCAAATCCAGTGGCACGCTAAAGGTTTGATACCTGGCTTGCGGTATGTGAAAGGGAATCGGCGTGGGCAGGTGGCCGGAGGACTGTTGATATTCGTAAACCGGGTCGAGCGAAAGCTGGGGGAAAAACTGGCTGCGGCTTAATCGCGCCGTTGCGCGGGCGCGATCCACGCGC
The DNA here is from genome assembly GCA_003138485.1 of Verrucomicrobiales bacterium. Lineage (GTDB taxonomy): Bacteria > Verrucomicrobiota > Verrucomicrobiia > Limisphaerales > Palsa-1400 > PLGF01. The sequence continues at coordinate 15,147 of PLGF01000085.1, read as the reverse complement.
GCGACGGCGGCGCGCAATGTGGGACTGTCAGCCAGGGCGTTGGTTTCCAATTCATCGAGGGTGGTGTCGTGGAAGATTTGCCACCAAGGCCCTTTGGGCGCGGCGTCGCGCGGGACGGCGGGTTCCCAACTCCATGCGGGCGGCGTTAGTGTGGAAGTGGACGGCTTCTGATAGTTTGGTCCGACGGCGCAGGAGCTTGCAAGCAGGGCGGCAGCGGCGCCGCAGAGGAGATGTCGAGTGACTTTCATAGCTCAATCGAGTGTTTGACGATAGCGTTTGACCCCAATGGACAGAACCACCGCGGCAAAAAGCGCGATGGGCCACAACTCGTTCAGTGCCTCGTGCAGACCGTTTCCTTTGAGCAGAATACCGCGAACGATCCGCAAGAAATGCGTGAGCGGCAAGACCTCGGCGATGTTCTGGGCCCACACCGGCATGCCGCGAAAGGGGAACGCGAAGCCCGAAAGCAGAATATTGGGCAGAAAGAAAAAGATGCCCATTTGCACCGCTTCCCGCTGATTCGAGGCGATGGTGGAGAACGTCACGCCCATGGCGAGATTGGCCGCGATGAAAAGCAGGGCTATGGCCAACAATAGCGGCACGCTGCCCAGCATCGGCACATGGAACAGAAAGCGCGCCGCCACCAACAGGATGCCAATTTGGAGGTAACCGACGAGAATGTAGGGAATGATCTTCCCCGTCAGCACCTCCAGCGGACGGGCGGGCATGGCGAGAAGGTTTTCCATCGTGCCGGTCTCGCGTTCACGGGTCATCGCCAGGCCGGTGATGAGGACCATGGTCAATGTGAGGATGACTCCAACCAAACCGGGCACAATATTGTATTGGGTAATGGATTCCGGGTTGTAAAGGGCGTGAATGCGCAGGTCGATGGGCGAATCCGTCGCCGCCAGAAATGCCAGAGGCCCTTTCAGATCGTTTCGCAGGGCGCTCGTCAATATCGTCGGCAGATTGCCCAGCGCAATGCCGGTCGTTCCGGGATCGGTGGCGTCGGCCTCCACCAACACGGCCGGCCGTTTGCCGCGCAACAAATCGCGGCTGAAGTTTTGCGGAACGTTAATGACAAACTGCACGGCGCCAGCCGCCAGGGCCTGGCGGGCTTGTTCCTCGGTCCGATATTGACGCACGAATTCGAAGTAGCGGCTGTTTTCCAATCCGTAAAGCAGAGAGCGGGCTTGCGGACCGTCATCGGCAAGCACAACGGCCGCGGGGAGGTGTTTGGGGTCGGCGTTGATGGCATAACCAAAGAGGATTACTTGTAGAAGGGGAATGCCGATCATCATGGCGAATGTCACCCGGTCGCGCCGCATCTGGATGAACTCCTTGGCCACCACCGCCCAAAATCTCGCTATGGAAAATCTCCGTTTCATGCGACTGCATCCTGAGTATGGGTTTGTTCCATGAGGTGGATAAAAATATCCTCCAATCCTGACTCGGTGGGACGCCATTCGTAAGGCGGAGACTGAAATGGCGCGATGGCTGCCTCCAGCACCGCTGCATCCGATCCGCTGACATGCAGGGTGTCGCCAAAGGGCACCGCTTGTTCCACTCCGTTGCACCGGCGCAGTTGGTTCGCCAATTCAAGCAACTTGGGTCCTCTTACTGTCCAGGTTGTCAGATGCCCTTGCGCAACCACTTCCGCGACATCGCCGCGGGCCAGCAATCGCCCTTTCATGATGAAGGCCAGACGATGGCATCGTTCAGCTTCGTCCATGTAGTGAGTGGCGATGAGAAAGGTCAACCCTTGCGACGCCAGTTGATGGATTTCCTCCCAAAACTCGCGCCGCGCCTTGGGATCAACACCGGCGGTCGGCTCATCCAAGAGCAGCAATTTAGGCTGGTGAATCAAACAGGCGGCCAGGGCCAGGCGTTGCTTCCAGCCGCCCGAGAGAGTGCCTGCCAATTGGTTTCTCCTGTCCTGCAATCCCAACCGCTCCAGACTCTGACGCACCGCATCCCGGCGGTTGGGCATCGAATACAAGCGCGCGACGAAATCGAGGTTCTCCCGGATCGTCAGATCTTCCCAAAAACTGAAGCGCTGCGTCATATAGCCGACCTGCCGTTTGATCGACTCACTCTCGGTGACCACGTCCAGCCCGAGACACTGGCCGCTGCCCTCGTCCGCCTTCAATAAGCCGCATAACATGCGGATGAAGGTGGTTTTGCCGCTGCCGTTGGGGCCGAGAAAACCGCAAATCTCACCGGTCTTGACCCGCAAGTCCACATGATCAACAGCCGTCAAGGAGCCGAACCGCTTGGTCATCCCGCGTACATCGATGGAAAACTCTTCCGGCATAACTACAGGGGCAATTTCACTTCCACAGGCTGACCTGGATGGAGTTGGGCGGCTGTCTCCGGATCGAATACCGCTTCGATCATAAACACCAGTTTTCCGCGGTTTTCGTCGCTGTAAATCACCGGCGGTGTGTATTCGGCTTGCGGCGAAATAAAGCTGATTGTCCCGGTGATGGAATTGGTGACGCCGTCCACGTGGACCGTCATGTGGTCGCCTTGATGCAGCGCGCCAACGAGAGATTCCGGCACAAAGGCGCGGACCTTGATGTTCTGCGGCGGCAGGAGCGCCACGACCGGCCGGCCCGCTTCGACCCATTCGCCCTGGCGATATAGCGTGTCAAAGACGACGCCTGCTTGCGGTGCGGCTTGACGCTTCTGACCCAGTTCCCATTGTGAGCGCGCTTGTACTGCCTCAAGCGCCCGCAAGTTTGCCTCCAAGGCTGCCACGACATCGTCGCGCGCGCCCAAACGCGCCGTTTCCAAATCAGCCTCCATTTGTGCCAGGCGGGCCGCGTCCTCGTCATGCGTTGCGCGGGCCTTGTCCAGGTCGTCGGCCGAGCTGGCGCCTGGCACGCGGCTGAGCTTTTCCTGGCGTTCCAATTCGGCGGCGCTGTAATCCAACGCTGCGCGCGTCTGTTTGATTTGGGCCTCGAGCGAATGAATTTCCGGTTCACGCTTGCCTTTGCGCGCGTCCGCCAGGTTCGCGCGGCCCTCGCTCAAGCGGCGCTCCGCCTGTTCCAGAGTGTCCTTTTCCGGCGACAGTTCCAAAGAAAACAAAGGATCGCCAGCCTTGACGATGGCGCCGCGGCTGACGGCCAGCGTTTGGAGGGCGCCCGATTGCGGGGAGGCCACATAGACGAAGTCGCCCTCGACATAGCCCTGCACGTAATTGGGATGCGAGGGATTGCAGGCAGTCAAGATTGTCAATGAGGTTAAAATAAAAGCAATAGTGGATGGTTTCATTTTTCGGATAAGCATTTCAGATGCGCTCTAGCAGCCGGATCGATGGCCCCTTCCAGCACGATCTTGGTGATCACGCCGCAGCCTGCTTTGGGCGTCAGGCCCAGTTCGTCCATTCGCGCCGGGTTCACGATCGCCTGGACGGCTGCAAGCAGAATTTCAATGATGATCGGGGCGGGGACATCCTTGCGAATGAAACCTGCGCGGCGTCCCCGCAACATCAATTCGCCAAAGTGCTCCTGGATGGCGGCGCGACGAAGCCGCTCCACTTTTTGAAACACTTCCGGCCCTTCCTGCCTCATGTCCCTGGTAAACGGCGGTTGGATCTCTGACGTATGCCGTTGGACGCAAGCCAGGGTCTGCCGCAAAGTCTCTGGAAAATCCTGCCGGGCCGCCAGTATGCCCGACATATCCTCCCGGGCGCGGCGAAATTTGTTCTCCAGCACCGAGTCCAACAACTGGAGCTTGGTATCAAAACGCGAATACAGCGTCCGTTTGCTCATGCCCAGTTCCTCCGCCAGGTCGTCCATGGTCACACCACGAAAGCCGTGCGTGAAAAAGCGCTGGCTGGCGCCCTCGACGATGCGGGAGCGCACGGGATCCGCCAAAGGCTGATCTTTGGCCGGTGTCGTCCGCAATGTTGCTTTTCGTTGCATCTATGGAAACTAAATTAGTATTTTGAGTTTCCTCCGTCAAGCGGGAAAATGAAAAACAGTTCAGGCTCGCGCCAGGCCATCCGCGAAACCCGGCCTTTGGGGAGTTGACATGGTTGAAGGATTCCTTTTCTTGTTCCCTTCCTGCTGCTTTCGCTTACGCTATGGGCCGATGAATCTTTGGTTCGGCGCGATGGCCGCCGCCGCGTTCGCCCTGGCTGGCGCGGCGCCCGGATACTGGTCTTCACGCCTGCCCAAACCCTATTTAAAGATCTTTCCGAATTGCGCAAAGCCGGCCTGACCTTGGCTGTCATCAAATTCGGTTTCCTGGTGGACCACTTCGTCACCGTTCTCGAAGTCACTGATGCAGAAGTGGTCGTGGGAGATCCGCTGACGGGTTTGGAGCGGATGTCGTACGACCAGTTCCGTCAGAAGTGGCGTTTCGTCGGCGTCGTGGTCCGGCTCCGGTCCTGATCCCAAATGATTCAATGTCGAAATGGCCGCTCGAATCTGATTGGGTCAGGACTTCGTCATTCTTTCGTCATTGGTACTTAGGAATTAGTCATGCTTCCGTTTTCGGAACCGGACAAAAAACCTCGTGTTTTCCGTTCCACGCCAGGGGGTCCCGCACGGAAATGGCATCAATGACCCAGCCGCCATCGGACCATCCGACGCGCAGCGCGCAGAGCGCGCCGTTTTTGTCCCGCGCGTAGAAGATGTTGGCGTAGCCGTTGGTTTGCAGGAATCCCGCCTGGCCGGTTCCCTGGAGGCGCAGAAGCGCAAGGGCGGCGGTCACGGTGCCTTCGATTTTGGCTTCGCCGCCCAGTTCGGCTATAATGGGGCCGTCGGGCGAGATGCGAAGCAGCCTGTATTTGCGATAGGAGACTTGCGGCGTCGGGTTTTCGGTTTTGTCGAAGAACCGGTCCTTGAATTCGCCAAAGATCATCGAGAATTTCACCCCTGAAACTTTGCCGGCCAAATCCCGGATGACGAGCGGGGCCGAGGTGGCGGGCACGACGGCGGTTTCAAGCGGCTCCAGAAGGGCGGGTTTCACATCAAGTGTCTCACTCATAAATTGTGAAGGAAGTATGCAGCTCCAGCGAGTCGATGTCGAGGTTTTGGTGATGGGCTTCAACTTCGCGGATTCCGCATGGGCAGACCCAGTGTCCGGTTTGATGAACCAGCCGGACAACTGGTCCTCGAAGGTCTTTGCGACCGCGAAGTTTCCGGCCCGCGCAAGTAAGGAGGCGTGAACAAAGTCAGGGATTGGTCACCACCAGACGGATGAATCGCTCCGCCGCGGCTCCGAACGCCACGGTGTCCCGCACCACCAGTTGGGTGGGTGAATTGGTCAATGTCACCGTGGCCGGGGCGCCTGATTGCCAATTGATCAAATCGCCGGAAACCTCCACCACGTAATGCACGTCCGGCACAATGGCGGCCCGGCTCACCGTCAGCGTCAGATAGATGATTCCACCATCCGGCTGCAAACCGCCGGAGGGAAGTTGATTCGGCGACGCCACAGCCAGGGGATTCAGCCCCAGCGCGTACTTGATCAGATTCGGGATGCCGTCTCCCGCGGGGCTGGCTCCGTTGGCTCCGGCTCCGACATTGGACGGATTGCCAAAATTCGTGTCGCGCCACCCCTGCAACGGCGTCAAGGTCGAGTCATCGAATAAGCCGAATACTCCCACGCCGCTCGTGGTGCCGACATAGACGCGCGCACTGGCGATCATCGGAGTGATGAATTTGTTCCCAGCGCCAAACTGGTCGCGGGAGCCGGCCTGGCTGCTGTTGTACAGCTCGTTGGCCAGGTTGGTTGCATTGAAGGCGTGCAAAATCGCCGGCGAAGTGTTTTCCGTCGCCCAAACAATCCCGGCGTTGGTTCCGTTAGCCGATACGCCCGGCGTTGCTCCCGGATAGCCAAAGGTCTCCGGCGTCTCAGATGACATCGCTCCCAGCAGAGCATCCTGGAATGGAAAAGCCTTCACGTAATCGCCCACCCCGCCATAATAGAGAAAACCGTTCCAATACGCCCCCATGCTCCAAAGGCCGCCCGACACCGCGCCATCGGCCTGTTGCCAAATCGCGTTTGTGTCGGCGTCAAAATGGCCCATGTTGTTTCTCTCCACGATGTAGAGAATCGAGTCCTTCCCCGCACCCACCGCAAGCTGCCGCAGGTTGTTGCCCGCGTCCATCATGTCCGGCAACAGCAGCGCCCCGCCCGATCCCAGGTCCTCGTCCATGCCGTTTTCCGCCACCGCGTTGGACATGCAAAAGTAATCCGCCACGGCGAGCGTGTTTCCCGCGGTGGAGAATTTGAGAAACGAATTTCCAAAGTCGCCATTGCTGGGAAAGCCGTTGACCAGATTCGTGTCAAAAGTCCCGTTTCCAGCCAGGGCGTAGATGTTGCCTTCGCCATCCGCAGCCATCCCGGCGCCCGCACCCCAGAACGCTCCTTCGTTCCCATTGGGCGTGATGTTCAGGATGCTGGTCTGGTTGAGCGTTTGCTCGTCGTAACCGATCACCCACCCGGTGTAGGGCCGATTGTCGCAGTGCGACGCCCAGGCGGTGTAAAGCACGCCATTCAACAACAGCAGCCCGCAACGTTCCTTGTATTGCTCCGGGGCAAATACAACAGAACCCGCGCCATTCCAGCCATCGCCCGTGCCGGGATAAGTTGCCGCCACGTCCACCGGCGTGACCAGGTCTGCCCCTGTCGCCAGGTCCAGAGCATGAACGCGCTGAAAGTAGGTCGTTCCCTTCTTGCTCATCGCCACCACGAAGGTCGTTCCATTCGACCCGGCTTGACGGTCGATCACCGGCGTCGCCGTAATCCCAATCTCGGGTGTCACCTGATCGCAACTGCGCGGGTCGGAAGGCTCTTCGCCCGAAGCCAGCATCGAGACTTTCCAATAAAGATTTGTGCCGTCGGCGTTGAACGCATAGACCGAGTCATGTTCGGTGGCCACGATCAGCACATTGTGCTGGCCGGCCCCCGGAATCACCACTCCCGCCGCATAAAGCGGCTCGGCGTCCACGTTCCCGTCCACCGCCAGCGTGCGGAGCAGTCCAAAGTGGTTCGTGACGACGTTCGCCGGCGTGAGGACCTCCTCGTGCGGCGCCTGCCCCGTGCGGCTGTTGTCGTTGTGATAAGTCAACACATCTGTCATTTGGCCGCGAAGCAGCGGCCCGAATGCCAGCAGAAAGCAGGCCCAAGGCTTCCATCGAGAGTTACCGGCGCGTTTCATAATCGCTAACCTAGCTCATGGGTACGGAGCGCCGATCTCCAATCGGCCTTCAGCGGCTTCCCAGCCTTAAAGCCGGCTGCGAGTCGGCGCTCCGGACTGCCCGCATTCATGCGGGGCATGCAATTGGGCCATTTCAGGACAGCGCCGCGGCGAACTCTTGCGTTTTGGGCTGTGATTGCGCGGCAGCCTCCGCGCACAGCGGACACTCGTCCAAAACCGCCCGGACTTCGACCTTCAAGCCATGTGCCAGAAGCGGACACTCCCTGGCGATGGCCACGGCCTCGTCGAGGCCGCCGACTTCCAGCAGGAAATAGCCGCCAATGGCTTCCTTGGATTCAGCGAATGGCCCGTCAGCGACCACCCGGCCGTTTCTTGACGATACAATAATACCCTCGCGGTCCAGCGGATTTCCGCCAATGGCCTTGCCCTCCTCAGTCAACCGCTTGAACCAAGCCATCATTTGGCCGGCGAGTTGTTGTAGTTCCTCCGGCGAGAGGCCTTGGTGCCAATCTGTGCCGCGGAACATCAGCATGTATCCGTTTATCTTTGATGTGCTCATATTTTGTCTTTCGTTATGTTTTGTCTCTCGTGATGTTGTTTTGCCCGTCAGAGATATGACGAACGGGCGGGTGCGTTCAGGACATCCATCGGAACTTTTTCCTGACCAACGGGGACCCTCTCATTGGCGGGGGGAATCTCTTGCTCGCAGGTTTGAATTCTTCTCACCAGGAATGCTTTTTCGGAATTGACCTCGGCCAGTTGAAGGGCATTTCGAAAGTGACCCGCGGCGGACCGCGCGCGACCCAGCCGCGACTCGAATTCGCCGAGCACGGAGTGGAGCAGATAATAGGACTCCAGAGATTGCCGGTTATAAATCGCGCCGACCGCCTCCAGGCCCGCCCGCGGCCCTTCCACTTCGGCCAGCGCCACGGCGCGGTTCAACGCGACGATCGGCGAATCATCCAACGCCGCCAGCCGGTCATAGAGTGAGAGGATTTGCCGCCAGTCGGTGGAGGCATAGTCCTTCGCCGCACAGTGACAAACGGCAACGCCAGCCTGGAGATGATACGCCGTGAAGTCATCGCCTTGAGCGGATAGCGCGAAATGAAACATGCCCCGGGCAATCATCGGCTGGTTCCAGCGGGTCCGGTCCTGTTCCTGAAGACGAAGCAGGTTGCCCCCGTCATCCAAGCGGGCCGGGAGGCGCGCCGCGTTCAACAACATCAACGCCAGCAGCGCATGCGTCCTGGGTTGATTGCCGGCCGGATGTTCCGCCAGCAAGGTCGTCAGGCGGATGGCCTCGGAACAAATGTCTTCGCGAACCAGTTTGTCGCCGCTCGACGCCTTGTAGCCTTCGTTGAAGAGAAGGTAGAGCGTTTGCAAAACGCCATCGAACCGCCCGGTCAGGTCCGCGCCGGCGGGTATCTCGAATTGAATCCCCGCCTCGCGGATTCTTTGTTTCGCGCGCGTCAGCCGTTTGGCAATCGCCGCATCGTTGGCAAGAAATGCGCGGCTGATTTCCGTGACGCTGAACCCGCAAAGGGTCTTCAACGCGAGCGCAACCTGCGCCTCCGCCGGAATCACCGGATGCGAGCAGACGAACATCAACCGCAATCGGTCATCGGCAATTTCATGATCGCCAAAGATGGCCGCCCCAGGCGTCGAATTCTCCTGGTCCATCAACCGGGCGATTTCGGGTTCCTTGTTGCGGAAGACCTTTTCGCGCCGCACGGCGTCCAGCGCGAGGTTTCGCGAAGCCCGCATGATCCACGCGGCGGGGTTCTTGGGAATGCCGTAAAACGGCCAGGTCTGCAGCGCCCGCGCCAGCGCTTCCTGCACCACGTCTTCCGCCAAAGTGAGATGTTCGAGGCCAAAAATCCCCGTCAAGGTGGCGACCATTTTCCCCGCCTCATGACGAAAAAGGTGCTCCACCACATGGCAAACGTCCTGTGGCTCCAAGCTGTTGTTCTCGGACGGGTTCACTGGCTGCTTTTGGCAAAGACGCCCGAAATATCCCACAGCAACGGAGCCGAGTCAAACGGCGCGACAACACTGCCGCAGCCCTGGAAGGGCACGACCGTTGAGAATGGGTTGACTTATAGTTTATATTAGGCTTTGGTAAAGATGTGCCGAATGACCGGTTCGTTGAAAGCTGAGGAGGTTACGCGGCCATTGACGAGGCCACATTACTCATGAAAACGACTCGACTCTTTTTGTTGTTGCTGTTTGCATTCGCAGCGGCAGCGCGGGCGCAATTCGACTTTATCACCAATAATGGCACGGCCATCATTACGGGCTACACGGGGCCGGGCGGGGCGGTGAGCATCCCAGCCACCCTTGGCGGGCTGCCAGTGACGGAGATTCAAGGCTCCGGATTCGAGGACAAGGGGATCACGAGCGTCGCCATTTCCGAAAGCGTCACGAACATCCAGGCGCAGGTGTTCGCGCCCAATGACACGCTGACATCCTTCACGGTGGCGACCAACAACCCGGCGTATAGCAGCGCCGGCGGGGTATTATTCGACAAGAGCGGGGCGGCGCTGGTGGAGTATCCGCCCGGGGTGAGCGGGAGTTACACGATTCCAGGGAACGTGACCAGCGTTGGACAAAGTGCTTTCGCGGCATGCTACTACTTGAGCGGCGTGACGATCCCTGACAGCGTGACCAACATCGGGGCGACGGGGTTCGGATACTGCTTCGACCTGACCAACGTGACGATTCCTGCCAGCGTGACGAGCCTCGGGCCGCAGGTGTTCATCAATTGCTACAACCTGCCGGCCATCACGGTGGCGGCGGGAAACCCGTCTTACACCAACGTGGACGGGGTGTTGTTCAACAAGAACGAGACAACGCTGGTGGAATATCCGACGGGACTGCACGGAAGCTACACAATACCGGACGGGGTCATGACCATTGAGACGAACGCCTTCATTTTGTGCGACGGCCTGAGCGGGGTGACGATCCCAGCCAGCGTCACGAGCCTCGAAGACGGTGCGTTCGGGGATTGCGCGGGACTGACCAACGTGACGCTGGGCGCGGGCGTGAGCTACATTTCCACGTCGGCCTTCGGAGGTTGCACGCAGTTGACGGCGATCAACGTGGATTCGGGCAATACGAACTTTAGCTCTCTCAACGGCGTGGTTTTGAACAAAAGCCAAACCACGCTGATCCTATTCCCGCCCGGCTTAACGGGCGGCTACACAACTCCAAGCAGTGTGGCGAACATCGCTGACTATGCGTTCGAGGACTGCAAACTGACCGGCGTGATCATTTCCAGCAATGTCACCGGCATCGGGATGGATTCGTTTCAAGGTTGCGGCAACCTGACGAATGTGACGATGTCCAACAGCGTCGCGAGCATTGGGGTGTTTGCGTTTGCCGACTGCCCCAAGCTGGCGGCCGTGACCATTTCCGCAAGCGTCGGAAATCTGCCCTACGGGGTGTTTGCCTATTGCGGCCTGATCGGCGTGTATTTCGAGGGTAACGAGCCTGTGTCGGATTCGGCATTTCTGGGCGACAACGCGACGGTTTATTATTTGCCAGGGACGAGCGGGTGGGGTTCCACTTTTGAAGGTCTCACGACGGTGCTGGAGGACGCGCCGAGTCCAGACGGTTCGTTGCAGGTGACGATCCTGCCGGTTGGAGCGGTGGCCGCCGGGGCGCAATGGCAGGTGGACGGCGGGGTTCTTCAGCCAGGCGGGGCGACGGTTTTGGGCCTGTCGGTGGCGCCGCACACGGTAAGTTTCACGACAGTCAAAGGGTGGATGACGCCTAGCAATCAAATGGTTGCCATCAGCGCCAACGTCACGAACATGGCCTCGGGCGCTTATACGCAAATAGCGGCGCCGGCGTCCGATTTCAGTTTTGTCACCAACGCGGGGAGCATCACGATCACCGGATACATGGGGCCGGCGGGCACGGTGGATATTCCCTCGACGATCACCGGCCTCCCGGTGACGGGTATCGGAGCGCAGGCGTTCTCCGGTATCAGCACCGTGACGGGCGTCACGATTCCGGACAGCGTGACGAACCTCGGGGAGTACGCGTTCAGTTCCTGCACGGCTTTGGCCGAGGTGACGATTTCGGAGGGCGTCAGCAACATCGGAAGCGGGACCTTTGAGGACTGCTTCAGTCTGAGCGAAGTGACGTTTCGGGGGGCTGTGACGAGCCTTGGCGACTATGCGTTCTCCTCGTGTCCCGGTCTGAGCAGCCTGCCGATTCCCGCCAGCCTGACCAACCTGGGGCAATATGCGTTTTTTGGCTGCAACCTTACAAACGTGACGATACCCGCGGGGGTGACCAGCATCGGTGAGGCGGCGTTTCTGTATTGCAACTTTCTGCCGGCGATCGCGGTGGACCCGGCCAACCCGGCCTACGCGAGCGTGGCGGGAGTGTTGTTCAACAAAAGCCAGACAGAGCTGGTGGAATATCCGGATGGCAACCTTGAAGCATCGTATGCGATTTCCAACCGCGTCACGAGCATCGGGGACACGGCGTTCGAGGATTGCAAGCTGGCCGGCATCACCATTCCGACCAGCGTGACGAACATCGGAAATGACTCGTTCTATGGCTGCAGCCTCCTGACCAACGTCACCATCCCGAACAGCGTCACGAGCATTGGAAATGCGGCATTCGCTCAATGCAACGGCCTGACAGCCATTATCCTCCCTGCCAGCGTGACCAATCTGGGCCAGGTCCCGTTCGTGGACTGCGCCAATATGACGGCGATCACGGTGGCGGCGGGAAATTCAAACTTTAGCAGCGTCAATGGCGTGTTGTACAGCAAGGATGGAACCCTCCTCATTGAATTTCCGGGCGGCCTGGGGGGCAATTGCGTCATTTCCAACGGCGTCAAGGACATAGGTCTGGAGGCGTTCGAACAAACCCTGATCACCAGCGTGGTGATCCCCGCGAGCGTGACCAACATCGAGTTCTCCGGATTTTTCAATTGCGTGAACTTGGGAAGCGTGACCATGACGGATGGATTGACGACCATTGGGCCGGCGGCCTTTGAGAGTTGTTATGTGCTGACCAACATCGTTCTTCCGGCGAGCTTGACAAGCGTTGGGTTTTCCGCGTTCGGAAGTTGTGGCGCGCTGACGACCGTCATCGTTCCAAGCGGGGTGAGGAGCGTGGCGGACTATGCGTTTGCCTACTGCGGCAGCCTGACAGCCGCCTATTTCGAGGGGGATGCGCCGCCGGATGATTCGACCGTATTCCTCAGTGACGGCCACGCGACGGTTTACTATTTGCAGGGCGCGACCGGCTGGGGCGCGACATTCGGGACCGCGCCGACAAAGACTTTGGCGGGAATTGCCACCACGGCAAATCCGAGCGGAGGCAATGTCCCGCTGGCAGTCAGTTTCACCGCGGCAGCGGTGGATGGCGGCACCAATCCCGTGGCGAATTGGAATTGGAGCTTTGGGGACGGATCGACGAGCACGGCGCGAAATCCGTCGCACACCTACACGGCGCTTGGCGATTTCGCCACCGCGGTGGTGGAAACGAACAGCCAGGGCGTCCCGATTGCCGGCGGCGCGATGTCGATCTTGGTGGCGCCGGCGCCGGTGTTTTTGGGTGTGAGCGTGATGGGGGCGAATCTTATATTTGACGGAATCAACGGTCAATCCGGCGTCACCTATGTTGTGCTGGCGAGCACGAATCTGGCCCTGGCGTTGGGCCAATGGACGCCGGTGGCGACCAATATCTTGAGCGCAAGCGGGAATTTCTCCATCACCGTTACAAACGCATTGAGCGCAGAACTTCCGCAACGGTTTTATATTCTGCAAACGCCATGACCGGGTTCGACGCCGTTTTGACGCGGGCAAGAGGTTTACAAACCGTTGCTCTACCACTGAGCTAAACTGGCTAAACATCTTAACATAAACTACTTACAACCACACTTTTTGAGCCTATTTTCTATTTGCATACTCAATTTGTATATGGTATGTTTTTTCTGCCATGAAAACGACATTACCACCGCTCAACGAGCGCAAACCCAAAACCGACGCTGACTGGCTCAAAACACCGTATCCCAATCTCATCCGATACAGACCCAGCGGAACATATTTTGGCAGAGTCCGGGTCAATGGCAAGTTGATTCGCCGATCCCTCGAAACGCATGTGTTGAGCGTGGCCAAGGTCAAGCTGTCCGATTTCCTGCAAGATTACCGGCGGCTGGCCATCAACAAGGGCCAATCGGTCAAGGGCGAGGTCATCATCGAGTTTTTCAGAAAAGAGATCGAGGACGATGCCAACAACCAGCCACGCACCAAGCTCTACAAGCGGGAAGTCCTGATCGCCCTCAAAAAGACCTGGCCGGAGTTATATTCGAGCGAGATTGCCAGAATTTCACAAAAGGACTGCAACGATTGGGCGGCCCGCCACGGCAAAGACTACAGCCCCACCCGATTTAACGGCGCATTGGGCATTGTGCGCCGAATTTTCGACATTGCGGTGGAACATGGCTACCGGGTGGACAATCCAGCCAAGTTCGTGGACCGGCGGCGCGTGAAACCGAAGGAACTGCATTTGCCATCTCAGGCACAATTTCAAGAGATAGCCTCGCACATTGAAACGTCCGGCGCGGGACAGGCAAAGGATTGCGCCAACCTGTTTCGATTTCTGGCCTTCTCCGGCGTGCGGATTGACGAGGCCCGGCACGTTCTTTGGAGCGACGTGGATTTCGAGAAGGGACTGCTTCATGTCCGCGTCACCAAAAACAGCAAGGCCCGGTGGCTTCCGCTCAACAGCAGCCTACTGCAATTGCTGGAAAAAATGCGTGCGGCGCGTTCAGCAGAATTGCCGGAGAAACCCGTGATGCAAGTTTTCGAGTGCCAAAAATCCATAGACCGTGCCGCGAAGCTGGCCGGGGTGAAACGCATCACCCACCACGACTTACGCCATCTGTTTGCCACCCGCTGTATTGAATCCGGCGTGGACATCCCGACCGTTTCACGTTGGCTTGGTCATCAGGACGGCGGTGCGCTCTGCATGAAAACCTATGGACATTTGCGAGACGAACACAGTCAGGCCCAGGCACTCAAGGTTGCTTTCTGAGCTAACGAAAAAAGCTGAGCCACNNTTAGGCCACAGCTTCTTACTCATCGGATTTCCTCTTGGTGAATAGCTCAACTATCGTCCGTCCTGTAAGCCATCGCACCGCTTTAGCAACTATCGCTATCAATAAAAACTCCAATGATAGAACAGCCAAGAAACTCAGACTAATGGAATGGCCGCCAATAACTGAATCTTGCGCCCTATTTATCCAGCGACCAGGGCCAACATTGAATATGACTAAAACCAACGGTGGTCCAGCCAACAAAGCAACCGCAAGCCATTGCAATGGTGTAAGTGTTTTCTTTGGCATAGCGCGTCAAATGTGGCCTAACNNCCGGCGACTTGTTAGGCGGCTTGAATCCCATTTTATTGCCTTTGGCGGAGGTCACTCCCAAGGTATCCACAGGCTCGACACTCGACGCGAGGATCATTCTCCCCGCGATCAAAGACATAACGAGCAAGTTTGCAGTGGCATTTCTTGCACTCGCCTACAAAGTAGTGAAGGCTGCCGACACCTTTGTAATACCAAGAGGCATCTGAATCATCACGGAAGCGTCCAGGCGCTTCATTCCATTCGTCTTGTTGGCTAATCCTAAATGTTGTCCTGCACTCAGGACACATATACCGCACGCTGCGTTCCTGATGTTGTCTCCCTCCGCTAAACACTCCCGATTCAAGGAACTCCCATTCCCCTCGCACCACCAATTTGCTGTGCGTGCGACATTTCGGACAGCCGTAGGGGAACACAACAAGTTCGTGAGCCGATTCAGTCGAACCGGTCGCCGCTACTGGCGAAGGAGCCGAGTGCGACAGTGCCGACTGGCTTGCCGGTTCACGCCTGCTGAATAGTTTTCTCCAAACACCCATATTGTATCATTTGGCCGTTGTTGTGTGTAGCCGCCTAACGAAAA